>CALKIU010000039.1 GCA_937995745.1 uncultured Bacillaceae bacterium | reverse complement strand
AACATCCGGGGACAATCCCCCGAAAACATTTCTTTCCTGGCTTCTTTCCGCAGTAAAAGGCAAGGTCGGTTTTATCTTTCGCTTATATTTTCCCTTCTATTCACCGGATTGGCCGGGAGTAGGGCAAACTATTATCTGGAACCTTTTACCTTTACTTTCTGTTTTATGGAAATGGTTGGCCGCAAAATATCGAAATGACAGCGAAGACGGCCGGTTTGAACTGCCGCTTTTTCCTCCTCAAAAAAATAACTGACTTAAAGGACGCACAAAAGGACCTTTTCGTCAGTTATCACTTTCTATATCGCTTCGGCCTTGTCTTTTTCATCTTCCAGCACTTCGACAACCTGGCCTTCATTATAAGGGTAGCCCGCTTCCGTAATCTTCACTTTTACAATTTTTCCAAGCATATCGTCGTTCCCTTTGAATACAATCCGCAAATAGTTGTCGGAATATCCCTCATACAAATCTCCCGACGGATCTTTTCTGTATTTTTCCTCAGGGATCACTTCAAGCACTTCGCCTTCAAAGCGGGAGGCATATTCTTCGGCCAATTGCTCCGATAGGGCGATTAAACGGTGAACCCGTTCCTGTTTCACTTCTTCATCCACTTGGTCTTTCATTCTTGCCGCGGGTGTTCCCGTCCGTTTCGAATAAGGGAAAACATGCAGTTCGGAAAATTTGTTTTCCTTAACGAAATTGTATGTTTCCATAAATTCTTCTTCCGTCTCCCCGGGGAAACCGACGATGACATCAGAGGTGACAGCAAGACCCGGCAACACTTCCCTGAGCTTCTTTAACCGTTCCGCAAAAAATTCCGCTGAATATTTACGGCGCATCCTCTTCAACACGGAATTGGACCCGGATTGGAGAGGAATATGAAGATGTCTGACAACTACTTTGGAATTTTTCAAAATATCAATGATCTCATCGGTAATTTGACTCGCTTCAATGGAAGAAATGCGGATTCTTTTCAGACCGGGGACATGATTTTCCAAGTCCCTCAATAAATCGGCAAGTGTATAATCTTTAAAATCAGCTCCGTATCCTCCCGTATGGATTCCGGTGAGAACAATTTCCTTATAGCCTGCATTTACAAGTTGCCGGGCTTGGCGGATGACGTCTCTTGGATTTCTTGATCTCATCAAACCGCGCGCCCAAGGAATGATACAGAATGTGCAAAAATTGTTGCAACCTTCCTGAATTTTCAAGGATGCTCTTGTCCGGTCCGTAAAAGCGGGCACGTCCATTTCTTCAAACACGCGGTTTTTCATGATATTGCCAACGGCATTAATCGGCTCGCGCTCTTGTTTAAACTGCTCAATCAAATCGAGCAATTTTTTGCGGTCCTGCGTTCCAATGACAATATCGACTCCGGGAATGGCCAAGACGTCGGCAGGTGAAGTTTGCGCATAGCAACCGGTCACACAAATAACGGCATCGGGATTTTTTCTGATCGCCCGGCGGATGACCTGACGGCTTTTTTTATCCCCGGTGTTCGTCACGGTGCATGTATTGATGACGTAAACGTCCGCCCGCGATTCAAAATCCTTGCGCTCATAGCCGTTTTCTTTAAATAATTGCCAAATTGCTTCTGTTTCATAATGATTCACTTTGCAGCCCAATGTATAAAATGCAACTGATGGCATATTATTCACCTCAATAGTTCAGTTTGATAAGATACCGCGGCCAACACATACAACGGTGCTGTTTCCGTCCGCAATATTCTCGGACCCAGGCCCGCTACTGCAAATTGATGTTCTCGAAAGAAATGAACTTCCTCTTCAGTCAATCCTCCCTCCGGACCGAAAACGGCCAAAATGGATTGACCCGGACGGATACTTTGCAATATGCTTGCCAATGTGGCGCTTTCCCCGCTTTTTCCCGCTTCTTCATAAGCCACCAACCTATGGTCATAATGGCGGCTCATTTCAATCAACCCTATTTTGGAAACTGGCTCTGCCACTTGCGGTATCACGCTCCGCCCCGATTGTTCAGCAGCTTCCTTCGCGATTTTTTGCCACCGTTCCACTTTTTTCTTGGTCTTTTTTTGATCCCATTTAACAATCGAGCGGTCTGCAGCAAAAGGGATAAACTTCCCCGCACCGAGCTCCGTTCCTTTTTGGATAATCCATTCCAGTTTATCCCCTTTAGGCTGCCCGCTCGCAATCGTAACATGAACAGGCAATTCCGCAGTATCTTCCTCCCATTTTACAACGGAGGCCACGACATGGTCACTAGAAATTTCTTCTATCACGCAAACCGCACAGCATCCTTCCCTGCAGCAGACGAGGAAATCGCCCTTTTTCATCCGCATGACATGGAGGATATGGTGGCGATCATCACCTGCGATATAAAACCGATTGTTTTCAAAATGATTGACAAAATAACGCTGCATACAGGCACCTTCTTTTCATCTTCCCGCTAAACCGCCGGCCATTTGGCTTTGATGAAAAAAGGAAAAGAAGCGAAAGGCTATTTTTTCCGGCAAATAAAGGCAAGCCAATCATCAATTTGCAGCAAATTGACAATGTCAAAGCCGGCTTTTAGCAGCTCTTCTTTTAACATCTCTTTTTTGGGAAGGATGATTCCCGAGGCGATAAAATAACCGTCTTTTTTTAACAGCGCCGAAGCATCATCGATAAAACGGACAATCACTTCCGCAAGAATGTTCGCCACAATGACGTCGGCTTTTTCATGAATCCCGTCCAGCAAATTATTTTTCTTGACGGCGACCCGGTCTTCAACACGGTTCAGTTTGACATTTTCTTTCGCCGCACTGACGGCCACATCATCCAAGTCCAGGGCGAGCACTTTTTCTGCTCCCAACAGGGCGGAAGCGATACTGAGAACCCCTGAACCGGTTCCCACATCAATGACTGTATCGCCCTTATTTACCGTTTTTTCCAAGGCCCGGATGCACATGACGGTTGTCGGATGTGTCCCGGTTCCAAAAGCCATGCCGGGATCCAATTCTATCAAAAGTTCATCTTTATGAGCAGGCGTATACTCCTCCCATGTAGGCACAATCGTAAACCGTTCCGAAACTTTTACGGGATGGTAATATTTTTTCCAGGCGGTCGACCAGTCCTCATCATCAATTTCACTGATTGTCACAGTGTTTTTGCCGACATTGATGTCGTACAGCATCAAATTATTGATCGATTGTTTTATTTCTTCAACCGTTTCTTTCAAAAAACTGTTCACTGGAAAATAAGCCTTGATGATCACACCCTCTTCGGGGTAGTCGTCCGGATCTAATTCATAAATTTCGCCAAAATGATCTTCTCTTTCCTTTACCAGGTCAAAAGAGTCTTCAATGACGACCCCGCCGGCTCCGGCTTCATGCAAAATATTTGAAATTGGTTCAATCGCTTCATTTGTGGTATGAATGGAAATTTCCGCCCATTTCACCGCCGCCAACTCCGTTTCATTTATTCTCCTTTAAAAGCTCTTTTCATTTTTGAAAAAAAACTTTTTTCCTGTTCACCTTGGGGAACATTTCCACTGATTTCCGCAAACTCTCTGAGAAGTTGTTTTTGTCTTTCCGTCAGTTTCGTCGGCGTTACGACCCGCACCCGGACATGCTGATCGCCGACCCCGTAACCTTTGACATCCGGCACTCCTTTTCCGCGCAGACGGAATCTCGTGCCCGTTTGTGTTCCTGCCGGTATTTTAAGCTTGACTTTTCCGTGCAAAGTCGGCACTTCAATTTCATCACCGAGAGCCGCCTGGGTAAATGTAATCGGTATTTCACAGTATATATCATTTCCATGGCGTTCGAAAAACTCATGGGGACGGACGCGGAAAATAATGTACAAATCTCCCGGAGGCCCGCCGTTTATCCCCGGCTCTCCTTGTCCGGCCACCCGGAGTTGTTGTCCGTCGTCAATACCGGCGGGAATTTTTACAGAAATCTTGCGGGTTTTTTTCACTTTTCCTGTACCGCGGCAAGTAGTACATTTTTCTTTGATAATTTGGCCGGTTCCCTGACAATGATGGCAGACTCTCTTATTAATGATTCTGCCAAAAGGGGTGGAGTGCTCAATACTGATTTGACCCGTTCCGTGGCAATGGCCGCATGTTTCCGGTCTTGTTCCCGGTTTCGCCCCCGTTCCGTTGCAGGTGCCGCACGTTTCTTCACGGGGAACTTCAATGATCGTTTCCTTTCCGAAACAAGCTTCTTCAAATGACAGGGTCATTGTATATTGCAAATCGGCTCCTTGCCGTGGGGCGTTGGGATCGCGCCGGCGGCCGCCGCCAAAAAAGGTGTCAAATATATCTTCAAAGCCGAAACCGCCGAAACCGCCGAAGTCCGTATCGCCAAAGCCGCCGAAACCTTGGTTTGGATCAGCGTGACCGAAACGGTCATAATTGGCCCGTTTTTTGTCGTCGCTCAAAACTTCATAGGCCTCGGTGACTTCCTTGAACTTTTCAGCGGCGTCCGGATCATCGCTCACGTCAGGGTGGTATTTTTTGGACAGCCTTCTGTATGCTTTTTTTATTTCTTCTTTTGTTGCATTCCTGTCAATCCCCAGGATTTCATAATAATCTTTTTTAGCCATGCTGACCTCCCCGAATCCTTTCACATAAAGGTTATTCTAACACTCTCACGGCCTGTTGTGCAAACCATAACTTTTTTCTCCGATACTTTTATCGCCCGGGGAAATCATTTGTTTATGTCTTAAAATTTCCCCAAAATCATTTTTAACGAAGAAAAAGTCAAAGCCTCGTACACCGACTTTGACTTTTTCTTGCCTGCCACTGCTTCTATTATTGTATCAAAATTATTTATCGTCCTTCACTTCTTCAAAATCCGCATCGACCACATTGTCGTCTTTGGCTTTATTGCCGTCGGAAGCGCCTTGTGCACCTTGAGCACTCTGGGCTTTCTGGGCTGCTTCCTGATAAAGCTTGACTGAAAGGTTTTGCACGATTTCTTGCAGCGCATCCTTTTTGGCGCGGATTTCATCGATGTTGTCTTTTTCAAGCGCCGCTTTTAACTCGTCTTTCGCCTTGTTCGCTTTTTCCACTTCGGAAACATCCACTTTATCTTTCAGTTCTTTTAAGGTCTTGTCAACGGTAAAGATTAGGTGGTCCGCTTCGTTGCGGAGCTCTGCTTCTTCTTTTTTCTTTCTGTCCCTTTCGGCGTTTTCTTCGGCTTCTTTAATCATGCGTTGAATTTCCTCTTCTGACAGTCCGGAAGAAGACTTAATGGTTATAGCCTGTTCTTTATTTGTAGCCAAGTCTTTTGCGCGAACATTGACAATACCGTTTTTGTCGATGTCAAATGTCACTTCAATTTGCGGTACGCCGCGCGGTGCGGGAGGAATTCCGGTTAATTGGAAACGGCCGAGTGATTTATTGTCAGCCGCCATCGGACGTTCTCCCTGCAATACATGAATATCAACGGCTGTTTGGTTATCTGTCGCGGTTGTGAAAATTTGTGATTTGGACGTCGGAATCGTCGTATTCCGCTCGATCAATTTCGTAAACACACCGCCCATCGTTTCAATACCAAGTGACAGCGGTGTTACGTCCAGAAGCACGACATCTTTTACGTCGCCCGCCAATACGCCGCCTTGAATCGCAGCGCCCATGGCAACCACTTCGTCCGGATTGACGCCTTTATGCGGTTCCTTGCCAATCTCCCGTTTGATGGCTTCCTGTACAGCAGGAATACGGGTGGAACCTCCGACAAGAATAACCTTGTCAATGTCGGACGGAGACAATCCGGCATCCGAAAGTGCTTGCCGCGTCGGACCCAAAGTTTTTTCTACAAGGTGGACGGTCAATTCATTAAACTTCGCTCTCGTAAGGGTCATATCCAAATGGAGCGGACCGGACTCTCCGGCTGTGATAAAAGGCAGCGAAATTTGCGTGGAAGTGACGCCGGACAAGTCTTTTTTCGCTTTTTCAGCGGCGTCTTTCAAGCGCTGCATGGCCATTTTGTCTTGGGACAGATCAATGCCGTGTTCCTTTTTAAATTCGGCGACAAGATAGTCAATGATCGCCTGGTCAAAGTCGTCGCCGCCCAACTGGTTGTTTCCGGCGGTCGCTTTCACTTCGAAGACGCCGTCACCCAGTTCCAGGATCGATACGTCAAACGTACCGCCGCCCAGGTCGAAAACAAGGATCGTTTGATCTTCATCTGTCTTATCCAAACCGTAAGCAAGCGCAGCTGCCGTAGGTTCGTTGATGATCCGTTCCACTTCAAGCCCGGCAATGCGGCCCGCGTCTTTTGTCGCTTGACGTTGCGAGTCATTAAAATAGGCAGGTACCGTAATCACTGCCTTCGTTACTTTTTCGCCAAGATATTCCTCCGCATAGGATTTTAAATGCTGCAAAATAATGGCGGAAATTTCTTGCGGTGTGTACTCCTTGCCTTCTATATTAACTTTGTGATTGGTTCCCATATAACGCTTTATGGAAAGAACCGTATTGGGATTGGTTATGGCTTGTCGTTTTGCCACTTCACCAACCATGCGTTCCCCGTTTTTAAACGCTACAACGGAGGGTGTTGTGCGGTTTCCTTCAGGGTTGGGAATAATTTTCGGTTCGCCGCCTTCCAGTACGGCAACACATGAGTTAGTGGTACCCAAGTCTATTCCGATAATTTTACCCATATATTTTATACCTCCCACCAAGTATGTATAGAATTATTGGTTCACTTTCACCATAGAAGGACGGATGATCCTATCCTTTAACATATAACCTTTTTGCAGTTCTTCGACTACGATATTGGATTCGTAGCCTTCTTCATTTACCTGCATTACAGCCTGATGAACACGGGGATCAAATTCCTTTCCGACAGCTTCTATCTCTTTTACGCCTTCCTTTTTCAGCGCATCAAGCAAACTGTTATAAATCATCTTCATTCCTTGAATGTGAGATTTCGTTTCCTCATGCTGCGCTTCAAAATTAAGCGCCCGTTCAAAATTGTCCAGAACCGGCAACAAATCGGTGATTAACTCTTGGGCACGATATTTTTGCGCATCGTCAAAATCTTTTTTAACCCTGCGTCTGTAATTCTCAAAATCGGCATACAGACGGAGATAGCGGTTTTCCAATTCTTCCAGCTTTTCTTCGGCTTCTTTTAACTTTTCCTGATATTTTTTCAATTCCAGTTCGAGAGGGTTTTCCGCATCCTCTTTACCTTCTTTCTCCCGCTCTTCCCTGTCTTTTTTTTCTCCATTTTGGCCAGGCGCAGTCTCCCCGGCGGCATTTAGAGAAGAAGCGGAAGATGAAATTTCTTGCTTTTCATCCGGAACGGATGCGGCAGATTCTTCTGCCTGATTTTCATTCCGGGAGGAAGCCGCTTCTTCATCTATGTTATTCGTTTTCTGCTCCAGTGTGTTTTTTTCTTCCGGCAACCTATTCACTCCCCTTAAATGTCTTCCCAATAAATTATGACGGAAGAACGCTCCTCTGGCAATGATTTACAGTAAAAAAGACGCAATGAAAGGGATGGAGCTATTTCCATCCTTAATCAATAATCACTATTTCCCGCGTCAATTATTTTGATACAATTTCGCAAGTTCATTTGTCAAGTTGTTGGAAATGTATTCCAAAAGACTGATGACCCGCGAATACTCCATTCTAGTCGGCCCTAATATAGCAATCGTGCCGAATTTATCCGTTCCGGTGGAATATGTGGCTGTAATAAGGCTGCAGTGTTCCATCGCGGAAATTTTATTTTCTTTCCCGATTCTAACCCGTATCCCCTCACTCTTTTCCCGGACAATGTCATAAATGTCTTTTTCCTGCTCAATCATTTCCATGAGCATTTTTATTTTGCTGAAATCGCGGAATTCCGGTTGTCTGAGAATATTCGTTTTGCCGCCAAAGTACAATTTTTCGGTCATCGGAACCTTCAATGTCTCGGCAATCCTGTTGAGCATCATATCATAGTTATTTATATGTCTCTCAAGAAGTTCGGCAACCTCGGAATAAATTTTATCAGTCAAATCCACGAGGGGGACATTGGCCAATCGTTCGTTTAATATGTTGACCGTTTTTTCTATATCGCTCGCATCCACATTCGGAGGAAGATAGAACAGCCTGTTTTCAACATGGCCGGTATCCGTAACGATAACGGCAACCGCTGTTTTCTTATTCAACGGGATAATTTGGATTTTCTTCAACCTGTTTTCTCTTGCTTCCGGTCCCAGAGCAATGGCTGTATAATTCGTCAACTCCGATAAAATTTCCGCCACCCGCTGGAAAATATGTTCCAGTTCGTAAATTCTTTCCGTAAAAATCGATTTCAACATTTTTATATCTCTGTTATTCAACTTTTGCGGCGAAAGCAAATGATCAACATAAAAACGATAGCCTTTCTCGGAAGGGATTCTTCCTGACGATGTATGCATTTTTTCCAAAAATCCGAGTTCTTCCAAGTCCGCCATTTCATTGCGGATTGTTGCCGAACTGAGATTAATCTCCTCTTTTTTCGATAACGCTCTGGAGCCGACCGGCTGGGCATAACGGATAAAATCGTCCACAATCACCTGGAAAATCAACAGCTGCCGATCCGTAAGCACCTAAAAATCACCTCTGTTAGCACTCTTTAATGCCGAGTGCTAAATCTATAATTAAGGTATCAAATATAGAGGGACGGTGTCAATTGTTAAAGCTGTTTTTATTATCTTCAATCATTGTTTTTCTATAGCATTTCCTTTGTTTTTTATAATGCCCCGATGAATTCCTGAAAAGCCTCATTTCCCAAAAAGAGGCCCTTTTTGGTGAGACGAATCCATGGAGGAGAGATGTCAATCAATTCCTTTTTTTTCAAACGCTCCAATTGGCGGGCAAAGATGTCAAGGGGGTTTTCGGCAAACTTTTCTCTAAAAACATTTATATTGACCCCCGATATTTTGCGCAAACCGAGGAACATTTCTTCCTCCATCATTTCTTCTTTCGTTAACGCCGATTCCTCGAACACGGGGAGTTCATTGTTTTTGAGGTGCTGCAAATACTTTTTTAACGGTCCGTAATTGGAACGGCGCACTCCGTCAAGATAACTGTGCGCCCCGGCGCCAAATCCGAAATAATGCTCATTATTCCAGTAAGTTAAATTATGTCTGCTTTCATAACCCGGCAGAGAAAAATTGGAAATTTCATATTGGCGGAATCCGTTGCGGCCCATTTCGGCGAGCAGCATGTCATACATGTCGGCTTCCGCATCTTCTCCGGGCAATGACAATTTTCCCTGTTTCATTAAATGATAAAACACCGTCTTTGGTTCAATAATCAAGGAATAAGCGGAACAATGGACGATCTCCAAAGACATGGCAATCTTCAAAGTTTCCTCGAAATCTGCAAGAGTCTGCCCCGGCAATCCGTAAATTAAATCGATGCTGATGTTTTCAAAACCGGCTGCTCTTGCAGACTCCACCGCGGTAAACACATCTTCCGCTTTATGTTTCCGGCCGATTTTGGCAAGCAGGACATCATTAAAGCTTTGCACCCCAATACTCAGCCTGTTGACGCCAAAAGCGGCAAGAATCTGCAATTTCTCTTTGCCCAGATCACCAGGATTGGCCTCAAATGTATATTCGGTACCGTCATCGTAGGGAAGATGAGTCCGGATTATTTCACATAATTTAACGAGTTGTTTTTCATTCAGCGCGGTCGGAGTCCCTCCTCCCACGAAAACGGAATCCAGCCGGGCGGCCGGATGCCTCTCCAACGTCAACCGCATTTCTTTCCCGAGAATTTCAAGATACTCATCAACCGGCTGTCCTTTTAAAAACACTTTGTTAAAATCGCAATAATGGCAAATATGTTCGCAAAATGGGATATGGATATACGCGGCTTTTATCATGCTATCACTACCTTGTTTTGTTCGGTTTTGCCAAAAGAGAAAAACGGTTTTTGTCATCATTGGAACATAAAGAAAGAGGCCGGTACTGGCCTCAACTCTTTTCTCTTTCTTTAAAAACCGGCCGCAAATCAAACCGGTGCAGTCGTATGCCGGCAGCGGGCCACCCGCCGTGCGGCGGCGCGCTGTCCGCCGGCAGGAATTCCATTGCGGATACGGAAATTAAGATACCATCAACAATTCCCGAGACGAATCATTCCCGATGATCAAAAAGTGTTATTTTCTCTTGCCCCCATTATCATCATCCACTTTCAACACGGCCATGAAAGCTTCCTGGGGAACTTCCACCGAACCGATTTGTTTCATCCTTTTCTTTCCTTCTTTTTGTTTTTCCAGGAGTTTCCGTTTCCGGGAAACGTCTCCACCGTAACATTTGGCAAGAACGTTTTTTCTCATCGCTTTGATGGTGGAGCGGGCGATGATTTTGTTGCCGATCGCCGCTTGGACAGGCACTTCAAATTGCTGTCTTGGAATCAGGTCCTTTAATTTTTCAACAATGTTTTTGCCCCGCTCATATGCAAAATCCCTGTGGACGATGAAACTGAGGGCATCCACCTTTTCCCCGTTTAAGAGAATGTCCATTTTTACGAGCTTGGACGGTTTATAGCCGATGATCTCATAGTCGAAAGAAGCGTAGCCTTTCGTGCTCGATTTTAGCTTGTCAAAGAAGTCGAAAACTATTTCCGACAGGGGGATTTCGTAAATGATATTCACTCTGGTTTCGTCGAGATATTCCATATTCACAAAATTTCCCCGTTTTTCCTGGCAGAGCTCCATAATCGCCCCGACATAGTCGTTCGGCGACATGATCGTTGCCCTCACATACGGCTCTTCTATCCTGTCGATTTTCTGAGATTCCGGCATTTTGGAGGGGTTATCCACCTCCACTACGGTACCGTCAGTCAGGACGACATGATAAACAACGCTTGGGGCCGTGGTAATCAATTCAATGTTAAATTCCCTTTCTATCCGTTCCTGAATGATTTCCATGTGCAGAAGCCCCAAGAATCCGCATCGGAAGCCAAATCCAAGAGCCTGGGAAGTTTCAGGCTCAAACTGCAAAGAAGAATCGTTCAACTGCAACTTTTCCAGCGCTTCTCGCAGGTCATTAAACTTCGCACTGTCTATGGGATACATTCCGCAGAAAACCATCGGATTCAATTTGCGGTAACCGGGCAAAGGCTCGGTCGCTCCGTTTTTCGCATTGGTGATCGTATCACCGACACGGGTATCCGACACATGTTTGATTGATGCGGTGAGATAGCCCACCTGCCCGACGGAAAGTTCGTCAACCGGTTTCGGGTCGGGGGTAAAAATTCCGACCTCCGTGACTTCGTACTCTTTTCCGGTGGACATCATTTTAATTTTGTCTCCGGTTTTTACGGTACCGTCAAAAACCCGTATGTACGCCACCACTCCGCGATACGGATCATAAAGGGAATCAAAGATGAGCGCCTTCAAAGGGGCTTCCGGATCCCCTGAAGGAGCGGGAATCTTTTCAACGATTTGCTCAAGTATTTCTTCAATGCCCACGCCCGTTTTGGCGCTGGCAAGAACCGCATCGGAAGCGTCCAGACCGATTACATCTTCAATCTCTTGCCGCACCCGTTCCGGATCGGCATTTGGCAAATCAATTTTGTTAATGACCGGAATGATTTCCAAATCATTATCAATCGCCAGGTAAACGTTGGCGAGCGTCTGCGCTTCGATTCCCTGGGCCGCATCGACAACGAGAATGGCTCCCTCGCAAGCGGCGAGACTCCTTGATACCTCATATGTAAAGTCGACGTGTCCCGGAGTGTCAATTAAATTAAAGTTGTACGTTTCCCCGTCTTTCGCTTTATAATTGAGCGCGACAGAATTCAGCTTAATCGTGATGCCCCGCTCCCTCTCCAAATCCATGGAATCAAGGAGTTGATCTTTCATTTCCCGCTCCGAAAGAGCATTGGTTTTTTCCAGAATTCTGTCTGCCAGCGTGGACTTCCCATGGTCAATATGAGCGATGATGCAAAAGTTGCGGATTTTCGATTGTTTTTTCAGTCTTTCTTCCTTATTCACGTGGTTCACTCCTGTTTATTGACACAAGTACGCTATTTTCTGATTATATCAATCCGTTTGTCAACATTCAATGAAAAATATGCAATCCATTTTCTCCGCCATCCCGGGAAATCCCCGCCATACTCGCGCAAAAAAACAGAAAAACCCGGGAAAAAGTTCCCGGCGTCAAATGAATGCGGCTATTTTTTGAATGAGCGTTTCAGTTGCCCGGCGCAACGCTCCGGCAAGCGCCTTTCCCATTTCGGCGAAGAAATTATATGTTTTCAATTCTTCCAGCCGTTCTTTCTTTTTTTCCAAATCATGACTGTCATCTTTTTTGCCGAAGAGGGAAAACGCCTTGTCTCCGTCCTCTTTTTCACCTGCGCTCCAAACTTCGCTCAAACTTTCATGATGTTCGCCCCTGACGCGCTCAATCCCTTCTCCTGCCAGTTGCATGCCGTACAAAACGGCCAAAAACAATAGGGCCAATGCGAGAAGACTCTTTACGATGAACGCCTTCATCAATCCTCACCCGGACTTTACTTAAAATTTCCAATCCTGGTTATTGTCTTTCAGCAGGTTCCTGACGGGGCAGATGGACCCTCTCGGCCTGCCAATAAATATCCGCAAAGGCGTCGGCAAACGCTCTCGCGGAATTCTCCAATTCCTCAAACGTGTTATCCACTCCGCCAAATTCCACTAACACGGCATTGCCGGAAAGATCCTGATTAAATTTGCCGTTTGTATGGGCGCCCTTCTTTTCGATGATCCCCCGGCTTAAGCCCGGATATTTTTCTTCCAGTTTCTGATGAAGGTCCTTTGCCAGTTTAAGGTTTTTTTCGTAGTTCGGATTTTCTGCGCCAATCACAAATGCCAACTTTGCATAGGTCTTCCCGTCAATTGTTTTTGTCGTGTCTTTCCGTCGGCGGCTGTCCCTGTGAATATCGATGAGATACGTTAAATCCCTGTTGTTTGTCACCGCAGCCTCAATGACTTCCCGCGACGCTTCGTAAGAGCGGGCATAATTCCATCCCCGTTCCTGCAGTTTGCCGGTTATGTCCGTTTTGTCCACAACGGCGCCGATGCCGAAATCGTTCAAATATTTTTGCAAATAATCGCCAATCCGCGTTACATTGATTTGTGAGTGCATGGCTTTGTCGGGATCCGTTACTCCTTTTAAATAGGGCAAAAATGACTCTCTCGTATGGGTGAAATATATATAGACCACCTTTTTATCCCCGGTTGACAAAGGCGGATTTTGTTCGCCGGATTTTTTTTCGGTCATGATGTCTTCCACATTTTGCAGTTTTGCTTCTTTGTCTTCTTTAAGAACTTCCATCGGAGGGGCGGATTCTATGGGGATGTTGGTATAATTCGTTCCTTCCCCGGCAACGAGAATTTTCCCGTCATATAATGAAAAGCCGGGCAATTCCCTGCCGAGCAAGCTCCGCGGATCATCGGGACTGACATTCGTCGATAACTTAAAAATAATCCCCGGAAGGTTTAACGTTCTCTCGTCTTCCGGGAGCAAAGCGAGGAAAATATGATTTTCCCGCCCCATTACCTGATACAAAACTTTGCCCGTAATATTGGTCGCCGCGGTGTTTACCGAAGAAGATTTCAGCCGGTATTCGGGACTTAGCGATGTGATTAAACCGCTCACTGAAAAAATCAAGAGGAGCAGCATAAGTACGGCTCCCGTTCCTTTTATGAGCATATTCCCGCTGACCGCGACAACGAATGTCGGCTTTTTTTCATGTTTCATTGTTCCACCTCTTCCGGCCAATTCTAGTAAATTTATATGAAAATGCTAGAAAAGGTAGAACTTCCGGAGCGGGTTTTATTCATTTGTTGGAAGAGGCGAAGGCAAAAATGTCTTTCGCACGTTTACGCGTTTAATAGATACGGCCGCCCGGCTATCTTATCTTGTATAAAAACCGGCGTTGCCTTGGTGCACGGTCTTATGCAGAGCGGCATTTAAACCGTTGGCCAGCAAATTGGCCATGTCTTCTATAAAAACATCCACTTCCTTCGGCGTTACCATGAGATTATGCCCCAAAGGAGACAATACTTCATAAATCAGACGCCTTTTTTCTTCCTCCGGGAGCGTGCCAACCATTCCGAGAAAAGTGCGCCGCTCTTCTTCACCGGGGAGATCCTCTTCGCTCAGTTCCGCCCGTTCCCCGAACGACAGCCCAGCCGGTGCAAGCGCCCTTGCCGGACGATGGCCTTCTTTCAATTCCCTGCCAAAATGTTTCAATATGAAATCTATTGTATCGCTCGTAATGGAAACGGCATCGACAACCGTGGGCACGCCGATGGCAATGACCGGCCTTCCTAATGTCTCTTTGCTTATTTCTTTTCTCTTATTGCCGACCCCTGAACCGGGATGAATGCCCGTGTCGGAAATTTGAATGGTGGAGTTCACTCTGCTGATGGATCTCGCCGCCAGTGCGTCAATGACAATGACAAAATCAGGTTTTATCTTTTCAACCACCCCGAAAACAATATCACTCGTTTCCATCCCTGTAAGGCCCATTACACCGGGAACAATCGCACTTACCGGGCGGTATCCCTCCTCCACCTGTTCCGGTTGCAATTCAAACAAGTGCCTCGTTATGAGAAGATTTTCACAAACGAGGGGACCGAGAGCATCCGGAGTGACATTCCAATTCCCGAGCCCTACCACCATGCATGAAGCGTCGTCTTCGATCCCGGCGTTTTTTAGAAAAAAAGAAAATTCTCCGGCAAAAACTTCGGCCACCTTTTGCTGCAATTCCGTATCCTGCTGTCTTATCCCTTGCACTTCAAGGGTTAAATACTTTCCTGCTTTTTTTCCGATCGCTTCTTCTCCTGCCGCTGTAATTTCCACATAAGAAATTTTTATGCCGTTTTCCGACCTTTCCTTTATGAGCACACCGTCGAGTTCCGATGCCTTTTCCGCCTCATCCGCCTCTTTCTTTTCTTCGAGGGCCAATTCCCTCGCTTCGACGGCCAAGTCGGTCCGCACGGCATATTGGCTTAAATCCAGCTTTTTTTCCATTACAATCCCCCACAAATTGATAGACATATTAGAAAATCCTGCGTTTTGGATTTTTTATAAGGATAACCGCAAAAAGCAACGCTTATTCACTTTGTGGGGGAATTTGGACAGATACTGTTGCAATAAATTCCACTGTTTGATAAAATATCATTTGTTCTAAAATGAATGTAGATGTTGAATTGTTTGGGGTTTCCAAACTCGGATGTCGCAGGAGGTGAAAGAAATGCCAAATATCAAATCAGCCATCAAACGCGCAAAGCAAAATGAAGCACGCAGAGCACAAAATGCCAGCGCCAAATCAGCCATGCGCACAGCGATGAAGAAAGTTGAAGCTGCTATTGTGAACAATGACCTTGAGGCTGCTAAACAATTATATGCCGAAGCTGCCAAAAAATTAGACAAAGCTGCTTCAAAAGGTCTTATCCATAAAAACACTGCTGCCCGTCATAAGGCACGCTTGATGAGAAAAATGAATGCAATGAATGCGTAAAAACAACCGGCTATCTTTTATCAGATAGCCTATTTTTATCCAAAAAACCGGCGGTGTTTTTAAATAAGTCCCCAACACCCGGATGTAAAAGGGTGCAAAAGTCCGAAGTTTTCTGCAGGCGTCCCGCCTTAGCAAAAGGTGAGTAAACCTTTCAGGAAGGCGCGGTTTTGCCCAATCTTTGGAAAAATAAAGCCGAACGCTTGATAAAAAACAGCGTCCGGCTTTTCTGAACAGTTTCATATCGCTTTTTCATTCAATCGGAATAAAAACATTTCTATTAACATTTCCTTATTCATGGCGCCTGTCTTGGCCTGATAATCAGCATTGGCAAGAAGCCGCAGAATTTTCACAAGTTCATCATCCCGGAACAATCTTGCTTGTCCGGCAGCCAGCTTGACGCGATACGGATGCACTTTTAAATATCCGGCAATTTGTTTCTGCCCGTATCCCCTGCGCGCCAATTCTTTTACTTGGTAAATGAGACGGAATTGGCCGGCAAGAAGAGAAAGAATCTTGATCGGTTCCTCGTTTTGTTTCAATAAATCATAATAAATGCGCAAAGCTTCATCAATTTGCCTGTGGACAATTTTGTCAATCAATTCAAAAATATTTTGCTCCAATGAACGTGAAGTGAGCGATTCAACCATTTCAACGGTTATTCTTTTTTCCTTGCCGGCATATAAAATCAATTTTTCCAGTTCTGAATTAATCAGAAACAAATTGGTGCCCGTCCGTCTTAAAAATACTTCAATGGCCGAATCATCAATATGTATGCCGCTTTTTTCCGTTTTCTCTTTCACCCAGGAAAAAAGTTCTTCTTCCGTTAACTTGTTGGCTTCCAGTGTCTTTCCATATTTCTTCAGCACTTTCGTTATTTTCTTACGCTCATCCAATTTTTCATATGAACCCGCCAAAACGATGATAGAGTAAGGAGCAGGGTTCTTCACGTAAGCTTCCAAGCGTTCCAGGTTGTGCTCAATCTTTTCTTTCGGTTTGGCCGTTGTCAAAAATACCGGATTATTCATAAAAATTAATCTCCGCTCTCCCATGAAAGGCAGCGTCTCCGCATCTTCAATCGCTACTTCCACCGGCGTTTCTTCCAAATCATAGACGGACAAATTAAAATCATGCTCACTGACGTGCAGGGCATGCTCCATCAATAACTGCTTCGTTTCATTGATCAAATACGGTTCCGTTCCATAGAGTAAATATGTTGGAGCAAATTGCTGTTTCTTAATTTCATTCCACAATTTCAGTACCAACTTCCCACGCTCCAATCATCCTGTGATAATAATATGTTATAAAATTGAAAGATTTTTTACAAGTATTAAAAGGGAACCGGCTCTCGAGAAGACCGGTTCCCAATCTATGGTAAACGCTGCCGGACAAGGCCTAGGACTCTTGACCGGCAGCGGTTGTACCGATTTGAAGCATTTATATTTTTACCCGCCGTCAGTGAACTATTTGTGTTAACTCTTGTCATTGTTACTGGATTTTTTTTACATTTCTGTTTATACTGAAAATAAAAAAGGAGGGGACCTCTGTTGAACGATTTTGGACGGGGAGAACCAAGTGAGAGAAATGACGTTGTCGACTCCGGTATCGGCTTTATCGTTTCGGCCAGCTTCTATACAATTTTGTTTTTAATGGGAGTGTTTATGCAATTCGCCGGGTCTTAAGCGTGCAGAAAAACGATCATCCGTTTTGCCACAGACTGCTTTTACGCAGTCATGTTTTTTATTGCCGTGCAACAAAGATTTTCTTATTCCATTCTATGGTAATTCACGGAAAAGGTGCCGCGCCTTTTTGTGAAATAAAATGAAACGGCGCCGTGTTTGTCCGTCCGGAAAATGCGGATTTTCCGCCTCTCAAGCCGCTCCAATACTTCTTCTTTTGGGTGGCCGAAGCGATTGTTTTCCCCCGCGGAAATAAGCGCAATCTTCGGGGCAAGAAAATCGAGAAACGATTCGCTCGTTGAAGTATCGCTTCCATGGTGGGCAACTTTCAAAACATCCGCCGACAAAGCGGGATAACGGACCATTAACAACGATTCTCCTTCCACTTCCAAATCACCGGTAAACAGCCAGTCCAGTTCTCCGAGCCGGGCAAACAGGACAATGGATTGATTGTTTTTGCTTGCATGCTCCATACCGGAAGCCAATACATAAAACCGGGTATCTCCTGCCGGCCAACTGTCACCCGGACGGACAAAACGCACGGAAATCCCTTTTTCCCGGCAATAGCCGAGAATTTTCTCCTCCATTTCTGCCCGTTTGCCGGATTGGGGCAAAACCACCTCTTTGACGCGAAGCGCTTCAAGAACGGCCGGCGCCCCGCCGATATGGTCCATATCTCCGTGGGTCAAAATCAATTTGTCCAATGCCGTAATTCCTTTGCTCTTTAAAAACGGCACGACAATGTCCTTTCCGGGGTCAAAAGGATGGTCCCTTTTTTTCCATTCTTCCTGGTCAAAGCGGAGAACGCCGCCGGTATCAATCAAATAAGTCCCTTGATTAAAAGGCAGTTTGATGAACATGCTGTCCCCCTGGCCCACATCGATCATCGTTACTTCTCCCTTTGCACTGTACACTGTTGTGACATGCTGAAAAAGCATCAATCCTGCCGGAATGAAAAGCGCCAAGCATCCTTTTTTAATCGTTTCCGCTTTTTCCAACCGGAAGAAAGAAAATGAAATGGCCAGCAAATACAAACACATAAATAACGGGGACGGACGACCAAGGACAATGGTCGAAAAAGGCAATCGCGAACATGATTTGGCCAATTGATTGGCCCATTCCAGAACAATTTCAAAAACGTATTGAAACGGTTCTATCAAAGAACCTGCCGCAAGATGGGAGAAAAATAAGAAAAACATAAGCGGAAGGACGATGAAGGAATAGAACGGTACATACAAAATATTGGCGAAAATCCCCAGAAAGGAAAACTCGTAAAAATGGTGCAACATTACCGGCACCGAAGCCAGCTGGGCAATGACAGACGTGCCTGCGAGAAGGGCAAGCGGTCTGTTTTCAAGTTTGCCCAAAAAAGAGGATGATAAAAGGAGGGAAAAAGTCACCAGAAAAGACAGTTGAAATCCTGCATCATAAATGACAAACGGCCTGAGAAAAATATAAACGGAAAAAACGGTGGAAAAAACATCGACGGAAACTTTTCGAAAACCGGAACCGAACCTGATTATCAACAATACGATGAGCGTCATTGCACATGCCCTGAGTACCGACGGAGAGGCGCCGGTTATCAAGCTGTAAAAGGGAAGAAAAACAATGAGAATATCCATTGCCCTCTCCCGTGTCATGTTTAACCTGATCATTAGAAAAAACAACATTCCGGCAAGCATGCTGACATGAAGACCGGATATGGCAAGCAAATGAATAATCCCGAGTCTTTGATAGGCGGCCAATAAATCCTCTTCCATCTCCGAACGGTCCCCAAAAATCAACGCCGCCGCCAAAGGAGCCGTTTCTTTTGGAAAATGTTCGTATATATAAAAAATTCCCTTTTGCCGAAGCCGCTGCACCGCCGTGAAGAGACCGGGTGTTGCAGAAGCAGGTTTTACAGTCAGCTTTTCAGCGTCCAGCCTCCAAAATATGCCTTTGTTTTGCAAATACTTTCGGTAATCGAAGGCATTTTCGTTTGTCGCGGGACGGACTTTCTTCAATTCGCCTTTTACTGCACAAAGCGTGCCGGGGAGCAACCGTTCCAAATGTCTTTTTTCATCCGCTGAACCTATTTTATAACGGAGCAAAAACACTTCCCCTTTTTTCAAATCCTTTACAAAGGCAGAAAAAGAATTTCCGTCCGTCTTGATCTGCTCCTTGAGCTCCACCGTGAAAACAGTCTCTTTCCCGCTGTATTCGCTCCGGTTGAATTTCCCGGCAATCTCCCCGCGCAGAAAAAACAGCACGAAAATGATCGCGACAGCCGCCAAATGTTTGGACGGCCATTTTTTTAACAGCAGCATCCATAAAAGACAACAAGAAAACACAAAAAAATATAGTGGAAAATTTTCCAACGCGGAAATGATGCCCAACAGCCCGGCAAGAGCAAAGTAAAACCATTTCCCTTTCAAAACCGTGTTTCCACCCCTTTAACCGCTGATCCTGGCAGATTCAAAAAAGAGGCACAATTCCGGGAAAATTGCAGAATGCGAGGAAAAAAAGGATGGGGGGAGGCTTATAAACGCCTCCCAATAAAGCGGGATGAGGGCAAAACCTTTTCCCGTTAAATGGAGAACGGACCCGGAACCGGATTTTTATGGGCCACCGGAAGGCAAATATAGAAAATGCATTAAAACATGATTAATTGAAGTCCCATTGTAAGTGACCGGAAGAAAAATCGCCGTCTTTGATAAACGTTTCAATCTTCATGTCCATTTTGACCGCTTCCACATTGCTGACTTTCAACAAATGGTAACAGTATTCATGATTCCGGTAATCTTTGTTGTAATAAATTTTCTTGATTCCCGCTTGGAGAATTTTTTTCATGCAATGAATGCACGGAAAATGGGTAACGTATATTTCACTTCCTTTTGTCGACACACCTTGCAAAGCGCATTGAAGAATAGCATTTTCTTCCGCATGCAAACAACGGAGGCAATGACCGTCTTCCATATAGCAGCCTTCATCAAGGCAATGCACGTCTCCGCTGATTCCGCCGTTGTAGCCGGTGCTGATGATGCGGTTGTCCTTCACCAGAACAGCACCGACGTTGAGGCGGTTGCAGGTGCTTCTCATGCTGATTAAGTGGGCATTTAGCATGAAGTATTGTTCCCATGTGAGTCTTTTTCTGTTCATCCTTCCACCCGTCCTTTGCGTTATTTGTGAAGCGCGTTTTGTTAAAAACATTCCTCTTCAGTTTAAGGAGAAAAGAATCGCTCCGTCAATTTTAATACTTATTTTACCGTAATTTTGTCTTTCAGTTTCTCAAAAGTTTTTTCGCCAAAACCGCTGACAAGCATTAAATCTTCAATTGTTTTGAAAGGGCCGTTTGTCTCCCGGTATTCGATAATCGCCTCCGCCTTCCGGGGTCCCACACCCGGCAAGGTTTCCAGTTCGCTTTTATCCGCCCGGTTTAAATTCACTTTTCCGTCAACTTTGCCCTCTTGCGCCGCAACAATTGCCAAGCCCTCTTTTTCCTGAAAACCTTCTCCTTTTTTCGGCACATAAATGACCATTTCATCCGCGAGCTTCATCGCAAAATTGATGGCAAGTTCATCGGCATCTTCCAGCAGGCCTCCTGCTTGTTCAATTACATTAATCACCCGATCCCCCGGACGGGCAAAATAAACACCGGGATTTTTTACGGCTCCTTTCACGTCCACAAGTATTTTTTCCTCTTCTTCGCCTGTTTCCGGAGCGGAGTTTCGTTCAGGCTCTTCCAAAAATGCTTGGTCGTTTTCCAGCCAATCGGTCTCCTTTTGGGATGGGAAAAACGTGCCGCCCCCAAACCATGTGATGGCGGCAAGAATTGTTAAAAACACCACGCCGATTGCTCCAAAGATGACATGGGTTTTATGTTCTTTTATCCATTCCCGCAAGTGAATCTTCCTTTCCGGAGGTATAATTATTTCCCGCCATTCATATCGTTATATGAGAGCAAATGGTGATGAAGGAGGGCAGAAGCATGAAAGTCGGGATTATCGGCACAGGGAACATGGGGAGAATATTAATTGAGGCATTCATCGACGGAAAAGCGCTATCCCCTTCTTCGTTATTCATTACCAACCGGACACTTCTTAAAGCGATGAATATAAAAGAATGCTATCCTGACATAAACGTGATGGTAAACGGAGCGGAGGTGGCAAAACAAACGAGGCTTGTTTTCATCTGTGTCAAGCCGAAAGAAGTATTTACCGTGCTGAAGGAGATTTCCCCCTTCCTGACAAAAGACCATTGCGTCGTTTCCATCACCAGTCCGATCAGCGTGGAACAGCTCGAATCGATCCTCCCTTGCTCCGCCGCCCGTGTCATTCCCAGCATCACCAACCGCGCCCTGGCAGGAGTGTCTTTAATTACTTTTGGAAGCCGCTGCGAGGAAAATGAGCGAAAAAAAATCACGGGCTTATTCGGGAAAATTTCCACTCCTGTATTTATTTCCGAGGAAATCACGAGGGCTGCTTCAGATATAGTCAGCTGCGGACCGGCTTTTTTTACTTTTTTGGCAAGAAAATTCATCCATGCATGCGCGGAGGAAACGGCAATCGATGAAGAAACGGCGGCAAAATTGACGAGCGAAATGCTCATCGGCCTTGGCGAACTCCTTAAAAAGGAATATTACACGCTGGCTTCGCTGCAGGAAAAAGTGTGCGTCCAAGGAGGGGTAACAGGAGTAGGCATTAATGTGCTGAATGAAAAAGTGGGGGATGCTTTTCATCATTTATTCCGGGCTACACAGCAAAAATTTGCGGAGGACCGGCGGGAAACAAAAAAATTGCTCCACTATTATCATTCTTTCTCCAACGAGAAAATCCTGCAAAAAGATGAAAAAAAATAACGAAGTTTGTCCCTTGACGGCCTGGGACAAACTTCATTTCTTCTTCCGTGCCGTGAAAAAAATCCGTTCCGCATTCAGGCGGAGAGGAGGATCGAGAAAATCGCCGCTGATCTCCAGGATTTCAAATCCCGCTTCGTGAAGCCATGCCACGTAAGTATCAACAGGAAAGGTCCGCTGCGTGTGCCATTCATCAAACCGGTCATACGTTCCATCAGGTCGCTCGACAAAAAACGTCAAATCATGTTCAACGCTATTCGGCTCCGTTCCCGGAAGGCAGTTCCAAATATAACAAATATCTCCTTGATCGTAAGTAAATGTCTGATTCAAAAAAATATGGTTCACTTTATAAACGGAGTGAACATCAAAAATAAAAAGTCCCTCATGATTTAAATATTGGCGGACATTCGCAAATGTCCGGATCACTTTTTCCGGACTTGTCAAATAATTTAAAGAGTCACAAAAAATCCCGACTATATCGTATTTTTCAATCAGATCCAGTTCCGACATATCTTGCTGATAAAAAGCGATGTCCAAACCTTGCTCAAGAGCTTTCGCCCTGGCAATCGCCAGCATTTCCAAAGAAATATCTATCCCGCTCACATGATATCCTTCTTTTGCCAGACGGACGGACAACTCTCCCGTGCCGCATGCCAAATCCAACAATTTTACCCCGGGAATTTGAAATTGCTCCCCCTTTTTGTTGATAAACCGGACCCATTTGTCATAGGGGGCGTCTTTCATCAACTCATCATACACATGGGCAAACTTTTTATAAATCATTGACTATTTTCTCCTTGAATTTGCACGACCGGAGCATCTCCCCATAAGCGTTCCAGATTGTAATAAGCCCTTTCATCGCGGTGAAACACATGTACAACCACATCGCCAAGGTCGAGAAGGATCCACCGCCCTTCCTCAAAGCCTTCCGTCCGGTTGACATGATAGCCTTTTTCATGCACCTTATCCATAATTTCACTGGCAATGGCCTGCACCTGTCTGTCCGAGTTGCCGTGGCAAATGACAAAATAATCAGTGATTAATGAAATGCCTTTCATATTTAAGACAACAATGTCTTCCGCTTTTTTCTCCTCCGCGGCGCGGACGGTTGTGACAAGCAGTTCGTTTTCATTCATCATAATTCGTCCTCCTCTTCATCACCAAATCATTATATGTATAAATCGTATCCGGATAAACGGGCTGATTTTTTGCCAACAGAAAAGACACCGTGTTTTGCAGAGCTTTGATTATGGCCAAATCCAGATCTTCTTTCGCCAGAGAACGTACT
This sequence comes from uncultured Bacillaceae bacterium, assembly GCA_937995745.1. Taxonomy (GTDB): domain Bacteria; phylum Bacillota; class Bacilli; order Bacillales; family Cytobacillaceae; genus CALKIU01. Next base: position 7,889 of record CALKIU010000039.1, on the reverse strand, counting down.
TCTTCCACTCCGGGAAATTTTCGCCCCGGTTCAATATAATCAGCCAAAAAAATGATCTTTTCCAGCAGGGTCATTCCCGCCCGGCCGGTCGTATGATAACGGATGGCATTTAAAATTTCTTCATCATCGATGCCCGCCTCTTTCTTCACAAGATATGCGCCGACCGGTGCATGCCAAAGTTCCGGACTGTGATCGAGCAATTCAACGGGCATGTTTTCCTGCAAAATAATCTTTTTCATTTCATCCAAAGGGCGGTATTTGGCATAATCATGAAAAATGGCTGCCAACTCGGCTTTTTTTCCATCGGCACCGTATTGTTCCGCCAATGATAGAGCAGTGTTCATCACACCGAGCGTATGTTCATAACGCCGTTCCGTCAATTGTTTTTTCACGATTTTTAATGCCTCATTTCGTTCCATAAAGCTTTTTTCCCCTCAATATATTTTCTCACGGATTCAGGAACAAGATAACGGATCGTTTTTCCTTCCCTCACCCGCTCCCGGATCATGCTCGATGAAACGGCAAATTCCGGGACATCCACATAGATAATCGGGTAAGGGCTCTCTGTCGCATATTCCGGACGCCCAACGCCGACAAATTTAATCAAATGGACAAGTTCCGAAATTTTATGCCATTTTGGCAAATATTCGATCATGTCAGCTCCAATGATAAAATAAAAGTCAGCATCCGGATGCCGTCTTTTCAACAGTAAAATCGTATCATATGTATAAGAAGGTCCGGGTCTTTCCAGTTCAATCGTTTCCAGCCTGAAACAGGGATGATCGGCAATGGCCAATTCCAGGAGCTTCACCCGTTCTGCATCGCTCAAAAACCCCGACTTTTTTTTATGGGGAGGTTCCCGGTTCGGCATAAACCAAATTTCTTCCAAATTCAGACTGTTGAGAACTTCATTGGCAATCAATAAATGGCCGAGATGGGGAGGATCAAAAGTTCCGCCCAAAATGCCAATTTTTCTCATTATTCTCCTCCTTATTTATGGGAGAATGATCCGCTTATTCTCCTTCGACTCTTTATATAAAACGATCGTGTTTCCAATAATTTGCACCAATTCTGCATCCGCTCCCCGGACCAGCTTTTCCGCAACGGTATGTTTATCCTCCGCGCAATTTTGCAGGACGCTGATTTTGATGAGTTCTCTTGCTTCAAGGGCGTCCATAACCTGTTTGATCAAATTTTCGTTCACTCCGCTCTTGCCCACTTGAAAAATGGGATTTAAATGGTGGGCCATGGAACGCAAAAACTTTTTTTGTTTTCCTGTTAACATGTTTTTCCTCCCAACTTTTCCAAAACGATTTGTTTCATCGGTTCCACATCAGGAAAAATTCCCGTCCATTTTTCAAACGCCAAAGCTCCCTGGTATACGAACATATTCAAACCGTTTTGAACTTTTGCGCCTTTTTCAACAGCGCTGCGCAAGAATTTGGTCTCCGGCGGATTATATATAATATCGCTGACAAAAGCATCTTTCTTCAGGCGATGCAACTTGAGCGGTTCCGCTCCGGTATCCGGAGCCATGCCGATCGATGTCGTCTGAATAATACAATCGTATGCTTCCAGTTTTTCTTCTGCCCTGTCGAGCGAAAGCACTTCCGTTTGTACTTCATACGGACAATCATCGCGCAGTTTCTTTGCCTTTTCGATGGTCCGGTTGGCAATGTCAATCGATTTTACCCCTTCGCTTGCCATAGTAAAGTAAATCGCCCGGGCCGCTCCGCCGGCACCGATTAACAAGACTTTTTTATCATGAATCGACGGATAATCCGATAACAGTCCTTTCAAATAGCCGCTTCCGTCCGTATTATAACCAATCAGCCGGCCATTTTCATTTTTCACCGTATTGACCGCGCCGATCGCTTCAGCCAGCGGGTCAAGCCCGTCCAAAAAGGGGATAATCGCCACCTTATGGGGCACCGTCACATTAAAGCCCGCTATCCCGATGGCCTTCAAACCTTTGACAGCATCGGCAAGATCTTTTCTTTTCACCCGTAAAGCATGATAGTGGGCATCCATATTATAGGCGCGAAACCATTCATTATGCATTGCCGGAGACATGGAATGGGCAATCGGATCCCCTATCACCGCATATAATTTTTTCACAGTTTCTCCCTCCCGACGGTGGTTCAAATCTAAATGAGCGACCTTCTGATCATCGCGTGTACGCCTTTTGGAACATGCACGGCAACCGTTGCTCCCGGTTCATTGACCGTGATCCAGCCCAAACCGGAAAAAACAATATCGGTTTTCGGTTTCTTAATGGAAAATTCATGTCTGACCAGCGGCGGAAAATGTTCCAGCTGTTCTTTCCGGGGTGGAGTCAGCATTCCCCCGACATGTTTTTTATATATCATTGGGGCATTTTCCAGTTTTGTCCGATGAATGTGCATGGAATTGGAAAAATAGCAAACGAAAGAGCGGCGTCCCCCGCTGATATAATCGAACCGGGCCAGCCCCCCGAAAAATAAAGTTTGCCGTTCGTTTAACTGGTACACTTTCGGCCTGATTTCCTTTTTCGGAATGATTAATTTTAAATCCCGTTTATCCACATAGTGGGCCATCTGGTGATGATTGATGATTCCCGGTGTGTCGATCAATTTTCTGCCGTCGGATAACGGAATCTCTATCATATCGAGAGTGGTTCCGGGAAAATGGGATGTGGTAATGATGTCATCCGCTCCGGTCACTTCTCTGATAACGCGGTTAATAAAAGTGGATTTTCCCACGTTGGTGCAGCCGACAACAAAAACATCCCGGCCATTTCGGTATCTTTCAATGGCGGCGATCATTTCCTTCATAAAAAACCCTTTTTCCGCACTGATCACAAATACATCAAGAGGCTTCAGCCCCAATTGTTCCGCCTCATGGCGCATCCAGCGGAGCACTTTTTCCGACTTTACGGAACGGGGCAAAAGATCCACTTTATTCCCAACCAACAGGACGGGATTTTTCCCGGCGAAACGGTGAATCCCCGGAAGCCAGCTGCCGTTAAAGTCAAAAATATCGACAATCTTGACAATTAGCGCATCTTCCCGGCCGATTTCATGCAAAATTTTTAAAAAATCATCATCTGTCAACTTCACATCCTGCGGTTCATTATAATGTTTCAACCGGAAACAACGTTGGCAGACAATTTCTTCCCTTTCCAAAGCCGACTTGGGGGCATATCCGATCTGATCGGGGTCTTCCGTTTGGATTTTTACACCGCAGCCGATACAAATATATTGTTCCGTCAATTTTTCTGCTCCTCCCATACCAGCAGGCCTTTTTTCTTAAACCAATCGAGAATTCTTCTTTCAATCATCCGGTTAAATCTCGTCCAAAAACCGTCCGTCGACGCAACAGGCAGAACGAGTATCGTATAAAAACCGCCCCTGTTTCCGCCGAAAACGTCCGTCAACAACTGATCGCCGACGACAACCACTTCGTCTTTGGCAAGACCCATGATTTCCAAGGCTCTCTCATAAGCCCGCCGCAACGGTTTTTTCGCGCGAAAAATATATTGTATATTAAGGGGTGTCGAAAAAGATTCAACCCTTTCCCTGTTATTGTTTGAAACGATGGTTACTTTTATATTTTCTTTTTCCATCTCTTTGACCCATTCAATGACTTTCGGGGTGGCATCCGGCCGGTCCCACTCCACCAATGTATTGTCCAAATCCGTAATAATTCCTTTTATTCCCCGTTTTTTGAGTTTTTGCGGCGTAATCTCAAAAATATCTTTCACATGCTCATCAGGCAAAAACATCTTTAACAATTGCGACACCTCTTCAACCTCCATTGGTCCTTAACGATCATAAACTATATTTTTCTCACTTTCAAAAAACAAACCTGAATAAGGACTTTCTTACATATATTAAGATACAAGATTATGTCCGGCAAAGAAAATTTTTGTCCGTTTCTATCGAAAAGGAGAGAAATTACAGTTTTTTCCTAAAATCTTTCGACAGTTTCCGGGTTTGTTCAACACTTGTGGATAACTTTATACACATTTTACACATTGACTTGACTCGTTTCTGCCTATTTATAAACAACTTAACCACAACTTATCCACTGGCTGTTGTGGACAAAAAGAACAGTTGTTCTTACTGATTTTTTTTGATAGATTTAAAATACAGATAAAGATTTACATTTTTTTTATATTTGCGCCGACAAAAAAAGAAAGAGGGGAAGTCCGGATGCATAAACTGTCTGATGAGCTCTTAATAAAATCATATTTTAAAGCCATCGAACTTAAATTAAGCAAAGAATTTATCCGCCTCATTGAATCAGAAATTAAACGCCGTTCACTCACCGACCGGATTAAAGCGACTTCCTGATCCCGGTCTTGGAACGGTTATTTTTTTTGCCGCGACAATCAGGCGGACTTTTGAAAACAAAATAACCGCCGGCCGCGGCCGGAGGGTTTCCAGGATGCAAGTGAATTATGATTTTTCTTTCAGAAAGCCAATCGCTTCCCCCATTTTTACTTCCATGGGAATGCGCAAATCCTGAACAGGTATGAACGTATCTTTCTCAAACAAAAGGACAACGGTGGAACCGAAGCTGAAATAAGCCAGTTCTTCCCCCTTTTCAAGGAATTTCTCTTTCGATGTCATTTCGATGGAATTGACAAACATCGCGCCGATTTTAACAAGTGCGGCACTTCCGTACTGATGTTTCAACTCGGTAATTTTCCGGAAATTTTTTGCCAATGTTTCTCTCCCGTACTTGAGCCCGGGCTCATTGACCGGATACGATTTGTTTCCGAGCGACCACGTGCCCGTCACGGTTGCGGAAAACGGACTGTGGATGCGGTGGTAATTGCTCGGACTTAAATAAATGACAAAATAGTAGCCGGAAACATACTTCGAAACTTTTTCCTTTTTTCCAAGCATGTCCAAGAGAGAATAATTTTTCCCTTTTACTTTGATAACAAGCTCTTCCGATATTGTTCCAAACGCTTCAATAACTCCGTCCACGGGACTGATCACCGAAAATGCGCGGGAATCGACGGGCCGCGCACCGGGCTTTAATTTTCTTGTAAAAAAATGATGGAGCGTTTTGTATTCCCGCAGCGGATATTCCGCTTCCTCCACATCAACTTCAAAGACACGGGCAAAAGCAGGCACAACCGGCCGGCTGAAGCGGGATTGGACAAAGGTTTTTAGCAAAAAAGACGTCCATTTGCCGTTTGTAAGTTCTATCAATATGCGGTACAAATATTTGCGCATCTGTTTAAACCCCCGAACATGGCACTGTCTCTGCATATTTTCAACCGTTCAACAAATGCTACACTTTATGTTACACTGTCCGCATGTCAACGACAAGGACGATTCAATATTTCAATAAAAAATATTTAAAGCCCCCGCTTCCTCCGGATGTTCCAAAGATTTGCGGCCTCTCCGGAAAAACGTGCGAAGCGGAAATTTCGGGAGCGGCGGGCAAGCGGTTCCGGAAAGGGGGAAAACTTTTCTCTTTTAAAATCTTAATATTTCGTATTTAAATTTCTAATCTTTTCCTCTTTTCTTGCGATTATTCTTTTCTGCCCGGTAAAATTCATGAAACATTTTCATTAACGCCCGTTTTTCTATTCTTGACACGTAGCTCCGGGAAATTCCCAGCTCCTTGGCAATTTCCCGCTGGGTTTTTTCCCTCTGCAAATCAAGGCCGAACCTTCCGATGATTACTTCCCGTTCACGTCCGTCCAAAACGCGGATGTATTCTTTCACCTTTTCCAGTTCCATATTGAGTTGGATCGTATCAATCACATCTTCAGAATCTGATTTTAAGACGTCGATCAGGGAAATCTCGTTGCCTTCCTTGTCTTGGCCAATCGGATCATGCAAAGATACATCTTTCTTTGTCTTCTTTAATGCCCTAAGATGCATAAGGATTTCATTTTCTATGCAACGGGCGGCATATGTGGCAAGTTTTGTGCCCTTGCCTTCCGAATAACTTTCAATCGCTTTAATCAGCCCGATCGTTCCGATCGAAATCAAGTCTTCAACGTCTTCACCCGTGTTTTCAAACTTTTTGACAATATGGGCAACAAGACGCAAATTATGTTCTATCAGCATATTTCGCGCATGGTTGTCGCCTTCGGCCATTAACCGCAAATATTTCTTTTCTTCTTCCGGAGACAACGGCTGGGGAAAGGCGTTATTTTTTACATAGGAAACAAACAAAACCATTTCTTTCAAAAGCATTGCCAACGCTGTCAGTATTCCCGCCATAGCGTTCACCCCGTTTCAGACCTTTCGCTTATAACTAATCCTATGACGAAACCATGTTTTCTTGTCTGTCCAAAAAGAAAACGTGCAAACAGCGATGCTGTTTGCACGTTCACGGTTATTGCCCTGCGGAAGGCGATTCGTTTCCCAGGGCTGAGACAATTTTTTTGACTAACATGGAAGAGTGGAGCGCCGCTTTTTCTAAAAATTGTTCAAAAGATACATTGGATTCTTTACCGGCAATATCCGACAATGAACGGATGATCACGAATGGGGTTCCAAATTGGTAACAGACTTGCCCGACTGCTGCCCCTTCCATCTCAACAGCCTGCAAGTTGGGGAATTGGTTCTTCACAAATTCAACTTTGGCGGGATCGTTCATAAAGGCGTCGCCGGTGGCAATCAACCCTTCGACCACCTTCATTCCTTCTATGTCTTTGGCAGCCTCCATGGCCGTTTTTACCAAGAAAGCGTCCGCCTCAAACGCTGCCGGAAGTTCGGGCACTTGTCCGTATTCATAGCCGAACACGGTCACATCCACATCATGATGACGGACTTCCGTGGAAATGACCACATCGCCCACATTCAATTCCGGGTTGGAACCGCCGGCGGAACCCGTATTGACCACATAATCGGGCTTAAATTTTTGCAAAAGAATTGTCGTGGACATGGCGGCATTTACTTTTCCGATTCCCGAACGAAGAAGCACGACATCGACACCGTTGAGTTTTCCGGTCGTAAATTCACAACCGGCGATCGTTTCCGTTTGCTTTTCCGTCATCCATTCTTTTAGGATGGCCACTTCTTCATCCATTGCTCCGATTATTCCTACAGACACAGACATGCGCAACCCTCTTTTCCTTTTTTCTACGGAATGGCGGACAGCACTTCTACTTTAGTGGGCTTCCAACCTTTTCCGTCGATCCATTCAATATACACTCTGTAAATTTTTTCTTTGTTTTTTGTATAAATTGTTCCCACAGATTTATTCGGGCCGTTGTTGCCCAAAAAATGAATCGTAAATTCTTTCTTTGGGATGCCGACGGCGTAAGAGATCGCTTGAACCATCTCTTCCCAATCGACGCCGTCGTAAACTGTGACATGCTTTCCCGTCTGCACGGTTCCAATCGGTTTCCAGTTCGGATTAATGATCGTTTCGATCACATAGGGATCGTCTCCGCCCTCTTTTACGATCACCTCATCCTGTTGGCCGGAAGGTTTGTCGCTGACGCCATCTTGGGGGGTGGAATCCTTCTTTTCCTCTGTTTTTGCCGGAGCATTGTCCTTCATCCCCGGTTCCTCTTTATCCTTTTCCTGAAGGTTCTTGTTTTCTTCCATGACTTGTTGTGTGTCGCCTTCACCGGCTATTGGGTCCGGGTCGTTGGCGCTGAAGAAAATTTGATAAGAAACGATGATGATTAGCAGCAGAACGATGGCAATCAACGTATTTAATATCATATTTATTTTCCGGCGGCGGTGCCGTTGTTCGTAACGTGATCGTCTGACATCTCTCATCCGGTTTCCCCTCCTTCGGCCAAAAAACGTTATCCGCATGGCCATTTTCCGAAGATTTCCGATTACGCAGGCGATAAAAATATTTTTCCCCTTTTGCGGCAGATCGGAAGAGCACACGTCTGAACTCCAGTCACCAGATCTGATCTC
>CALKIU010000038.1 GCA_937995745.1 uncultured Bacillaceae bacterium | reverse complement strand
ACAATATCATCCGCGGGCGTGAAAATGAGTGACACACGGGAAGGCTGCCGGAAAGACCGGCAGTTTTTTCTGCCGTTTAAAGATGCCGGCCGGGGCAAAAATATGTACATGCGGCTTGCGCATACGGACGGTTTTCTTCGCCGTGCCAAAAAATATCATCATTTTCTTCATTTTCAAGCGAATTATTTTTACACTTAAGAGTGGACGGGGAAATTTCCAAAACACCGCGGTTGAAAGCATGATTCAGTCTCAAGGAGGTCAACCACATGTCGTACCGGTTTAAACGGATTTTTTTGATCGTCCTCGATTCGGTCGGGATCGGGGAAGCGCCGGATGCGGAATTATTTGGCGATAAAGGGGCGGATACCCTTGGTCATATCGCCGAAAGAATGGGCGGCTTGAACATGCCCAATATGCAAAAATTAGGGCTCGGGAATATCAGGGAAATCAAAGGAATTCCACCGACGGATAAACCTCTTGCCTACTATACGAAAATGAAGGAAGCTTCCAAAAGCAAAGACACGATGACCGGACATTGGGAAATTATGGGTCTTCGTGTCGATACGCCGTTCAAGGTATTTCCCGACGGTTTTCCGCCTGAGCTGATTTCCGCCCTCGAAGAAAAGACGGGGCGGAAAGTAATCGGCAACAAGCCGGCGAGCGGAACGGAGATTATAAAAGAACTTGGTGAAGAACATATCCAAACCGGCGCCCTCATCGTTTACACTTCGGCCGATTCGGTTTTGCAAATCGCCGCCCACGAAGAAGTCGTTCCTCTTGAAGAGCTGTATCAAATTTGTGAAACGGCCCGGAAACTGACTTTGGATGAGAAATATATGGTCGGTCGGGTCATTGCCAGGCCATTCGTCGGCCGGCCGGGCAATTTCTCGCGCACAGCCAACCGCCGGGATTATGCGTTGAAACCCTTTGGGCGGACAGTGATGAATGAGTTGAAAGATGCCGGTTTTGACGTGATTGCGATTGGAAAAATATTTGACATTTATAACGGGGAAGGGGTAACGGAATCGATAAAAACCGTTTCCAACATGGACGGGATGGACAAACTGCTTGGAACGTTTGACAAAGACTTCACCGGATTGAGCTTTGTCAATCTTGTTGACTTTGACGCACTTTACGGGCATCGCCGCGATCCGGAAGGATACGGAAAAGCTCTGGAAGAATTTGACACGCGGCTTCCCGAAGTTTTCGAAAAAATGAAAGCGGACGACTTGCTTATCATTACTGCCGACCACGGCAATGACCCTGTCCATCACGGCACCGACCATACGCGTGAATACGTTCCCCTCCTTGTTTACTCTGAACAGTGGGCAACCGGGCAAGAGCTTCCGGTCAGGGAAACGTTTGCCGATGTCGGGGCGACCATTGCCGACAACTTCCGGATAATACCGCCGGCATATGGAACAAGTTTTTTGCCTGATTTAAAATAGAGGTTTTCCGGGTCCGGCATACGGGCCGGAGATTCCCGCCGCGGGAGAAATATTAGATTACAAGGAAATGTGGTGAGCGTGGATGAGGATGGTTGATTTAATCGCCAAAAAACGGGATGGTCATGAATTGACAACGGAGGAAATCCAATTTATTATCGATGGCTACACAAAAGGAGAGATTCCTGATTACCAAATAAGCGCATGGTTGATGGCAATCTTTTTCCAAGGAATGACGGAAAAGGAACGGACCGATTTGACCATGGCCATGGCGCAATCGGGTGAGCAGGCGGACCTCGGTTCGATTGAAGGAATCAAAGTTGACAAGCATTCCACCGGCGGGGTGGGAGACAGTGTGAGCTTGATCGTCGGCCCCCTTGTTGCCTGTGCCGGCGTGCCGGTGGCAAAAATGTCCGGCCGCGGTTTGGGACATACCGGCGGGACCATTGATAAACTGGAGTCGGTGCCCGGTTTTCAAGTGGAACTCGATAAGAAAACTTTTGTTGATTTAGTGAACAAAAACAAGATTGCCGTCATCAGCCAAAGCGGCAACATGACGCCGGCCGACAAAAAATTGTATGCATTAAGAGATGTGACGGCAACGGTGGACAGTTTGCCCCTCATTGCCAGCTCCATCATGAGCAAAAAGATCGCCGGCGGCGCGGATGCCATCGTGTTGGATGTAAAGACAGGCAACGGGGCGTTCATGAAAACGCATGAAGAAGCGGAAGCGCTTGCCAAGGCGATGGTTCAAATCGGCAACAGAGCGCAGAGGAAAACGATGGCGCTCATCTCGGATATGAACCAGCCTCTCGGATTTGCGATTGGAAATGCGCTCGAAGTGAAAGAAGCGATCGAGACGTTAAAGGGGCAAGGTCCGAAAGATTTGACGGAACTTTGTTTGACTTTGGGGAGTTACATGGTCTTGTTGGGAGAAAAAGCGCAGGATATCGAAGAAGCAAGGAAAATGCTGGAACAGTTTATGGACGATGGGAGCGCCTTAAATAAATTTAAAACCTTTTTGGCATCGCAAGGCGGCGATTCTTCCGTAGTCGAGAACCCGGAAAAATTGCCGCAGGCTGAATATCAAATTCCTCTATTGTCAAAGGAAGAAGGGTATGTATCAAGCATGAACGCCGAAGAAATCGGCAGGTCGGCCATGCTGCTCGGCGCGGGCAGGTCGGAAAAAGACGCGCCCATTGACCTTGCGGCCGGGATCGTGCTCAGGAAGAAAATAGGCGATCCTGTTGCAAAAGGAGAACCGTTGGCGATCCTTCATACCAACAAAGAAGAAGTAGTGGAAGAAATTAAAGAAAAACTGCGGGAAAGCATTCAAATTTCCCCGGACCGGCCCGAACCGCCGCCGCTGATTTATGGGGTGATAACGGAATGAAAACAGGGGTTGTCCAAAAAGTCGCCTAAAGTGACTTTTGAGACAACCCCTTTCCCTTTTTATATGGAAGGGGGATGTGACGAGT
>CALKIU010000037.1 GCA_937995745.1 uncultured Bacillaceae bacterium | reverse complement strand
TTTATTATATCATTGAATTATTTATAATTATCTTTAAAAATTGAAAAATTTCTTTCTAACCATTGCAAAAACGCACGGTTACTGGATTTTTTAATTATAAAAGAACAATGACAATTGTCGTCGATCCCCCGGATTTACTGTCGCGAGTGGGATCGACGACAATTTTTAATTCTGGTAACCCGCATCTTTTGGTTTGAATTAATTAATAAAATAAAGATCAAAATGAAATCCCTTTAGGCTGCTGTTCCACCACAAACTGATTCTCACGTCAATAAGGCATAATTCATTTAAATCATAAAATCCGTGTTGCCTTTTTCCAGTCCCATGATTTCCCTTTTGTAATATTTCTGTGAACGGAAAGTGTAAATGATAACCGAATCCTCTTCTTTATTCATTATTGTTTCTAATTCCTTTTTCAATTTAACTAAATTCGCTTTCGAAATTTCCCCTTCAAAAACTGAGTTCTGGACCCAATTTATATATTTCCGGCATATTTTCAATGCTTTTCCGACTCTTTTTTCACCAAAATCATAAACAAGAATGATAAACATGACTTCTCCTTCTCGGCTCACCACCTGGAAATATAAGGTTCATATTCCTTTTCTCCAAGTATGTGTTTCTGTATTTTATAAAGCTCCAACCGATATAACTGTCTATATGATACATTTCTTCCTAAATGGCGATGATTTACAGTCGTTTTCATTCTCTGTTCCATTTGCTCTAAAAAGATTTTTCGACCTTTTTCATTAAGCAGAATGCCACCGCCATGTTCACTCTCAAAGTGCTTTTTTGTTATCATTTTTTTGTTCAATAATTGAAAGATTAAACGGTCTACCATAATAGGTTTGAAAACTTCAGCCACATCCAGATTCAGTGAAAATCTTCGAAAATTGGAAGTGTGTAAAAATCCTATTCTCGGATCCAAATGAGTTTTGTAAATCTCACTCAAAATCATCGTATAACAAAGCGAGTTTCCAAAACTTATCATTGCATTCAAGGCATTTAAAGGCGGACGTTTGGTGCGCTTTTCAAAAGGAAAGTCCTTATTTTGAATGATTTCATCAAAGCATGAATAATATTTTTCCCGGCAGTGTCCTTCAAAAGCCATTAATTCTTCAATACTGTTAGCTTGGTGAAATTCCTCATATTTTAAAAGAAGTTCATCCAACACCTTATTTATTGTTTCATTATTCTCTTTTCGCTTTGCATAATATCTCAATACCTGTCTCATTTGCGCAACGGCGCCCCGAACAAACCGTTTTGCCAGATCCAACCTTCTTTCAGGATTGAGATATACTTCGCATTGCTTCACAATCACGTGTCCGGCATTCAGATGTTCTCTAGGATAATAGGTTCCCGAATAATATCCATAATAATTGAAAAAATGTACACATATTTTCTTTTGAGTCAAAAAATCTAGAAGTTTACTATTTAAATCCACTTCCGAAAATATATAAACATCATTTATATCTTCCACGGGAATAAAAATACGCTGTCCATCGCTTTTTTCAAAATATAAAGTATTATCCTTTCTCCTAAATTCACCGCTGGAAGTTATATAGAGCGTCTTTTTCATCTCAATCTTCACCCGCCCAGCAATATTCCCGGTATGCACATCGGCTGCAGACCTTTATTTTTTTCGGTGGTGGAGGAACCGGCAACTTGGCATATTTTTTTATATCTTCAATCGCTTTTTCAAGTTCCCGAATATTGCTTTCTGTGAGTTCCACTATTTCTTTGGTCTTTTTTTCCGCAAAAAGGAGTTCTCCGGTTGCTTCAATCCCCATTTTCTGTAACTCGTATAGATAGAATAGCAGTTGATAGTAGCTGGATTTCTTAAAGCGATCCGTTTTCTTAATTTCTTGAATAATTAGTTTCCCGTCTACTTTCTTTACTCTGTCAATTTTTCCGCTTCCTATGTCCACTTCTTTCTTGCCTCGATTACTATAGTATTCATGCAAAAAACGGCCTATTTCTACGTTTTCATCTTCCTGGTCAGGGACAATTTTTCGAATTATAAACCACAATTCCCGTTTGCAAATGAAATAATACCAAATATCCGTTCCGGTAATATTCATCAGAGCATAAACACCTCGCCGTCTTCCGCGCTTCTAATGAGGCCAAAATCTATATTGTAATATTGGTCAAGAATTTCGTTGCGAATCCGAATCATTCTTGTTCTCATTGTTTCGTCATCTTTTAGACTTTTTACAATCCGTACCGGAGCAGAAATGATATATTTTCGTAATTCTGGCTTTAACCTGATATTTGCTTCAAAACGTTTGTTAAAATCCGGTTCGTTAATAACCAACTGCAAGTATTGCTGCCATATGTTCTTGGCTTTTTCATCGACTTCAACAAATGTATCGATCATTAAGGGGTTATCCGGTATCAAACAAAAATCGGAAACATGGGATTCGACCGTTTTTTCTCTGCTTGAAAAACGCAAGTGTTTCATTGCATCAAAAATTTTCTCCCAGTCATCTGTGCATTTTTGCAATTTTATTTGTTGGTAATATTTTTCAACTAGATCAAAAAATTGATATTCCTGAATCTTTCCATGCGGCAAAACACTTTTCGCAACATTAGTATGAATCGCCTTATAAACCATAGCGCTCTCTAATTTTCCATTTCTTGCAATTGGCGTTACTCTTACTTCTCCCAATTTACCGAAAATATTTAAACGTCCGTTTCGATTGCTGCGACCCGCTCCTTGAACAATGGAATCGATTGGACCTAAATCACGATATACGATGTCGAAATCCAAGTCTACTCCCGCTTCTACAACTTGTGTTGAAAAAACAGCCACCAGTTTCTTGTCTTTCAGAGCCTGTTTTATTTTTTCAATTCGATATTTCCTTTCCAAGGGAATAATATTGGTGGATAAGTAGAACACTTCATACCCGTATTCTTGTAAGAATGGCTTTAACTCCTGATACGCCCTCAATGAGGTATGAATAGTGTTAAAAATAGCCAAATAATTTTTCCCTTTTTCAAAAGAATTTCTATACATTTCTACCCATTCTTCCAGTTCATATGCAAGTGCGTGTTTATCTGCGAACAAAGATAATGAAACCCTCTCTATTTCTTTAAAAAACGATTTATTACTTGCCATTTCGTTTTCTAATAATTCTACCGTTTCCCCTTTTTCAAAAATATGCGGTTGAGTGGCTGTTAATAAGATAAATGTACATGAAAACAATTCGGCCATTTTTGACAGAACAAGCTTTAAAAGCGGCCAATATTCCACGGGAATATTTTGTATTTCATCCAAAATCACAATGCTGCCGGCAATTTGGTGAAATCTCTTTAACATTCGGTTTTCATAGCCAATAAGAGTATAAAAAAGCTGAATAAATGTTGTCACAATAATTTCTGATTCCCAGCTTTCCGTTAACAACAGACTTTGGCTTAGAGGAAGTTCTTCATTTTCTTTGACGTATTCAATGTTCGTCAAATGATGATGTTTGATGAGATACCTATGCTGATTTTTTGCATAATCGGGCAGCTGCTTTAACAACTTTTGAATAACCGCTTCGTTCTGGTCAATGACACTTGTGAAAGGAAGAGCATAAATAATTCGCGGAGTATATCCATACTTTTCTTTAAGCCATTTTCTCCATTTAAAGGCCACTGAAAGTGACAACAAGGTCTTGCCTGAACCTGTGGGCGCCGTTAAAGTATACAAACGTTGCTTATCTAACTGATCTTTATTGGCATCAATTCTTTTCATCACGGTATCATAAATGTTGTTCCTCCACCCGTTTATACCTTTCCTTGTTTTGACATCAAAAGTCATCCGTCTGTACTGGTCCACCAAATTTGCCGGTATATCTAAACGAGTATAGGAACAAATATCAATATCTGCAGCTGAATACTTGTCAGCATTTAGCAAGACTGAATACACGAAAAGCAAGTAATAATAGACATTCTCAATTGAATGGTTGTCCCCTATTTTCTTCGCTTTTCTTTTTAGTTTATAATGCTCCTTATATAAATCGTCCATAACTTCTATCCATGAATCGCTAAATTCTTTTATAGAGTCGCCTGTTTCCATGCCAACTAAAGACAATATTGGCTCATAGTCTTTACTTACACTGAATAAATTTTCCTCAATATCTTCAATTTGTTTTTTAAGAACATTTACACGTCTACTCAATCTATGTGAATCTTCCCCGATAAGATCCCGCTTAGGCACAAGACCATAGGATGCTGTACGCAAATCCCCATGATGGTGGAGAATGGCCATATACAGAATAAGAGCCGCATAGGGCAGCGTGATAACGCCTCTTTCTATTTCCTTTTTTACAATAAATGCTCCAACTAAAGCTGAAATAAAAGAGTGTTGTTTTAAATCGCTTTGTTCCTCTGTATCCAAATACTTTTGGAAAAAGGAGGTGTATTTCCCAAAATCATGAGTTATAGCAGCAATTTTACAAAGATGTTCCAGATCATTTTTGTAATCCGAGATAATAGGCAGTTCTTTTAAAAGATGCAATGTATTTTGATAGACTTCTTTAAAATGGGTGCATAGCAACTTTTTCTTCCCCGTATTCTTATCTTTATGAGAATAATACATTCCGGCCTCCCTCTCTTCTGTAAAAAAACGGCGGCACCAATGCCGCCTTTTACATAAACAAAATGTATTTGTTCTCATTTTTTACAAAATAGTAAGGCACTTTCGGTATTCCAACTATGCGGTTATGTTCTTCCATTAAAAAACTGTCCGTCTCTATAATTTCCCTTCTATTATTAAAAGCGCGGGTCATAAACTCTTTTGTAAATCGGCTGTCAGCGGCAAACTCTAATGAATTTTCCTCTAATTCACTGATTCGAACAACCGAATCAAATTTGATTTTTTCCATTGACGGAAAAATCTCTACAACCTCTGCTTCTTGGATAAAATCTATGGTGCTGATTAATTCACTCAATCCCATATATGGTGGATAAACAGCCTTTTTTTCTTGCAAGAAATGTTTTAGTTTAGCATAGATTTCATGTTCTTCATGCCAGAAAAAGATGCGATAAATTATATGTGTTTTTTCCACAGAGGGAAATAGAAACTCAATTGGAATTTGTGTATGACCATTTACTCCATTTAAATCGCTTTTATTTTTAACATAGAGATAATTAACCGTTTGAAACATTTTTCGGACCGGAGTCATTAAAGACAAACCGATTTTGCACCTTTCCGGCGAAAAAAGCTCATAGTAACTGTCCTTTTCATAACCGAGAACACCCGCTATCATACCGGCAATCGTTGTTCTGCTTGGAAAAGAATATGTTAATGAAGATGAATTCGTATCCAATTTTCGAAAATGACCCATTCTTCCTTTCCAATCAAATATTAACAATTTCATAAAACTCATCCTTCACACAAAGACACTTTTGATCTAAGCGATTCCGGCAAGACAGATACGAAATCATTTGTTGTTTTGTCTCCGTCTGTTATGGTCAGATTTGTATCTTGCCATAAAATTAAGGAAGATATCCTTTCATTATATTCAAGCAGTTTATCCACTAAAGCACGGACGTTCAGGATGACTTCCGTAATGCTTCGCAATCCTTCAGTTTTGTTTAAGTTCACTAAATCGCGAAGGTCGCCTATCAAGAAGTCCGGTGTATTATACTCCACACGCAAATATAAACGGGGATACTGGCCCACTTTGCTTCTCGTCGCATTTAAAGGAATGGATTTTATTAAAGCCTCATCAAGCTTTTTCAAATCTTCCTCTTTCAATCTGGTATGTTCTGCCCTGTGACCGCTTACTATTCCGTGAAATGCCAAGAAAGAATAGTAGACACGGTAATCCTTTCCGATTGCCCCTCCATCGCTTTTATCATCAGACCCGAAATGTGAAGTAATACTTGCAGACTCAACAAGATTGACCTTGTTTAAAGAATATCCCCAATTAAATTGGACCGGTCCGGTAAAAGTCATGGAGCTTCCTTTGCTTTCCGCCGCTTTTATGGGCATTGTGGCTCCAAATAAACGAACATCTATTAACTGATCGAGCATCCAATCTTGCTGCTCTCTTGTTAAATTATTCACCTTCTGTTGATTAAATAATCTTTTTATTCTTTCTGTAGCATTGATCGTTTCGCCGTCCATTTTCCCTACAAATATTTCATATCCCTGCTGTTGCAGGTAATCACGAATATAACGTTTCAAACGGACATCACTTACAAGATTAATCGATCGCTCATAATCCATACGCGGTCGGTTTTCGTCGTCAATGTCTCCATTCGGATTTGTCAATTTGGCATCGTATAGAAAAAGGATATCGCTGTTATTCATTGAGTTGCCCCTCCTTATTTGATTTTCCTTTTAATATTTGTTTTGTCCCAAAGGCATATCCTGACAAAAGATAATAAACATTTTCCCTATCAGAGAGTTTCCAATTGGAAACGGTTTGATCAAAGAGCCGCTTATGTTCGGCATAAATGAGTTCATTTGTCGGATTCAGCTGTTTTGTTTGACGCAGTTTTTCAAAAACATCGGTAGAAAGCATTTGCAGGCGTTTCTTGTTCATTCCCTGGAAATTTATTTTGTTCAGAATAGGCTTGTTGCTGGTATCGAGTCTGCCAGAGCCTGAACCAGCTTTAGCTGCTTCTTGCTGTTTCTTTACTTGGGCTGCCCCTACTCTGGCAATGAGAATTCCTAACAAAAATAGAGCACTTTGCGACTCATTAAACTTCATTTCTTTCATGTAATCGACATAAACTTTATCTTCCAATTGATAGTCCAAAGCTAATTTACCTCCTTTTCTGACCAAGTGAAGATCGGTCAACATTTTTAACAACAATTGCGTCCGCAATATGTCAAAAACAAGTTGCCCATCATTTGAAAACTGGCGCGACTCTCTTATTTGATAGGTATTATATTGTTTGTACATATGGATTTTCGCAAGGTGTAAAAATTGTTGAATGAGCCATTCATATGAGAGGGCCTTGTTCATTAATAAACTTTCATACAGAAGGAGAATCTTTCTCTTTTCAACACTTTCATTCCTTTCTTCCTTCATAGGAATCATGAAATAAAGTTGATTCAGGCCCATGCTCCAGTTTCCTTTTCCGAAATGCTTGTTACCAAAGTTCTTCATTTCATACATCTTATTTCTGAGAAATTTTAAGTGGTTAAGAGGAACATTACTTAGAAATTTATTAACTTTCATAGCAGCTTGTGCCTTTGTATAAAAAAGAAAGTTTAAAGAGACATGATTCTCAATCCCACTATTTTCTATGTAATCTAATACGTCTTTTTCCAATTCTTCGAGTTCATCAAGTGTTTGAATCGTGTATACTAAATTCATTATGTGGACACTGAAGTCATCAAAAGGAATATCTTCTTGTTCATAAAAATCAAATAGAAACTCAGGTATAATTAGACAAGGAATGGTATTAAATCTCGTGTTAAAATTCCTGAGAATAAAAGACTCTCCTACCAAAATATTCTTATACGCTTCTTTCCCAAGAGCCATATTCTTAACATAGTTCTTCTTATCCAAATTACTCGCGAAACTAATTTTGTCGTTGATATAATAATTAAACTTAAGTTTGGTTGTTTCACCGGTAATATAATCCTCTTGATTTGTTACTGCACAAATGCCTTTTTTATTTGAAAATACATTGAATTTTTCCTGTAGAACAAGACGTTCGTATTCGGATAAGGTAACAATTAAGTTGCCGTTAATAGAAAGTGAATATAATAACACATCCTTAGGATTTATCTGCATTTCATTTTGCAAATAGTTTTCAAACAGTTTAACTACCTCTTTAAGAGCATCTTTGTTATCTTGTTCCGTCCGATTAGCTCCTATAAATTTTGGATTAAAAATGAATTGATAACGTTTTTCACTGGATTTCTTTATTCCAAGATCTTCAAAAAATATCGACTTTGCTTCTTCTAAATCTTTATAAAAAGAATCATTTTTATTCCATCTTTCTAATAGATTAGGAATTGTTTGGCTAAGTAAGTATGATACATTTCGAACAGTCCCATACCATTGTGGACTTGCGGCACCATCCGCCGCCCCAATATATCGATATTTTTTATAAGTAGTTGAAGACATTTGAAAAGGAGTAAGATTTACTCTTTTATTAGTTGTATCTAAATCGATTACGACCAAATATTGTTCACTGTTTTCCGACATACCAACAGGCACAGCAAGTCCTTCCAGAAAGGAAGGATGTTCTTTCAAATAATAAGAACCTAATTTATATATTGTTTTTATCATTTTCCTGCACCCCCTTATTTAAAAGTCGAATAAATCCAAAACCAATGCTATTCTTACTTCCCAGTCCTGTATTCAGCAAAAATGTTAAATGTTCTGCCTCCCCTTCCAATTCATACACTCCGGTCCATCCTGTTATCCAAGTTGATTTATAATTTGTAACTTTTTTATCTTTTCTGGTTACTCGTACAGGACGGACTTTAATAAGTTCCTTTTTTTCTATTGGTTTTCCTGTGAATGCTTGATATTTCCTTGCAAAGTTTTCTTCGATTAAATGTTCAAAAACTCGATCCCAAGGTGAAAAATAATGGGTTATTTTTGAACCGTCTCTTCTTTCATACGTTGAATAAACTGTTATGGGAGAAAGCGCTTTCACAGTAATACAATTTGAAAATGCGATATTCTCATCAAATCCTATTTTTCCTACACGCATTTTTGAACGATGTAAAACAAAATGGTCATGGTGGATAAGTGTATTTGTTATTTTTTGGATAAATTCTGGTAAAATAGAACTAATTGATATTTGTATTTTATCATAAAATACTAGATTTTTGGTATTTTTGTCATATTTTATTTGATCACATTGAATATTCGAAAAAGTAAAAAGCTTAAAAATACGGTTTTGATATTCATACCCGACATCATGCAAATATAAAGCATCTTGGGAAGGGAGAAGTGAATAAATGAATGATTGAATCAAGTGATGATAGTTAACAGGAATTTCAACAGGACCATTTAGTTCAAAAGTAACATGTATCGCAGGTATTTTTCTCACCTCTTAATTAGATTGATTTAACAAAATATTAGCATAATAGTAAAAAAGAAACAATGAAATTTCTTTTAAAAAACTCTAACATTCAAACTTTTATAAGATATGACACGATTCCTCATAGGTAAAATCCAAACTGAAGCAAATGTGCTCGAACATGAAGGGCTTGTCTATTTCAATCCCTCATAGGTAAGATCCAAACGCTTCTGGAAAGGGAGTGTGCGAATGGGAGTCCTTTAGTTTCAATCCCTCATAGGTAAGATCCAAACTGCTTCGGTTCCCAACCTGTATCAGCAAAGATGATAGTTTCAAT
>CALKIU010000036.1 GCA_937995745.1 uncultured Bacillaceae bacterium | reverse complement strand
TAGATCTTCAGCCAACTTCAACTGTTTTATCCCTCTTTCCTTTCGAATCTTTTTTATGTTATTTATAACCGGCATATATTTTCACCTTTTTTGTAAAGTTATCTTTACATTCTTTATACATCATACGTAGAAGACAATGTACAGAATTTTCTGATAAAACGAGAAATTAGTAAGAATTTTACAGCCGCCTATTGATTTTCAAGAGGATACTCTAAAAATTGAGGTTATTCCGGCAGCTTTATGAGCAAAAAAACATCCTTTTGCCGTCTAGACATTTGTCGAACGGCAAAAGGATGTCCTATTAACAAGATTCTATCCAACCTGCTTTACTTAATCATAAACTTCGTCCTGCTGTATCCTTCTTTCATTTTATAAACCTCTAATACTGCCGGGATCGTGTTTTTCAGTTCCTGAACATGGGAGATGACTCCGATCATGCGGCCTGATTGCTGCAGTTCGATCAACGTGTCAATCGCTTTGGTCAATGATTCTTCATCCAGGGAACCAAATCCTTCATCAATAAACATCGTTTCGATGGATACTCCGCCTTGGTAGCTTTGGATAACATCGGACATGCCGAGGGCGAGCGATAAAGAAGCATTGAATTTTTCGCCGCCGGACAACGTTTTGACATCCCTTGTTTGGCCGGTATAAGCATCATAAACATCAAGACCGAGGCCGCTCTGCCGCCCTCTGCTTTCCTGGCGGTTGGAGCGGATGAGCACAAACTGTCCGTTTGATAATTTTTTTAAGCGTTCATTGGCCGCGATGAGGATTTGCTCCAAATATTCGATTAACAAATAGCGTTCAAAAGAAATTTTCTTTGTATTCTGGCCTCTGAGCACATCATACAAATCGGTAACGGTATTCAGGCGTTTTTCCAGTTCAACCGCTTTCGAATAGGAGTCTGAAATTTTCTCCGCTTGTTTCATGGCCGCTTCCAAACAACGCTGCGTTTCCAAAGTCCGGGATTTCGCTTTTTCATGGGCTTCCTTGAAACCGTCCACTTCCGCAGCAAGAGTCTCCAAATCCGCTTTTTCCTTATCTTTGAGGCTTTCCTTCAACTCTTTGATCTGCAATTTCAATGATTCAACCGTGTTCTGATAACGATCCATTTCATCCTTTAACTGCCGGCGCGCCTCCTCGGGCAGTTTGGCCAGGCGATAGCTTTCTTCATCGGCAAAACCGGCTTCTTGCAGGGCTTGCACAAACTGTTTTTCTGCGCGTTCCTTTTTGGCCATGGTCTCGGCTAATTGTTTGCCGGCGTTTTCCCAATTCGTTTTTGCTTTTACTTCTTGTTCCTTTGCTTCCTGCAGTTGTTCCCGGGCGGCTTTCCAAGCCCGGTCCAGCTCGTCTTTCAGACGCTGCAGTTCGGCGATTTTCTTTTTCAATGATTGCAAGTTCCGCAACTCCCCGGGAACCCGTTTCAATTGCTCCTCATAGACGGCTTTTTGCGATGCGAAGGAAGTTTTCAGAGTTTGATAGTTATCGGACAACTGATCCCACTGTTTTTGAAGTTCCTCTATTTTCTTTTCCTTTTCTTGGAGCTCTTTTCTCGCTGTTGCGAGTGCCTTCTGCTCCCCTTTCAGCTTATCTATTTCCTTGCTTAAAGCCTGGCCGTCTTTGACAAGCTGCTTGTATGTTTCCTGTGCCTTCTCCGGTTCCATTCCGAGTTGAATGACTTCCTCGGCTTTATCCTCCAATTGTTCCTGATTTTGTTTATATTTGATTCGGGCCTCCCGATACTGGCTGTCTTTTTCAATAAAAACGGCTTTGGCCTGTTCTAGCTCCTCTTTGGTCGGAATCGTTCCTCCGCTGTGGGCTTTAGCGGGATGAACCGTGCTGCCGCATACGGGACAGGGCTCGCCGTCATGCAGGCGGGCGGCAAGAACGGCAGCTTGTCCGTTGAGCCATGCCGATTCGATCTCATCATGCTCCCGCTTCGCTTGTTCCCATTCAACCCTGATTTCTTTGCCTTCTTGCACAAGCTTTTCCCTTTTCTCGGAGAAGGCCAGGTATTCTTTCAAAACGCGGGCAGTATTGCGCATATCCGATAATTGCTGCACTTTCTCCGGGAGCTTGTCCACTTTTTCCTCAATGATTTTCACTTCTTGTTTCAGTTTTTCCACTTTTTCGGAAAGTTTCTTCCTCTCGTTTTGAACATTTTCAAGGTTTTGCCCTGTCTCCTGAAGGGCTCTGTATTTCTGTTCCAAAGCGATCCTTTTTTTATCGATTTCCTCGACTACGGGCAGGAGTTCCTGGTGCTGTTCAAGAAGGCGGCCGGTTTCTTCCCGTTCAGCCTCTTTTTTCTCTTCCTGTTCGTAGCGATGTTGGGCGGCTTTCAACATTTCCTGCGCATCTACAAAGGCCTGTTCGGCTGCTTTCAAATGGCGTTGTTTTGTGTTGACGTCCTCGCGCCATTCAATCACCTGGATTTCGTAAGCCTCAAGTTTAGCAGCCCGCTCCGCGCTTTCGAGCTTGGCTTCTTTTTCGGCGATAACTGATTTTTGTTCAAGGAGCCCGTTTAATTGATTCTCTTTTTCTTCCAATTTATAAAACTCTTGATTCAAGCTCTCGGCCTTGTGATATTCTTTCAGTTTGTTTTCGTAAGCTTCCCCGGCTCTCCGTTCTTCTTCCTGGCAGCGGACCACTTCTTTTTCATAAAAGTTCTTTTCATTCTCGAGCCCGGCCAAGACTTGGTGAACATTATAGCTTTCCCGGTTCAAAACTTGAAACAGTTCCGATTGTTCCCGTTCCGGAAGCATGCCCGGAATTTCAGCAATCAAGCGCTGGAGAGTCTGTTCTTCTGTCCGGTAATCTTGTTCGGCCGTTTGTTTCTTTTCTTTCAAGCGCTGCGTCAGAAGGGTGAACGGCTCCGTTCGGAAAATTCTCCGCAAAATTTCTTCTTTGTTTTCCGTATCTGACGTCAGCAGTTTGCGGAATTCTCCCTGGGGCAGCATGACGATTTGAATGAACTGGTCCTTCGTCAACCCGAGCAATTCTTCTACTTTCTTATTAATTTCCGTCACAATTTGCCTGTCCACACATGGTACTTCACGGCCGTCCACTTTTTCATAAAATTCATAGCGTCCGGGAGTGGGGGTTTTGTTTCCTTTTTTCACATGGGGAATGGAACGTTTAATGCGGTACACGCGGCCGCGCAATTCAAATTCCAGTTCAACTTCCGTTTGCACGTCGTCATCGGCAAAGTCGCTTCTGAGAGACTTGCTGTCGCTGCGGTCCTCTCCGCTTGCAGACCCGTACAGGGCAAAACAGATGCCGTCAAATATTGTCGTCTTGCCGGCGCCCGTTTTTCCGGAAATTACGAACAACCGGTGGTTTTGCAATTTGGTAAAATCGATCACTTCCGTGTCTTTGTACGGTCCGAAAGCGGTCATCGTCAATTTCAGCGGTTTCATCGTTCTTCCCCTCCCTGCCGTTCGACCGCGGCTGCCGCTTCTTTTCCGGCCTGATTCAGTTCGATGTGGAATTCCTGTCCGATTTCATGTACGACTTCTTTAAACAGATGCAGGGTTTCTTCGCCCGGTTCGGAGCCTTTCATTTCCCTGTAAAAAGTTTTGAAAAGGGAAAAGGTGTCCATTTGATGGCGGGCCGGCTCGTCCCGCTCCGGTTCTTCTTTGTCAGACGGCACAATGATTTTCCGTTCCACATGCATGGCGTTCGGATATACGGAACGGACTTTTTCCATTGGCGCCAGCACCGGTTCCTCATCAAGGAGAGTGACAAACACATAATCCTCGTTGACCGGATGGGTGAGCAAATCGTCCATGTATGCTTCCACCGACCGCATATCATGCTTCGGCTTAAGCAGACGCTTCTCCACGCTCACCCGGCCTTCTCCGTCCAAGTGGACCACATAGAAGCCTTTCTTATGGTGTTCTTCGGAAATGGAATATTTTAATATAGAACCGGCGTAACGGATCGTTTCGTTTAAAACATAATGGGCTTGATGCAAATGTCCGAGGGCGGTATAGTGGAATTTTTCGAACAAGCCGGCCTCTACGTACTCCGTGCCGCCGATGGCCAGCGGCCGTTCCGATTCGCTCGTGTTGTCCGCCGCCTCTCCGTGCGGGGTGACAAAGGCATGTCCGACAAAAACGTGGCGGGCAGACGGGTCCATTTTTTCCGTAATTCTTTCGATGGTTTTTTTCATAGCCTCGTTGTGGGTGCCGATTTCGTCATCTTCCAGGACTGTCCGCACGATGCTCGGGTCGGCGTAAGGCACGAGATGAAAATGCACCTTGCCAAAGTCATCCTCCAGCACAACGGGTTCAAACCGGTCTGCAAATTGCCCGGCAATATGCAGTCCGTTCGCCTTCATGATTTCGCTGCCAAAGTTGAGCCGGCTCGGACTGTCATGATTTCCCGCAATTGCAAGCACCGGCGTTTTTAAATCAATAACAATCGTTTTCAATGTTTCATCAAGGAGATTGACGGCGTCTGTCGACGGTATTCCCCGGTCGTACAAATCGCCGGCAATCACGACGGCGTCCGGTTTTTCTTCTTCCACGGCACGGATGAATTGCTCCAATACATAGCGCTGATCTTCCGTCATATTGACGCCTTGAACCAGCTTTCCCAAGTGCCAGTCGGCCGTATGGAAAAACTTCATGCTTTTCGCCTCTTTCCTTAAAGGTTATGATTGGCTGATCTATTTGACAGATTCCGAGACATTGAATTTTACGGCAAAAATTGCCCGGAACCCCGGGTTTCGCGTTTATCCATTCTAATAGTAACGTATTTTTGACGGGCACGGCCCGGTAAGATCCTTCCATTTTGTTTTTTATTGATAAACGGGTAGTTTGCAAGAAACGGCGAAGCTTCCGTCTCTTGCAGATCGGGATATTTGATTAATTCTATTTTACCACAGAAACAGAACGTTTGTTTGCTGTTTTTTGAATATAATAGTAATGCGGCAATCATTCTTTTGCGACGCCTCCAAGTTCACGGTTTTCCGTTTCTGACATTCCTCGCTTTGCTCTGCCAAAGGTGTCGCCATGAACAGGCTGTTTTTTTCTCACTCTCCATCTCAACGATTCTGATATTGAGTTCACCCATATAATGGGAATACATCTGTACACCTCATCTATTCAAAACACGGCTGGCGGAGTTGGGGCCCATATTTCTTTCGTGGATTCAACCGCTGCCTACGGAACCTTCATTCTGCTCTTGTTTCTCTCGTCATTTTCGTTTTGTCACATAAATTTTTCGGAATTTTCCCACTTAGTTTATCCAATAGACAAACGAAGTTAAATCTGCTAAAATTTTCATAGACAAAAATTATATTAAAAAAATTTTTTCTATCCAGGTGAAAGCGTTCCCACAGTTCGTTGTCAAGCGCTATGGGGATTGGCCGTTTTTTTACAACAAAAAAGAAAGGCTGATGGGAAATGAAATACGTTATTGGAGTCGATTTAGGCACAAGCGCAGTGAAAACGTTGCTCGTCAATCAAGAAGGGGCAGTTGTTGATGAAGTTTCCAAATCGTATCCGCTCATTCAGGAAATATCAGGCTACAGCGAGCAGGAACCGGAAGAGTGGGTGGAAAAAACGACGGAAGCGATTGCCGAACTCGTCCGCAATTTCCGGGGACAAGTCTCTGATATTGAAGGAATCAGTTTCTCCGGACAAATGCACGGCCTTGTCGTTTTGGACAAAAACAGAAACGTTCTCAGAAATGCGATTCTTTGGAACGATACAAGGACGACGGAACAATGCCGGCAAATTTACGATATCGTCGGGAAGGAAAAGCTGCTGGGCATTACCAAAAACGTGGCCCTGGAAGGGTTTACTCTTCCCAAAATCCTTTGGGTGAAGCAATATGAACCGGAGATTTTTGAAAAAATCGATGTTATTCTGCTGCCGAAAGATTATTTGCGCTACCGGATGACCGGGCAAATCCATATGGATTATTCCGATGCGGCCGGTACGCTGCTGCTGGATATTTCGAAAAAGGAATGGAGTTCAGAATTGTGCCGGCTGTTGGAAATCGACCCGGCCATTCTTCCGCCGCTTGTGGAATCAGGGGATTTTGTCGGCAACATAACGAAAGAGTTTGCGGAAAAAACAGGTTTGTCCGTCGGGACGAAAGTATTTGCCGGAGGTGCCGATAATGCTTGCGGCGCCATCGGAGCCGGCATCCTTTCCTCCGGGAAAACATTGGCCAGCATCGGAACGTCCGGTGTGGTTTTATCGTATGAAGAAACCAAAGATCGGGATTTTCAAGGAAAAGTCCACTATTTCAATCACGGAAAAGAAAACGCTTATTACACAATGGGCGTCACGTTGGCAGCCGGCTACAGCCTGAGCTGGTTCAAGGACACATTTGCGAACGGGGAAAGTTTTGACGATTTTGTTTCCGGAATTGAAGAAGTTCCCCCCGGGGCCAACGGATTGTTGTTCGCTCCGTATATCGTCGGGGAGCGGACGCCTTATCCGGACGCCGATATCAGAGGCAGTTTTATCGGGGCCGATTCGAAACATACGCGGGCCCATTTTGTCCGGGCGGTCATGGAAGGAATCACTTTTTCCTTGAATGAATCCATTAAGATTTTCCGCGACGCAGGAAAAACGATTGATACAATCGTTTCCATCGGCGGCGGCGCCAAAAATGAAACTTGGCTGCAAATCCAGGCTGATGTGTTCAATGCGAAAATCATCAAACTGGCCAGCGAGCAAGGACCCGGCATGGGTGCGGCGATGCTTGCCGCTTGCGGATGCGGATGGTTTTCAAGCCTCGATGAATGTGCGGAACAATTTTTGCAGGAAGCAACAGTTTATACGCCAAATCCGGATCAGGTGAAAACGTATCAGGAACTGTTTGGCATTTATCAGGAAATTTATCAAAATACGAGAGAAATGAATCAGCGCTTAAAGAAATTCCGCGGATAAAAGCGGCCAGACCAAGAGAAAAGCTGTCCTGAAGAGTCTGCTCAATCCTCTTCCCGGACAGCTTTTTACTTTTCACCCGGCAAAAATAATTGTTTGAAGAACTGTTCTATGGCCAGAGCCGCCGAACCAAGGGCCGCCGCATCTGTCATCAGTCCGGAAAATTGTATGTTTGCTTGGTCCCGGTGCCATTTTATCGTATAACGTTCAATGACTTGGCGGATCGGCTCTTCCAACCATTTGCGGGCAAGAACCAGCCGGTTGCCGATAATGACAAGTTCCGGGTTAAACGTGTGAATCAAGTTGTGCAGGCCGATTCCCAAGTAAGTGCCGACTTTGTGAAAAACAGCCAGAACCCCTCGGTGTCCGCTTTCCGCCAGTTCACACAAAGTTTCAATCGTCAACGATGTTTCACCGATTCCGGGCAATGTTCCCGCTTCTGCCAACAGAGCCCGCTCCGAGGCGTACATTTCCCAGCATCCTTTGCTCCCGCAAGAACAATCCTTTCCGTTTATCTCCACCATCATATGGCCTGCTTCACCGGCATACCCTTCTGCCCCCAGGTACAATTCTCCGTTCAGGAGCACTCCGACACCGATTCCGATCCCGGCGCTGACGTAAAGAATATGTTCATAATCTTTGCCGGTGCCGTAGAGTTTTTCCCCGTAAGCCCCGGCATTGGCCTCGTTTTCCATTATAACGGGTATTTGAAACCGGGATTCAATATCTTTTTTTAGATGAACGTTTTTCCAGCCAAGATTCGGCGCGATCAAAATTTCTCCGCTTTTGTTGACAAGCCCGGGCACGGCCATTCCGATTCCGGACACTCCATACGGACTTTCCGGAGCAGCATCCAACAATTGGGATATAATGGATACCAAAACGGCAAGGACATCATGATAAGAACGTACAGGCAATTTTTTTCTTAATTTGTGGACAATATTCCCCTTTACGTCCGTTAATACGCCCAGAATATAATGCACGCCCAAATCGATGCCGATGAAAAATCCTGCCCGTTCATTAAAATGGAGCATGACCGGCCTCCTGCCCCCGCTCGATTTTCCCGGTCCCGATTCATAGATAAACTGCTCATCGATTAACTCTTGCACGAGCGAAGAAACGGTTCCTTTGTTCAACCCCGTCACGGAGGCGATTTCCGCCCGTGAGACAGGTTCATTTTCGACAATCGTCTGCAACACGATTCTTTTGTTAATCCTTTTCACTAATTGTTGGTTCCCCGTCTGTTTTTTCATCTTCTTCCCCCGGATGAATCGTTCAGTCTTTCCGCAATAAAGCATACGCTCGATTACAATTCGAAACGATGTGCCGTATGCAACATACTTTCTCTTATTTTACATCAATTTGAAGGACAGAATTTTCAAGCATTCAGTATGCAAGGTAAGTGGTGAATCATTTTGGTTCCTGCAAAAAAAGGAATCAGTGTCCCTCTCATCGATGCGAGGACGGCTGATTCCTTTTTATTGGTTCGACGCGTTTGCTCCTTCAACATTTTACATGCGCCATCATTCAAAAAAATTCAACCTTTAATTGTGTTAACAGCCATTTCGGCACGACAAACCGGACCGTCATCAACGGATCGACCACTTGGCAGATTTCTGCCTGGCCCGCCGCGCTCATGAGCATGGTAGCTTCACTGATTGACAGGCCGCTTTTTTCCACGATGCGGTTAATCATTTCTTCTGTGGCTATTTTGACGGCTTCTTCCAGCGTCTCCGCAGAAGCGATTTGCGTGAAAACTTCATCGTTTTCCAGCATCGGATGGTTTAAATCCACATTTTTAATGACTTCCAAAGTTACAGTCACTTTGCCGGACACTTCAATCCCGGTGACGCTGATTTCCCCGTCTCCCATGGCCGCATGCAAGTCCCCCAAGCCAAACAGGGCGCCTTCCGCAAAAACGGGCAAATAAAGAGTCGCTCCTTCGGTGATCATCTTGTTGTCCATGTTCCCGCCGTGGGCTCCCGGTGTGCCGCAGTTGACTCCATCCCCGGCCGGAGCCACCCCGATTACGCCAATCATCGGGTTTAAGGGGATTTCAATGTCATTAAACAGAGCTTTCCCGTCGCGGATGGGAATGATTTTCGCTTCCATCTCCTTGATGCGGTGGCCCATCACGCCGAGATCGGGACCAACCATCATCACGCCTTGGTCAGCCAGCTCAATTTTTTCAATTTTCACCTTCAACACATCGCCCGGTTTTGCTCCTTCCACAAACACGGGGCCGGTGGCCGGATTAATCTGCTCCCAATCAAGTTCTGACAAAACCGAATCAGGTGAAGTAATTTGCTCCTGAAAGCAATCATATGTTTCAATCTCAATCGTCGTTCCGGAAGCAACGGTCATAACAGGGGGGTGTTTTTTGTTGAAATCGTAAATAATCCCGGCATCTCTGGGCAGAACTTCTAATACCGCCGTCATCCCTTTCAGCTCCTCTCTTTAAAAAATAAGATCCATCTTTCCGTCAAAAAATGAACAGAGTATACTTTCACCATAAAATTTTCTTAAAATAGTTACAATGACATCGCTCACATTTGCAAAAATAAAAGGACCATCGTGTCGGTGACCCGGTCCTTTTTGGAAAATTGATTTTTTGTCGTGACCAGTTTCTTTGCGGCCAAAGAAATTCGAATCCCCCATTTTTAAAAATAAAGGCCGAAAAAAACATCAACTTGGATTCTTAAAACATCGGCCGGTTTTTTCCAAACGTTCCCTCTTCACTATTTTTAAATCCGTTAACAGAACAAATTTCTATAAGATTTTCAATTTGGACCTGTATCATTGATTTTATGGGATCTTCTTTAAACTGCCATTCTCTAATTTTAATGATAATAGGACAGTCCAGAGGGCATGCATCGATATAATCGCATCGATATTAACATCATCATACAGCCGGATTGCATCTTCAATCTTTTCCTCAACTTTTGCAGCAACCACACCGGAAATGGCGAGTGTCAGTTGTATATTCCTATGAACATTTTAAACCATAGTACATTCCTGTCCTGTATATATTTAAAAGAAATTGAGTGCGAAACGTGTAAAAATTCCTTGAGCAGTTGAACAACGGTTTCCATCGTTTTCATTAATACATGCTCTCTCGCCTGTAAGGAAAGGACGAAAAGACACCGTTTTTTTGACAACCTATTTCTATTTATTTCGGAATTTTATGAAATTCATCTCCAATGCATGAAAATCCCGATGTCTGTTTTGTATTGCATGGGAACTTGCCGTCTGAATCATATTCCTCTGTTCTTTAATAGCTCAATGAACACTTCCATTGCTTTTGTCCGGTAGGCGGATTTTCGCAGGACAATGGAGAACTTTCTTTTATAAGGAGTGCCGTTGACGGGAAGAATTTTAATCAGCCCGAGCCGGCTCTCTTTGCGGAATGTCACTTGCGACAGCAAAGCAATTCCCAATCCGGCCTCAACGGATTCCTTAATAATCTGGGTGCTGCCAAACACCATGACATCTTTCGGCGATATTGCTAATATACTCCACAGCTTGTCAGTCGCCTCCCGTGTCCCGGAGCCTTCCTCCCGAATAATCCACGTTTCTTTTTCCAAACTTTCCGGCCGGCATAGCTCCCGTTCTTTTGCCAAAGGATGTTTGGCCGATGCGATCACAAACATGGAGTCATCGGCAAACGGTTCAACCGTCAAATGGCTGTCATGAAAGTCCCCTTCAATTATGCCGACATCCAGTTGATTTTTTAAAACCAATCCGGCAATTTCCTTTGTGTTTCCGATTTTTATGGTTGGCTGAATATGCGGAAATTCCTTATGCAATTGGGAAATCACATGTGGAAGCACATACTCTCCGAATGAATAACTTGCCCCGATGGCCAGCGGCCCCTTTGGAGCATTGGCCAAATCGTCAAGCAGAATGGATATTTTTGAATAGATTCCGAGAATCTCTTTTGCATGGTCGTAGACGATTTTTCCCGCTTTGTTCAATCGGACAAACTTGTTATTCCGCTCAAGCAATCTTGTGCCATATATCCTTTCCAAACTTTGAATATATTGACTGACTGCCGGCTGCGTCATGTGCAACTCTTCGGCCGCTTTGGAAAAATTGCCCTTTTCGGCCACTTTGACAAAGACAAGCAAATGTTGATCCATTTGATAACACCTTCCCAAGCTGTTCATTCGTGAAAAACTAAACACCCGCTCTATAAATAAGTTTTTCTTATTCACTTTATAACAAATATTAATTTTACTTATTATACAGTTTAAAGTAAATTAATGGATATAACAACGTTCTGAGGTGAACATAATGGAAGCAAAAGTGCTAACCAGAGAAACTGAAGCAAAAGAAAATCAACTGCAAAAGAGTTTACACTGGATCGGCGGGGTGGCCTTTACCTTTTTAATCGCCTTTTTTGGATACAGTGTCGCCTTGTTGCCCGGTTTTGACCGCATCGGTCAAATGGCCACGGCGATCCTGATCGCGATCCTTTACCGGCAAATTTTCGGCTATCCGGAACTGCTGCGCGACGGAATAAATTTTTCTTCTAAAATTCTATTAAGAGTAGCGATCGTTTTATATGGTTTAAAATTAAATATAGCCATCATTATTGGCGACGGGATCAGCCTGATCCTTATCGGTACAGGCGTGATTTTGTTCGCGATTTTGGGAACTTTGTGGCTGGCAAAGCTTTTTAAAGCCGATACAAATATTTCCCTCTTGGCAGGAGTGGGAACTGGAGTATGCGGGGCGGCGGCGATTGCCGCGGTTGCGCCGATTGTCAAAGCAAAGGAAAAGGATACGGCACTCGGAGTGGCGATGATTGCCTTGACGGGAACGGTCATTTCCATTATTTACACTTTGCTCCGTCCCGTCTTGCCCTTGACTGATGTACAGTACGGCATCTGGTCCGGGCTGACCCTTCATGAACTGGCCCATGTGGCCCTGGCCGCCGCACCGGCCGGAGAAGATCCTACAGCGATGGCCTTATTGGCAAAATTGGGCCGTGTCTTTTTACTCGTACCGTTGAGCTTCGTTCTCCTGGCGATCATGAGCCGGGTGAAAGAGAGCGGAAAATCGGAAAAAACAAAAATCAATTTTCCGTGGTTCTTACTTGGTTTTATCGCCATGAGCTTGTTCGGCACTTATGTCATCGGCCATTACATCCCCTATCATGCCGGAGTGATGGATGGAGTGGCTGCCGGCACGACCTGGCTTCTCACCGCGGCGATGGTCGGCCTTGGATTAAATATTAGTTTAAAAGACATCCGGACGAGAGCATTAAGGCCGTTTGCCGCCATGTTGATTGTTTCTGTTTTGCTCAGCGTCATTGGGTTTTTTGTGGTGCAAGCCATATAAAAAGAGGAGGCTGTCTTTAGCGGTGCTGCTTTTTGGCGCACAGGAAGACTGCCTCCTTTTTATGAACTTATAACCACTCGTGAGTTTCTGTTCATCAACACATTGCAATGTTTCTAAGCTGTTGGTGAAAATGTCTGCCATATCAGATTGATGAACAACATGATTAAGGCATTATATTTCATTTTTAAACCAGATGGGTACGACAGCATTTTTATGAATCCATTTCGAGAAGGTCATCGTAATTTCACAAATGATAAGCTGCATGCTAAACGATTGCTGACTGAAATTCCAATAACTTTATTCAAACCGTCTTTCTTTAACATATTCCTTTCAACCCTGTTTCTCGCTATGATGCATTTTGAAAAAGGGTAAAATTGTCAAAGACGTCAGCTAGGTTTTGTACCGATTGGGCGCAACGTTACTTTATTCGCTCATCTTTTCAACATGCTTGATGCTATGAAATCACTTATTCAGCAGGAAAAATCATAATGTTGAACATGAACTTGGTTAAAATTTTTTAGGGGGAAAACCGTTATTCATTGGTTTTCCCCACCTAATACCTATTTTAAAACCACGGATATTGGCTCATCACAGTGTGGTAAAACAGCGCCCGACCTGATAATTCCCCAATGAAAGCAAAAGTTGCTGCTGCTAAAACATATTTGGCTATGGCGGATTTTTTTCCAACGAGCATATAAATGATAAGCGTTGCCGGGATTAGCAAGCTGCCAAAAATGCGGATCCAGAACAGCGGTGAAACAGCGACGGCTTCTGCCACGTCTACGATTCCCGGCGATATCAAGGATCCAGCGATCGTCACTAAGAGCCCTACAATCAAAAC
>CALKIU010000035.1 GCA_937995745.1 uncultured Bacillaceae bacterium | reverse complement strand
TGTAAAGTCGTTCTTGTTTATTTCAGGATTGAGAATCTTCAATTCTACTTTCAGTTTCAGAGCCTTCATGTTCATCTTTTTTGAAGAGCTCTTCCGGATCATAATCCGGATCCGGCTTGTAATCGAATTGCGAAGGATCGACCGGAGTAAATCCGTCCGGTGTATAGAACCGCAACAAATCGCCATTTACCACTTTATCTGAAAGTTCCAATTTCTGTCTCACGATCGAACGGAACCGATTCGCTTCTTCCAGCATGCTTTCATCGAGCGGTTCGCCCGTTCTGGAATCGTAGAATTTTCCGTCCACAGATGTAATGGTCGGACTGACGAAGTCGCCGTTGCGGAACGGAACTAGTTCATCATGTTCGGGCGACAGCAAATCCGTTCCAAAATGGACATAATCTTTGGCTTCAATGCCCAACAAATGAAGCAAAGTCGGAAGCAGGTCGATTTGTCCTCCGTATTGATGCAAGATTTTGCCTTCAATTCCGGGAACCCGGATAAAGAGCGGAACTCGCTGCAGAGCAGCCGCGCTGTCAAAACGGGTGATTTCTTTATCCAGAACAACGGACATGGCCCGGTCATGATTTTGCGAAATTCCATAATGGTCCCCATACATGATAATAATGGAGTTATCCAGCAATCCCGATTCTTTCAGGTAATTAAAAAATTGCTCAAGAGCCTCATCCGCATAGCGGGCCGTTCGGAAATAGTTATCCACTGAACGGTCCCCCGTTGTATGGGGAGCAAGCGTCAATTCTTCCTCATTCCCCATTTCATACGGATAATGATGGGTAACCGTTATAAACTTCGCATAAAACGGCTGCGGCAACGTCTCTAGCAGGACAGCCGATTGTTCAAAGAACGGCTTGTCATTCAACCCGTAATCGGCCTTTTGATCCGGCGCCATGTAATAATAGCTTAGATCGAAGAAATGATCATATCCGAACGCTTTATAAATCTTGTTTCTGTTCCAGAAGCTTCCTGAGTTCCCGTGGAACACGGCAGACGTGTAGCCGTGATCCTTCAATATTGCCGGGGCGGCATGGTACGTGTTCTCACCTTTTGTAATAAACGCTGCCCCTTGCGACAAACCGTACAAGGAATTATCAATGAGAAATTCGGCATCCGCCGTCTTTCCTTGGGCCGTCTGATGGAAGAAATTATCAAAATACAGCGTATGTTCATCATGCACCAGCGAGTTCAGGAACGGTGTCACTTCCTCGCCGTGCAATTCATAACCGATTAAAAATTCCTGGATGGATTCAAGATGGATATAGATCACATTCATTCCCTTGGCGACACCGAAATATTCCGGATTGGGCTGCGCATAGTTTGACCTTGTAAAGTTAATGACCTCAATGATGTCGCTGCTGTCCGCCAAAACCCTTTGCGCTGACGCCTTTGTGCTTTGAACCGCATCATAGATCGTATAATTGTACATTCCCAAATATTTCACAATATAATTGCGGTCAAAGCCTCTCGTCAACAGCTGCGGACGATCCGTTTCCGCCAAAGCCAAGTTCAAGCTGGAAAGGCCAAGCGCCAAAGAAATGATCGCCAAAGCTTTGCGCCGGCTCAATCCTTTTACATCTACTTTCACAATCTTAAAGACAACTAAAACAATCAGCAACAACAAATCTATGAAAAACAAGAAGTCATACCCCTCTGCAATGGCGCCGATGCTGTTTCCGATCACTCCGATGTTTTGGGTTCCCTGCAAAATCGTCGGCAAAGTGATAAAGTCCCGGAACTCCCTGTAAAAACATACATTGGCATACAGAAGGATCGACATGACGGAGTAAATAACAAGCAAGGCGATATACTTGCGTCTGCCTTTAAAGAAGAAGGCCAAACCCAAAAACAGCATGGCGGTGCCAAGGGGATTCAATAGTAGCAGAAATTCCTGGAGTGTTCCCTCTACTCCCAGATCGAATTGAGTCAATTGTGTGATATATGTTTTAATCCAAAGTAAAAGAACTGCCAAAGCATAAAAATATATGAATTTGCCGGTCAATTTTTCTTTAAATGTCAGATTCGCCATAGGAAACACCAACCTTCTTTCTACTACTATATTAACATAAAGATCTATCAAATTAACGAACAATCACATTCGTACTCTGCCTCAAAACAAGAGGAGACACTCATTGACACACTTTCATTTTTAAAACGGCTAACATAAAAATCATACTTATTTTCAGCCAAAAGTCAAGCACTCAATTAATAATTATTTACAATAACTGCCTTGCAAAGTCAATAATTTCATGCATTTTTTACAAACAAAAATTTTTCAGTCCCGAAAACCGGGCAAAAAACCCGGCAAACACGGTTTAGCACGAAAACCGCATTCATTGCGGAAAAATAATTTCAACAAACGGGACTAGTCCCGGGGAACAAAACACATTCCATTCATATGATGAATCCAGCAAAAAAGAGTACGTCTTAAGGGTAAGACATACTCTTTTTCAACAAATTAAATAATTGTGAAAAATTAATGACTTTTTAACATTTCAAAGCCGATATTTTTGCTATTATCCGTAACGCGAAGAATGCCTGCCCGCAAAAAAGAATTGCCGGCCATTTCCCGCCCTTTCGCGGGTACCCGCAAACTGATAAAACAAATGTTTATTTCGTTTTATTTTCTTTCTTTTCCTGTGATTCTTCTATCTCTTCGATGATTCCGGCTGTGGATTTCTTAAACTCCCTCAGAGTCTGTCCAACAGCCCTGCCAATTTCCGGAAGTTTTTTCGGACCGAAGATAATCAGCGCAATAACTAGGATCAATATCAAACCTGGCACGCCGATATTTGAGAGCAAAGCTCCCCACTCCTTTTTCGAAGGTAGATGAAAATTATTTCTTTACTTTAAGAATAGCAAAAAAACCGGTCTTTTTCGATGGTAATCATTGACTGGGAGGCCCGGCAGCGCGGCATTTTTTCAAAAAAACAGCTGTCAGCGCCCCATTTAAGCGGCCGATTAAAACTTTCCTGACAAAACAAAATAAGCGGGAAAGAACGATTCTTTCCCGCCAACTCATGCTTACGCACCCAACACATAGAACAAATATCTGCTCATGCCTTCTGCCGCCAACACGGCCAATAAAGCGGCGTAAACAACGGCCGGCTGCATCTTTTTGTCCACGGAATAAGCAAGGTATGCGAAGATTCCCACCCCGGCAAGTTCAATCAACCATCTCGCAGCAACAGTTCCTTTATATCCGGCCAATATGGCGAGGGCATTCACCCCTTGAATGATATGAACTTCCGGCAGCGAAGTCGCAAATACAGCCAGCCCGATCAATTGCACGGCAATTCCTGCCAATAGCATGTTGAAAGAATATTTTACAACATCCCCCGCGAGGCTGGTTTCCGCTGAGGCCCGCAAGCCGGGAATGACTAAGCTCGCCGCCAAAACAGGGCCAAGCACCAATGCCGTCCCGTAAAAGGAAGTATATGTGTGGATAGAACTCCAACCGCTGACGAGGGAATTGGTATAAATCGCGGCCATGCAAAAAATATCTGCAAGACCGATGAGCGCCGTTGCCGCCAAAGGGCCCAGGCTGACTTTTTTCTTTGCCAGGGCCAGCGCCAAGGTAACGAATACCGCTGCTATAAACAATCCCGTAAAAACAATTTCCCTGCTCATCCAAGATGAGCCGAAGTTGCGAATCGTATTGAGCGCATTCAACGGAGTGCCCAAATGAGCGAAAGATGCCGCCAAGCCGATCACGGAAAGAGAAGCAAACACAATCAAAGGAAGTTTAAAGATTTGATACGTTTTTTCTTCACCCAATGCGGAAATCTTTTTATAAAACAGGGCCAGCATCACAACTCCGCCGATGGCAGCTTGCAAACATATTGTAAATATTAACAACGCCCATTCATGCATGGGAACAGCCTCCTCTTTTAACTTGTAAAATATATCTTCTTTCAAAGAACGGGGGTTGCCGGGAAAAGGGGACAGCCCCCCGGACATTTTACCCTTTCGCCGTCATTACAAGGTTCGGTTTTGTAATGGCTGCGTCCGGCATGCCTTTTATCTCGTTAACATTTCCGTATTTTTTGCGCAGTTCGTCGATAGGCCCAAATTCAATGGCCCGCATCACGCAAGACGAAACACAAACCGGATCTTCCCCGTTTTCCCGCAAGTCGATGCAAGTGTCGCATTTGGTCATCTTTCCGATCATTTCGTTATATTGCGGCGCTCCATACGGACAATTCCATTCACAGTATCTGCAGCCGACGCATTTGTCGTGATCCACAAGGACGACCCCGTCTTCTTTCCGTTTGTACATGGCCGTCGTCGGGCAAGCTTTGACGCAGCCGGGATCGTCGCAATGATTGCACGAAATGGAGATGTGATAGAAGATCGGTTTCGGGTACTGGCCTTCTTCGTAGGTGTAAACACGGCGAAAATTTCTGCCGACTTCCAGGTCATTTTTGTCTTTGCAAGCAATGGTGCATGTTTTACAACCGATGCACTCTGCCACATTTATATAAAAACCCAGTTGAGCCATAGGGCATGCACTCCTTTTTATGAAAATTCAACAATTCTTTGCGGCCATTTCACGTCTTCCTCAAGCGGCTCTCCGTCCCATTTTTGGATATTCACCCGAGTTAAATTGAAACCGGATGAACCCAAGCCTTTCGGAATATGGGGGACAAACAAGTTGTCGGCGCCGGCCCGGTCAATTCCCGTTTTTTCGTCAATGTCAACCCAGGCTCCGTGAGGCAATCCGACACACCCCGGCATGATCCGCTCGGTTACTTTGGCCGGACGGAGGGATTTGGCAAATTCATTTTCGATGAGAACCGTGTCGCCGTCTTTGATGCCGAGCTTTTCCGCATCAATCCGGCTGATGTAAACCGGGTTCGGCCACGCTTCACGCAGTTGGGGAACATTGTCGAGCGTGCTGTGGGACCTTCTCAAGTAATGCGGATTCGTCATCAAGAACGGATATTTTCCTTTTTTCTTCTTCTCCCAGTCTTCAAATGTGCTTTCATAACCAAATACTTTCGGCTCATATTTTGGATACGGCGCGATTTCCGAATACGCTTTTTTCGACAATTCATGAATGGCCCGGCAGTAAATTTCAAACTTGCCGCTTTCGCTGGACACCGGATTGTTTTCCGGATCATCAATAAAGTCTTTGTAAGCGATGAATCCGAAATTGTCTCCCGGTTTTCTAGGCACTTGATAGATGCCCCGGTCGATAAATTCTTGCAGCGGAATGCGGCCTTGCTGCGGCGTTCCTTCCACGCCCCATTCTTTGATGTCTTCTTCCGTAATCGTGCACAGCGGTTCGTAATTAACGCCGTCTTCCTTCACCACCATCGTGCCGGCCAATTGGTTAAAGTATTCTTGCTTCGGCGAAAGCGGGAACACTTCTTTCGGGTCTTTGCCCAAAGCTTCTACCAGCAATTCGGCAATTTCCCGGTCACTCTTCGTTTCATAGAGCGGATCGACGATCTTCTGCCAAGTTATGACGATTTCCCTGTTTCCGCCTTTCACGGCGCCTTCCCGCTCCCACGGGGTAGCGACCGGAAGCACCAAATCTGAATACAAGGCATTTGTTGTCAAGACGTAGTTATTGGTGACAACAAATTCCACTTCGCGGTGGGCTTCAATGCCTTTGGCAATATTACTTCTTGTTTGCAAAACATTTTCGTAGTTATGGTAAATCATTTGAATATTAACTTTTCTTTCGCCCTCGTATCGCTGCAGGAATTTTCCTTCGAGCACGGCATCCCAAAGTTCATTTTCGTTCACGAGGTTGTCAATGGGATTTTCAATGGAAGGACTGCCCGTGCTTCCCGGTATGACAAGCTTCGGTCCCATATTGCCGGCATATTCCCA
The DNA here is from genome assembly GCA_937995745.1 of uncultured Bacillaceae bacterium. Lineage (GTDB taxonomy): Bacteria > Bacillota > Bacilli > Bacillales > Cytobacillaceae > CALKIU01. The sequence goes on along the minus strand of CALKIU010000035.1, from coordinate 17,082 downwards.
ACAACTGACTCCGGTCATTCTTCCCGGTCTGCCCATATGGCCCGTCATCATGCCCAATGCGGAAAAAGCCTGTACCCATCCTTCTCCGTTGGCCACCCGTGCCGGAGCCCAGCCGGTCAAGAGGGCCACTCGCTCGGTTCCGCCGATCTGGCGGGCGAGCCAGCGGATTTTCTCGGGAGCAACGCCGCAAATTTCCGATGCCCACTCAGGCGTTTTCGGCTGTTTGTCATAAGTTCCGAGAATATAATCTTTCAAGTTATCTTTTGGATCGGCTCCTTCCGGCATATGATCCGCGTCAAAACCGATCGTATATTTTTCTAAAAACTCCCAATCAATGAGAGGGTTTGTTTCCGGATCATCTTCTTCAAGCAGGGTATACATAATGCCAAAAGCCAGCGCATCGTCGGTTCCCGGTCGAATCGGCACCCACTCTGCATCCATGATATTGGCTGTATCCGTGTAAATCGGGTCAATGGAGATAAAGCGGGCTCCCGCTTTTTTCGCCTGCAGAAAATTGTAGGTGACACTTCCTTGCGTGCTCCAGGCAGGATTGCATCCCCACAAGACAATCAATTGCGAGTTTCTTAAATCCATCCGGTCGTTGATACCGTCAACAATCAGTCCTTCACCGACGCCCATTTGCTCCCAAATCCATCTCCAAGCGCCCCAAGAGGAACTTCCGTACGTGCCGGTAAATCCTCCCGTTGCGGCGAGAGCATTGCGGATATTGGCATCGCTGCCTGTGACCATGATTGCTTCGCTGCCATATTTTTTTCTGATTCGTTTGATTTCAGACGCCAGAATGTCGATGGCTTCATCCCACGAGATACGAACCCACTCGTCCCGGCCGCGCAAATCTTTCCGGCCGCCGCCCGGCTCCCAATGCTTGCGTTTCATCGGATATTTCAACCTGTCGGCGCCGAAAATTTGATGGCGCTGGGACCGTCCCCGCAAACAGCCGCGCTGTTGCGGAAAATCCGGGCTGTCCGGATGTGTGTCATCCGTTTTTTGGCGAATGACCACCCCGTCTTTGACAAGAACTTTGTTTAAGCATCGGCTGCCGCAGTTGTGCCAGCAAGCGGCAGTTTTCCACACCCCTTCTTCGCTTTTTGTTTCTAATACGGAGTGTTCTTCCGCCCTGGCTGTTAACCCGCGGGTAACAGGTACGGCCGCTGACGCTGCAAGGGCTGAAGACCATCCGATAAATGCTCTTCTCGACATCTTAAACTCTTTTGCTTTTTTAAACAGATCCAGCATTTCCATTGCTCCTTTCGTGAAATATTTTCCTGGTGCTATATCTTAAAAAGTCTTGAAAACTTTTGGTCCGGACAGACAATCGGACGTTCAGTTGAAAACCTTGGATTCCCTTTTTGTCATTCGTTGCCCTTTCCAGTCCTTTCATACTGATTATAAAGTCCCTGATCATCGCTGAATATGGCTTCGGAAACGAAAAAACACCCATTTTTTTGTGCAGCAATGACGAGTGTTTTTGTGTAAAAATGTGATTTTTGTCGTTGCAAACGAAGAAATGTTCAACGTTTTGTCCGAGAAAAAAGAGGATTGAGAAGAAATTTGCGGGGAAACGAAAAATTATTAACAATTTATGAAAATAATAAAAAGTTATCCAAAACCGGAAGAAATGAAGCCGCTCAAATTTTTATGATAATCAAGAATGCCTTTCCCGGAAAAAGTTCAATGATGGTTTTTGCATGGCCATCCAATGTCTTCCCTAAAGGTTAACTCTATGCATCAAAAAAGAGGATGCGAATCATTCGCACCCTCGGTCGGCTTTATCCAATATCAATCGGAATGCCAAGCGCGTAAAAAATGAATCTGCCAAGGAATTCACCGGCAACCACAAGAACAAACGCCACCGCGGCCAATTGGGCAACGGCTTTGGTCATCGTTTTTCTAAACACGCCATGCAGAATAATGGCCAAACCTCCGGCTGTCAAAATCCAACGGAACACAGTCGTATACAAGTGATTTCCGGCCAACACGGACAGAGACTTCACCCCGACAGCTCCTTCGGCAGCCAAAGCCGAAGCATAGATTGGAAGATAGATAAGCTGAAGTAAGACGGCAACAATTCCCGTGATTCCCACAATCTTTAAAACGGACATTACCTGCTCATTTTTTTCCTCTTTGCTTAACAGCATAAAGAGTACGGTTCCAGCCGCACCGAATACGGCCGTTGTTCCGAAAAAGGAAAGATACGTATTAAAATCCGTCCAAGCAGGCATAACGGTGGCGGCATAAATGCTTGACATGCTGTAAATCGCCGCAATGCCGACAACGGTATTGAGCCATCCAAGCACCTGGCTCCATGTACCCTTTTTCTCCATTACATAACCAATGAACCAAAGTACAAAAAACAGTCCTGCAAATAGAATTTCACGGCTTAACCAGGAACTGCCCCAATTCAAAACGGCCCGATAAGCTCCCGCCGGTGTGCCCAAATGAAAGAGTGACAGAATCAGGGCTGCAAGCATAACCGGCCCGGTAACGGTCATTCCCAAACCGGTTAATTTCATGCATTTTTCTTGGCCCAACTTTTTGCTGAATGTACGAACAACGACGATGAATATATATGTTCCAACCGCAAATTGTGTCAAGAGCGTAAAAAACATAAGCGGCCATTCTTCACTGAATGTCATATTTTGAGGCCTCCTTATCTTTCATTCGCAATCTCTTATTAAATTTTCGCTTCAGGAATCGCATGTACAGTAATGGAAGGCTTTGTCATTTTTGCATCAGCAAGAACTTTCAAATTTACATGATCCCCGTATTTAGCCCTCAGTTCTTCAATGTCTCCAAATTCGATCGCCCTCATTAAACAAGCATCTACGCACGCAGGATTTTGTCCTTTGTCAACTAGATCTGCACAGCCGTCACATTTGCCGGCCTTCCCTTCTTCCTCATTATATTGAGGTGCCTCATAAGGACAGGACCATACGCACATACGGCAACCGATACATTTCTCTTTATCGTGGAGAACCAACCCATCCTCTTTTCTTTTATAAATGGCACCTGTCGGACAGTTCTCCGCGCATTTTGGTTTCTCACAATGATGACAACTCATCGACAGACTATAAGCCCAAACGTTTGGAAATTTGCCTCCTTCAAACGTATAGACTTTTCTATAATTTACACCCACGGGTGAATCATTTTTGTCTTTGCATGCAATTAAACATGTTTTACATCCGGTGCATATAGTTGAGTTATAGTAAAATCCTTTTTGTGCCACTTCGAGTCACCCCCTAAAATATAATCCGTTGTGGCCATTCATGGTCAGGTTTTAAAGGCTCGCCTTCCCATTTTTCAACTTCAACAATGCAAGTATTCCAAGGCTCTTCTCCTTGCCCGCTGAGTCTTGTACCATTTAAAGAGTTAGTTGCTCCCGCTTTATCAATTCCTGTTTCATCATCTCTCTCTACCCAAGCGCCTTCTCCAAGTGTCGTAACACCCGGCATTATGCGCTCCGTAAGAGTTACCGGTCTGAGAACTTTTCCGTGGCGGCTTTTAATTAAGACAGTATCACCATCTTTTATACCGCGTTTCTTAGCATCTTCAGGATTCATAAAGAATTCTTGCGGAAACGCCTCCCGAAGTTGAGGTACATTATCAAAAACTGAATGGGACCTTCTGGGATAATGAATGGTATATAACTGTAACGGGTAATCTCCTTTTATGCCTTTTTCATAATCTGCGAATGTATCTTCATAACCTTCTTCCGGCGGATCGTATTTAGCCACAGGCGCAATTTTTGTAAATCCAAAAGCTTCAATAATATCACTTAATGGCTGACAATGTATTTCAAGTTTTCCGCTTGCCGTATCAAGGGGATTGTTTTCAGGGTCATCCCGAAAATCTTTTCCGGCAATATATAGCTGGTCTTTCTTTAATTCAGCCTGATAAACACCTTTTTCAAGAAATTCCTTCAATGGAATGCGTCCTTGTTGCGGTTTCCCCTCAACTCCCCATTCATCAATGTCTTTTTGGGTAATGGTCACCAAAGGTTCATAACCTGTTCCATCTTCTTTAATCACCTCTGAACCGGCAATTTGGTTAAAAAATTGTTGCTTGGGAGATAATGGATACAACTCTTTCACGTTCAAGCCAAGTTTTTCGGCAATCATCTTATGCATTTCTTCTTCATCTTTTGCCTCGTATAAAGGCTCTGTAACTTGTGTGTACACAAACAAAGCTTCCCTGTTTCCTTGACTGAGCATGCCCACTTTTTCCCATGGAGTAGTTGCCGGCAAAACAAGATCTGCATATTTAGAAACAGTAGACAAAACAATGTCATTTGTTACAACAAATTCAACCTTTCTAAATGCTTCAATTCCTTTATTAATTCCGCTTATTTGGTTCAGCATATTATTTCCGCTTCCATCTCTTACGAGCCAAATCATCTGTATATTGCACGGAATTTTGCCGCGAACGCCGGCATGATATTCTCCATTAAGAATGGCGTCCCAAAGTTCCTCATAGGCCGGACCGTACCAATCGGTTGCAAAAGGTTCCGCAAAGGTATAACCGCCCGGATAAGGAAATAAAGGATTTTTCACTGAAGGTTGTCCACTGCTTCCTGCCTTTACTAATTGTCTCGTACCACTCATTTGTCTGCTGTGCGGGTTTAACCACACGCCCCCTCCTGGAATTCCCACATTTCCAGTCATCCAGCCAACCGTCATGAACGCTTGACAAAATTGTTGGCCCTTATGAATTCTTGCCGGGGCATAAGAAGAAGACATAATCATGGGCTTCGTGGTAGCGATTTCTTGGGCAAATGAACGTATTGTTTTCGCCGGAACACCACAAATCTCTGATGCCCATTCAGGAGTTTTTGGAACATTGTCATATGTTCCCAATACATAGTCTTTAAAATTCTCCTTCGGATCTGCACCTTCCGGCATGTGATCAGCATCAAAACCGACAGTATACTTATTAAGAAACTCCTGATCTTGCAGATTATTTTCAATCATGTGATAAGCCACGCCTAATAGAAAAGCTGTGTCCGTACCTGGTCTGATAGGAATCCATTGATCGGCGTTCGTCTGTGCGCTCGGATTATAATATGGATCTACAAAAATAATTTTTGCCCCTGCTTTTTTAATCTGATTTAGATGATAGTTTGGATTTCCCGCACTGCTCCAAGCAGGGTTTGATCCGAATAAAACGAGAAGTTTTGTATTTCGCCAATCTAAACGATCGCTTACTTCTCTCACCAATCCTCCGGACATTTTTTCGATAGGCTGAGGCCATGCACCATCCGATGTAACTCCCCATGTAATGAGAGAACCGCCAAAAGCATTCAATACTTTGTCTTGATGCTTTGCAACTATAGCCTTATTCCCATATTTTTCTTTAATACGTTTTAGTTCACTTGCTACAATATCAATCGCTTCTTCCCAAGATATTCTCACCCATTCGTCTTTTCCGCGAAGTTCTTTTTTGCCTCCTCCGGGCTCCCAATGTTTTCGTTTCATCGGATACTTTAATCTATCAGGTCCAAAAACTTGATGTCTTTGGGAACGTCCCCTCCAACAACCACGCTGTTGCGGAAAATCCGGGCTGTCGGGATGTGTGTCGTCCGTTTTTTGGCGAATGACGACTCCATCTTTAACAAGAACTTTGTTTAAACAGCGTCCGCCGCAGTTGTGCCAACACGCAGCCGAAACCCATTTGCCCTCGTCTGAACCTTCGGAAGCGCTTCCGGCTTTAGCCGTTTTTTCCACTAATCCCCTGGTAACAGGGACAGCAGCGGTTGCGGCTAGAGCTGAAGACCAGCCGATAAAAGCCCGTCTGGACATCTTGAACTCTTTTGCCTTCTTAAGCAGATTCAGCATGACAATTCTCCTTTCCTGAACTTCTTAAAAATTTTCTATATCCAAAAGTTCATGAAGAACTTTTGAATCCGTTTGCAAAAAGCCTTTCAACATTTTGGCCATGCCTTGATAAAACAAGGTATCAGCATTCTCAATCACTTTATTTGCAAATTCAGGCGCAAACGCGAGGAGATGTTCGCGCAAGAAACTGTTTTGTTCCGTAAGAATTTCTTTTATTCCCTCCGAATTAAATTGTTCCTCCCCGCCGGCCATCTTGAGCAGCAAATTGTTTAAGTGATACATAAAGTCCAGTTCCAACCCGATGTGATCTTCTGCTTCAATATGCAATTCATTGGCGGTAAAGCCGTATTTCCGGTACTTTTTTCTGACCTTGAGAGTGGTTTCCTGAAAAAGCAGCTTGTCTTCTCTCACATAAACGGATTCCCAAGGCGGGGCCGGAAGTAAATAAGGGCCGACCATCATTCTCGTATAATCCCAATGCAAATCCTCAAAATCGGCCTCATTTTTCACCGGATCAAATTCATTCATATAATCGGAAATGTCAGATATCCCCTCAGCAATGTCTTTATCTTCTTCCTTAAATGGAAATTGGTGGTGCATTTTCTTACCGAAAAAAATTCGCAAATATTCCTTTGAAGGTTCCTCAATAAAAAACCTTCTCAAAATGTCATAAGCATACTTTCGGGCCAGTAAAATTCCTTTTATATTTGGCGTCAACATATTAGAAGCCAAAACATTTCCTCCTTCGCTAAACGCTTTCCACAGACGTGGGTTTTTCATTTCGGCCAAACATCCCCTGGATTCATCCCAACATTTGAATCTCGTGTCCTATTTTATAGGAAAAATCACCCACATAATATGGTCACAAGAAACAAAATTCACTTGGTAATTGGCAAACGATTTTTTGGAATACAACAAAAAATTTTTTTATATTTGTGATGTTTATTGTTGAAAAACCTTTTTTTGTCAACGGTCAAACAATTTTAATTTTCTTTCTTTTTAAAAAAACCGTTGTCCGGATAAAGAAGTAAAGTCTTGATCTAACCGCTTCCCACATAAAAAATCGAAATTTTTAAAATATAAGAGAAGGGGTGTTTGAAAAATATCTAAAATAGCACAAAAAATACAAGCAAGCGGAGAAACCGAATCCGTTTTTCCACTTGCTTGCTTTTCTTTTCGGGATTATTTTCTGAAAGCGACCACTTTCAGTATGTTTCGGGAAATTGCTACAATGTCAAATTCCACATCATTTTTTCAAATCCCCGCAAGGAAACACCGATTGATGTGAACAAACACATTTTCTACCTCATTAATTTTTCTTCGAGCGCAGTTATCAGCGTTCTTTTTGTCATACTCAAGCTTGCTGGGCTTTTGCTTTCAATTTTTTCATAAACGGAATTCCAATGAACTTGACGGTTGGCTTTTCGTTTAGGGCATGGCATTTTGCTTTTTAACTGCCAGCCAGTACAGTATTCACTTTCATATATTTTAAAGTCTTATTCATAGCCATACTGATTCTTTTTCCTCTGGTACTTTTTGAAAACTACTTTCCTTGCATTCGGGTAAATAAGGCATTCTTTGGTGGTGCATAGTTTTGAATTTTTTCAATTTCTCTAAAATCAATATTCACAGAAAAAAGCTCCTATTGTAGAAGGGCAAACCTTGTTTTGTTCCGGTATCAAACAAGTCTTCTACAAAGGAGCTACATTATAAATCGCAAAAATCGTTTTTTAGAATTCTGACTTTGTCAATTATTATCCCTTCTGCCATAGGGAAATTTTGAACATCCACTTTGGGATTACGAAAAATATTAGCTTTCCATGAAAGTTTTAATCCAAAACTTTGTGCTGGCTCAAATAGAGCAGCGGACCTCCTGCGTCCATATGGAATGAAAAAAAGGTAAAAAAACGGCTAAGGAAAATAAATCTTCTTGTTTTTTCATTTTAGAAGAATAAAAAGACACGTGGGAAGAACATGCCAAAATATCAGTTCTTTTCTTTGATGAGACGGATAAGCTCTTCTTTCGTCGTCGGCCCCGAAAATCTTTCAACAATAATACCGTTTTCATTAATAATGACCGTTTCCGGCTGTCCGGTAACGCCGTACTTGTCGGACACTTCTTCTCTTGTATCCAACAAATAAAGAAGTTTTGAGTCATTTTCTTCAATGTATTTTTTTATTCTTCTTTGTGATTCTCCTTTGGCAATCATAATTAACTGCGCATTTTCGACTTCATTGCCGAAGGCCTCTAGTTCAGGGGCTTCATCTATGCAAGGAGGACACCAGGTGGCAAAAAAATTTAATACCACCGTCTGTCCTCTAAAATCAGATAATTGATGGATGTTCCCCTCGACATCTTCAAGTTGAAAATCTGCTGCTCTGGCTCCCGGTATCATCGGGGGATGATCTTCCCGATGATTAACAAACAAGAAAATGATTATACCGGCAAAGATTGAAACAGCAATTATTGCAAAGACTTTCCTTGCCATTTTATCTCACCTGAAAATAATCTTCTGAACACCATTGCTTCAATTCGTTTAATTCCTTTTTCAACTCTTTCTGACGTCTCCCAAGAATGGCAATATACGCCGCAATTGCCGCCCAAATAGTTGAATAAGCCAAAAATAGATAAAACATCTTTTAATCCTCCCGGATAGTCAATTTATTCATGATTTCGTTTTTGCAATTTTTTACAACCATCCGCATTCTTTCTATTTCAACGCCTTTCCGCATCAAAAAAACATATAACAGCGTAATGGTGAGAAGAGAGAAAACTAAGGTCAACAGCATTTCCGGATCCAGTCCCCCTCCTGTTTCATTTTTTCCTTCTCCGAATACAATGGGATGTAATTTGGTGTTCCACCATCTGGTTGCCATAAAAACAATCGGGACATTCAAACAGCCCACAATGCCAAATACCGACGAAAGTTTAGATATTTTTTGCCAAGGTCCGTCCATTTTACGGATAAATAAATAGGCAACATAAATGAACCATAAAATGCCCGTCGTTACTAACCGCGGTTCCCAACTCCACCACGTGTTCCAACTGGTCTTGCCCCAAATCATCCCCGTTACTAAAGCAATGCTGGTAAACAATACACCGATTTCCGCTGAAACACCCGCAGTAATGAAACTGTTGATATTCGGCCTGATTAAACTCCATACACTGTAAATTCCAACTATAAAGAAAGCCAAAAAAGCCACCCATGCGCAACCGACGTGAAAATAAAATATTTTCTGCGCCGGACCCATTACTTTTTCAATTGGAGACCAGACAAAAACCAAATACAAGATAATAGGAAAAAATATAACAAGAACATAAAACAATGCTTTGTCAATATATTTGGAACAAAGTCTCATCACGTGTCCTCCAATATATATTCGAATAATAAAATGCAAACCGCTGTGAACAAAAGATCATAACCTGCCATCAACCGTATCCAAGATATTGCCTCACCGAAGGATTCATTTTCAATCACCACTCTCGTTGCCTGCACGGCCGCAATAACCAGCGGACTGAGCAACGGAAGAAGAAGCAAAGGAAGCAACATTTCGCTGTTTTTGGCATTTGCGGCCAACCCCGCCAAAAACGTACCGATGATAATAAAACCGAAAGTTCCCACAAAGATAATGGCCAAAAGCCATATGAAAGAGCCTTTCAACTTATAATCAAATAAGATGAACAGCAAAGGAACGCTGAACAATTGCACAATCGATACAAAAATAAAATTGGCCGCTGCTTTTCCCAAATATATGCTGACTGGGTCAACAGGCGCCAGACGCAGTCCCGATAAACAAGAATTTTCAAATTCAGATACAAAAGAACGATTCAAGCCCAATATTCCCGAAAAAATTGTAATCACCCAGATCAAACCCGGTATGACATTTCTGATTATCCGGTCGACCGGATCGAAAGCAAAACTGAAAATCATGATGACAAGGATCGAAAATATGACCATCATTCCAACGGTCTGTTTTGATTTTAGTTCACTGACTATGTCTTTTCCTGCGATAATGAGAGCATCCCGTATAACGGAAATCATCCGGCCACCGCCTGTTCATACCATGTTTTAAGTCTGTCGAGATTTTCCCAACCACCCTCTCCCGAAGCTTCAACAATTTTTCCGTTCTTTAAGACAACAGCCCGGTCGGCTAAACCATAAACAGCGTTCAAATCATGGGAGATAAAAAGAACAGATTTACCGGTTTTTTTCCTGTCCAAAATGTACCGGTTCAGAAACAAGACGGCACTTTGATCCAAACCGCTATGCGGCTCATCCAGCAACAAAATTTCCGGTTCCGGAAGCAAAACTCTCGCAATAGCAAGTTTTTGAACCATTCCTTTTGAAAAAGAACCGACCGGTACATCCTTAAAAAGAAACAATCCTGTTTCTTTTAATAAACGCTCTATCTTATTTTCAAGGTCGTTTACCCTATATAGCTTTCCATAAAACATCAGGTTTTCAACCGGAGTCATATTACTGTACAAAAACGAATCATGGCCTAAAAATCCAATTCTTTTTTTTGCCGATACCGACCCGGTTTTCAACTTCTTTCCGTCAATCATAATTTCACCGTTTGTCGGTTTTAATAGGCCGGCCACACATTTGAAAAGAGTGCTTTTGCCGGCACCATTCGGACCCAAAACTGCCATGATTTCACCGTCATTCAATGTCAACGACACATTTTTTATAATCGGCCGCCTGGAAATGACTTTTGTTAAATTTTTAATTTCCAACATAGAATCAACTCTTTCATAAAGTAAAACCTTGCAGGAACCGATGTGGATATAAGATGTTGCTCTCACCGGCAATTCCGTCTGCCGATGATATAACCGGTTAATATCGAAAAAATGCGGACAGTCATTTTTCAGAGTAAGAAAGTTTCATTCTATATTTCTTTTCCATCCCTGATTTTTTGCAGTTCTTTCATAATCTCCATTTCAATTTTTGTTTTCTCTTTCTTCTCCTTTTTCATAATTTCCGAAGCCAGGAATTGATATTGTTGTTTTAGCCGGTGAAAGTCTTCCTCCGCCATCTTTTTCATCAGCAGGTCCATTTCCATTTCATTAACCGTTGCGTAAATTGCATCAAGCGTAATGGAGTTTTCCTGTTTTTTTTTAGAAAACTCTATCTTCTCCTTTGGCCCAAAAAAAGGGGAGATAATGAAATAGAAACAAATTAAAACCATTATGGAACAAATAATCAAGTACACGAAATTCATTTCCATCATCCCCTAAAATCGTTTATAGCGCTCTTCATCAAAAATTTTTTCCGTTATTTCTTTTTCTGTATCAGACTGCCAACTCACACCGTTTGCCTCTTCCGCCTGTTTCCCTTTTTTGACTTTCTTCAGCCAAAAAACAATCATAATCAGTCCTGCCACAATAACTGCAAACGGAATTAGCCAGGCAAGAATCCCGCTTTTCCCGAATTCCGGTTCTTTTAAGGCGGACTGCCCGTATTCGTCCACATAATATTGGATGATTTCGTCCTCAGACATCCCCTCTTCATTTAACATGGACAAGACTTCCTCATAGTACATTTGTTTCACGGAACAAGTGGCAATATCGTGATCTGAATGACCCTGCATATACAATTTGGAAACAATCGATTGGAATTCTGGTGAGTTATAATCATATTCGGCAGATACCGGTACAAAAAAAAGAAAAAACAAAACGAAGCTCAAAAGCATGGTTTTCTTTTTCATCAGAATTCACCAGCCTTGGAAGAGGAAAACTTGTAAACCCGGTTATTGATTCTGGTTCCGCCAATCAATGAAAATAACGTTCCAATCATCATGATGATTCCGCCGCTCCAAATCCAACTGACAAACGGATTCAGCTTAACCTGAAATGTGGCCTTATTTAAGCTTTCCCATGAACTTAAAACAACATAAATATCCTGGAATCTGTGCTCTTTTATAGCCACCTCTGAAGTTGGCTCGGGCCATGTTTCATAAAAAACTTTCTCCGGTTGTACCATTCCGAGATATTTTCCTTTATATGCTATCTCTACGTCAGCGGCTACAATTCCTTTATCATTTTCAATAACCTCAGTCAGACCTTTAAAAGTTAATTGGTAATCACCAATTGAAAAATTGTCACCGGTTTGAACAGTTTTTAACACCTCTTGGGAATAGGCATGGGATGAAATTACACCTAAGGCCAAAAAAGCCACACCGATATGAACAATATACCCGCCATATCTGCGGCGGTTTTTCATTAACAATTTCCAACTGGATAAAAGAACGTTTTCTTTTTTAACTTTTCTTCGCGCCCGTATCCCGTTAACAAATTCTTGAACATGTGAAGCAAACATCGTTACCGTACATGATAAACCAATAATCGCCAAGATTCCTCTCAGCCCCGCAGCAAATAATATGCAGCTTGACAATAAACCTGCCGCCAACGGCCAAGTAAAATTCCTTAAGAATTTTTTTACATGGGCTTTTTTCCACGCAATGAGCGGACAAGCAGCCATCAAAACAATTAAAGCGAGCATAATGGGCGCCATTACCTTGTTGAAATACGGGGGGCCCACATTAACCCTTGTTCCGGTAAAAACTTCAGATAATAACGGGTAGAGGGTTCCCCAAAACACGGCAAATGCGCTAGCCACTAGGATCAGATTATTTAACAAAAAGGAACTTTCTTTGGAGAAATAAGACTCAATCGGATTAGCTTCCTTTTTTATTATCTCGTATCTGGTGATGAGTAAATAAAGAGACAAAACAGTCATCAAAAATAAGAATGCCAAAAAGTAATTGCCGATGCCCGAATCGCTGAAAGCATGAACACTGGTTAAAATACCGCTGCGGACAAGGAATGTGCCGAATAAGGTCAGTAAATATGAAATAATGATCAAACTCATATTCCATAACCGGAGCATCCCTTTTCTCTCTTGAATCATAACGGAATGAAGAAGTGCGGTCATAGTCAACCAGGGCAAAAAACTGGAATTTTCAACAGGATCCCAGGCCCAATATCCACCCCAGCCAAGTTCCTGATATGCCCACCATCCTCCAAGCAAATTTCCGATGGTTAGAAAGAGCCAGGATGCCAAAATCCATCTTCTTGTCAGTTGAATCCATTCCCCATCGGCCCTGTTTGCAGCCAACGATGCAACCGCAAATGAAAAAGGAACTGTCAAACAAACATATCCAAGAAAAATGGCCAAAGGATGAAAAATCATACCGGGATGCTGAAGCATGGGGTTTAATCCCAGTCCGTCAATCGGAATCGTATCCGTCACCTCAAAGGGATTGCTGGTAAAAAAAATGACTATGAAGAAAAATAAGATGTTTAATAGTAGAACACAGGAAACGTAAGGAATCAGCTGATTCTGTATATGATTCGAAAAAATGACCATGCCGGCAGTTATACAAAGAAGAATAACCCATAACAATAATGAACCTTCATTTCCCGCCCAGAAGGCGGTCAATTTATATACTAGGGGAAGACTTTCGTTGGTATATGATGCTACATACTTAAACTGGAACTGACCGGTCCCTAATAAACAAAAAAGTAAAAAACCGGCTGATCCTGCTATCAAAAGGAGGGAGAGAATCCCTCCCCTAGCACTTTTCAGCCATCGTTTATCTTTTTTCTTATATCCTATTACATTAGCAATTAATGAAAAAGCAGAAACAAAAATGCCCAGGCAAAGGAGCGTGTAGCCGATGATATGCATTTAGAAAACCACCTGTCTGTTTCAGTCTTGGTTTTGCTTTAATATTTCCTGATGTTTTTTTGGATTGTAATTTTCCATATCTTCCCCTTCATATTTGGAAGGACATTTCGTCTGAATTCTTTCCGCCTCAAGCACACCGCTTTCATTCATATACCCATCCACAATCACAATAACATCTTTACTGAAGTTGTCAGGCTTGACTCCTTTATAAAAAACGGGCAAATAAACATTATTTTCATCATATATTTCAAATCTCAACTCGATCTCGTCAGGATCCCACTGAATCTTATCTGCCGCCAAAAGTCCTTGGGTCACGACATATTCATCCTTGAATTTTTCCGGATTGTCGACCAAATCAGATATCTTAACTTCCTGTCCGCCGACATTGGGAAGAGACGCAAACAACATTATCGACAATGCAATGCCTGCCAAAATTAAGGAAACAATAATTCTCTTGTTCTTACTCATGATGATCCCCGTCCTTCATGATTCGGATAAGCCTGTCGTATTCTTCCCCGGTAATTCGGCCCTCCGATAACATGGACCGAAGCAATTGCTCTTTTATATCCCTTTCTGACTCCCGTGCCTGCAACTCACCAACCTCTGTCGTTCGTCCCCTTGAGCGTCTCCATAAAACTAATACTAGAACTGCTGCAGCAGGGAGAGTAACACCACCGATTGCTGCCGCTGTCTTCCAGCCTGGCATCCTTCCTGCTTTTACACCCTTATCCGATTGCACTTCGCCTGAATCCGTCATAGACGCTATAATTTCTTTTGTCGTCCGCTTTTCTTTCCGATCATACTCCAATTGAACCGATATATTTTCCCCCGTTCCCACGTTCCTGAAAATATAACTGTACATATTCAAATTACTTGAATTGGTTTGCTGCATCGCAGGTTCAGGTGACAATTTAAAATTCTCTGTTTCCAATGGCTCGACAAAAATCAGATGGACCAGCCCGATATCTGTAAAGCTGTTAAACCGGTAATCAAGTTTTTTCTTTTCTCCCGACTCCGTAATGCCAGCCGTATAAAACTCAATCACAAATTTATATGAACTATCAGGGGCAATCTCTTCACTGGTTTCCCAGGAAATAATCCCGGTTTCTTCATCAAATTCATATTCAATCTCCGTTATTTCCTCCTTCTCAATTCCGGCAGCCCCTACGAATCCGAGCCTAAAATGATTCGACTCTACGGGTAAAGGAACATTAATTTGGTATTTACGAGGCTCATCCGCTAAATTTTTGATTGTCCCGTGATACCCTACCAACAATGGGGGACTGTCCCGCTCCTCATCGTTCGGATGATAAGTATGTTCGGGCAATATTTGGATAATCAGTTGCTCCAATTTCAAAGGTGTTTCAGCGGCAGACACTTCTTTACAGCCACTAAGTAAATATAAAAAAAGAAAGAAAACAATAGTCAGCAAATTTATGCCTCTAGTCTGCAATCTGATAACTTCCTTTCCATTTTCACAAACCTTTTTATGTTATTAACTGTATGAATTACCGGAAAAATATATAAATTTCTTACCTCTTTAATATTACTATTTATTTAGTATTACAGTTCTATGTTATCTTGTTATCGACTATTACTGTATTACAAAAGTCACAAAACGAAACAACTTTTAAAAAAATGTCATAATTTAGAGACAAACGTCATGATTGAATTTGTATTTACTGCAACAAAACCTTTTAAACAAATTATCGAGCCTTAACGCCGGTTTAAAAAAGAGTACCATAAGTCTCTTCAGAAAACAGATCAAATCCTCTTCAGTCGCCTTATATATGACAAATGTCTCATTTTTTAAAAAGATTTAAACAAATTTACAAATTTTTTAATAAGGAAAATAGTTTATTATTATATCAAAATATATTAGGTAATAATCACTATTACTTAAGGAGATGAAAATCAGTGAACTTTGAAAACGGTTCCAAATCCAAGAAAGGCCTCACCAGAAGACAATTTCTCAAAGGAGGTACAATAGCTGCAGTTGGATTGGCCGCAGGGGGGTTAATGACGGGATGTGAATCTGGAAGTGAAAAGAAAAAGGATTCAGCCTCAAAAAATGAATCCGGAGGCTGGAGTTGGGAAACACCGCCTGAGCCGATTCCGGATTCTAAAATTAAAGAAACAATTGAATCAGACATAGTGATCGTAGGGGCAGGAATTGCAGGCGTAACGGCCGCTTTAAGAGCCAGCGAGATGGGTGCCAAAGTCACAGTCATTGAAAAAAATGACTTCCCCAGTTCCCGCGGAGGACATTATGGGGCATGGTATACGCAAGCCATGAAAGAAGCAGGTGTCGAGCCCGGAGACAAGTATCAAATATTTCGTGACTGGGTAAAAATGTGTGGAAACCGCTGCAATGAGAAAATCGTTTGGGAATATCTCGATCGTTCAGGAGAAGCGTTCGATTGGCTAATTAACAAATCGAAAGGCGTCCTGCAGTTTATTCCGATCGATAACCGGTACCGGGGACCGGATTATTATGAATATCCCGGTACACACATAATCGCGGGTGAATTCGAAGACAACAAAAATAATCTAACTCCAGTTGTGTATTATATGTGGAAAAAATCTGAAGAACAAGGTGTAAAATATTATTTCAAGACCCCTGCACAACAATTGGTAAAAGATGGGGGCAGAGTGACAGCCGTTATCGCAAAGGACAAAGACGGCTACAAAAAATTTGTCGGTAAAAAAGCTGTTGTGCTTGCCACCGGAGATATCGGAGGCGACCCTGAGATGGTCAAGGCGTATGCCGGAGATGTTGGGCAATTGCCAAAAACGAATATGTATACACCGGTAGGGCTCAATACCGGTGACGGCCATAAAATGGGAATGTGGGCCGGAGGACATATGGAAATGGGACCCCTTCCCACAATGATCCACTTAATTAAATATGCTTGGTATTGTTTTGGATTCCTGTATGTTAATACTGAAGGAAAACGCTTCATGAACGAGGACACCTGGATTCAGGCTAAGAGTATCAGAATCCTTACCCAACCGGGAAATGTGGATTACGCCTTCAGTATTTTCGACTCCAAATACCTTGATGAGTTAAAAGACCAAATTGAGATTGCGGGCGGCCAATTCTGGGATGATATGGTCCGTATCGGTCCGTGGAAACCGGACACAACAAAGAAAACCGTGGAAGATGCCATTAAGAGCGGCAACGGTTTCAGAGCCGATACGTTGGAAGAACTTGCTGACTTAATTGGTGTTGATAAAACAAACTTTATTAACACCGTAAATAAATACAATGAAATGGCCAGAGCCGGCGAAGATACAGAGTTCCACAAGAGGAAAGAATTGTTGACAACTATTGAAAAACCGCCGTTTTATGCATTGAAATTCGGTCCTGCCATGCTGGTTATCCCCGGCGGTCTTGAAATCAGCGAAAACTATGAGGTTGTCGATGATAACAAAAAGCCAATCCCCGGCTTATATGCTATCGGTAATGTAGCAGGAGGCCGTTACGGTGTGGATTACCCGGTATGTATAAACGGAAACAGCCACGGTTCCGCCCTTAC
>CALKIU010000034.1 GCA_937995745.1 uncultured Bacillaceae bacterium | reverse complement strand
TTTTCCCGTGCGGATGGGGGGACAATCCTTCCAAGTCCGGGTCCGTCATCCGCTTTTTATTTATTGATATCATTGCGGCTGATGATGTGGTCAATGATGCCGTATTCTTTCGCTTCTTCTGCCGTCATGAACTTATCGCGGTCCGTATCTTTTTGAATCACTTCAAGCGGCTGTCCGGTCCGTTCGGACAAAATTTTGTTCAATTTGTCGCGCAAGAAAAGGATCCGCTTGGCGGCAATTTCAATGTCCGTTGCTTGTCCTTGCGCTCCTCCGAGCGGCTGGTGAATCATGATTTCCGCGTTCGGAAGGGCATATCGTTTTCCTTTCGTTCCCGCAGCCAGCAAGAACGCTCCCATCGATGCGGCCATGCCGATGCAAATCGTTTGCACATCCGGTTTGATGAATTGCATCGTATCATAAATGGCCATTCCGGCAGTGATGCTTCCTCCCGGGCTGTTAATGTAGATGGAGATATCTTTTTCCGGGTTTTCCGCTTCCAAGAACAGCAATTGGGCAACGATGGAGTTGGCCACATTGTCATCAATGGGGCTTCCGAGCATGATGATGCGGTCCTTCAATAAGCGGGAATAAATGTCATAAGCGCGTTCTCCGCGGCTTGTCTGTTCAATGACTGTAGGAATCAAATTCATATTTTTTTCCTCCTTTGATTAAGAGTGAAAATGTGGATGAAAAAATCAAGCTCTCGCAGCAGCGATTTCTTTCCTTATGTAAGTTTATGATACAATGATAGTCAAAAAAGGTCAAACAAATGCAATCGTTTTTCCCCCGCTTTTTGGATGTGAGGGAAAGGCTCTTATTGCCCGTTCTTTGTTTCCGCTTTTTAAAGGCAAAACGGCATTCTGTATCTTTATCATGATATCCACTATGCCGATTCTTAAACATAAGGCGGCATCGCGTTCCGCCAGGCGGTTGGTTTTGCCGGGAGCGAGTGGGCCGGCTTCGTCGTCCGGGCCGTTTTTCCCGGGGGATAATTTCCTTGTTTTGTAAATATGAGGCAAGAAAAAAACACCCAAACCCGCTTTTTCCAGTCAGGTCTGAGTGTTGCTAGCGCCCTCGGGAGGAATCGAACCCCCAGTACAAGAACCGGAATCTTGCGTGTTATCCGTTACACCACGAGGGCATTGCTTTAACCTTTTCCAAAGTTACGTTAACTATTATATTGCAACTTAACAACAAATGCAAGTTTATTTTCTTGGTGAAAACGTTTTTATTCCTTTTTGGAAAAAATTATTTTTTGTTTATTGTTGTCTGCGAGTGGATGCATGCCGGGAGCGGGAACCGTGTTGGATATGATGATAGGGCTCGCTCCTGAACATGTTCACCTCGGTACTCTCTGGGAGTTGCCGGCTTTTAACCGGAAAAGCGGCAACATTTTTTGCATGTCCGTTTTAGATTGTTTTTCCAAGGAATAATACTAAAAAAATGTCGACAACAATGATAAACTTAAGTATTGATGGAAATGTTTGAAAGAGGAGACTGGAAAGGAGTCCGGTGAAGGATTTGCAAAAGGATTTGCGTTATGAGCTGCTGCTCTTTCAGTTTCAACTTCATGACAACGACCGGGATCTTTTCAACGACGAATTTCAAGAGTCGCTGCAGCGGATTTTGAAGTATATTTACCAATATACAAATATCTTATATCTTGAATTTGTTAATAAAGATATTCTCTACGATTATATTAAATACCACTATGAAACCGGGTTTAAGGATGTTACTTTTTATGGAGCGATCAAGGACGTCAAATATTTTCTCTATTTTTTAAAACATATTAAAAAGATGCCGAAAATCCCGGAAGTTGATTTGTCCGTCAACTATTTAATTGATGGAATGAATCAAGACGGCCGTACCGGCCCAACAGAATAACGATTTGGCAAGTTGCAGGTCCGCAGCCCATTGAGGGGGTGCGGATTTTTTATTGCCAAAGTCCTTTTTTTATTTTACGCCTGTCTGTCTTAAGGCATAGTTGAGCGTTTTATATTTTCATGAAATAAGAAGCAATTACTAGTGGCGTGCGGCTGTCTGCAAACTTTTTTCTTATTTGGCACTCTTTTTTCACATCAAACACCCATATTTATTTCACATGTAAAGAAATTAATGTCAGAAATGAATGAATCTTCAAATGACAAATTTCCAATGAAAAATATAACATTTAAGCTAAAAACCTTGTAAAATAGCGGTTTATATTGATAGATTCGTGACGACTAGAGCAGAAAAATCACAAATTTGGAAATAAAAAGTATAAACCATTTTGAACAAATATTGACAAGTATTCGAAAAAAGTGACTAATGTCTTGTAAAGTCCTTTTGAACCATATATATAATATTATGAAGAAATAATATTATTCTAAAATATTATGAATATTTTGGAAGGAAGAAAGGGACTTGGAATGGATATAGTAGAAGATTTTAGATAATTAGACCCGATTTCTTCCCTTTCTTATTCCAAAATTCGGATAAAAAGGAGGGTTTCTATCGAACTAGCAAAAATAGGGTCCTTTTGCTGAGGAAATATTTGCCATAAGTGGTTTTCCAGCGGGAAGTTCCCGGATGTTTTTTGTTTTTGTCTGTTGGTTATGCCGGCAGCATGGCATTCATTGGGCCTGAAAACAGAGATAAAGGGGTGTAACCATGTCTTCGAAAAGTTTGGTGAATAGGGGATTTCGCAAAAAGATCGGAAAAATTCTTTTCACTTCGTTCCTTGCCGTGATTCTCGCCGTGAGCACAACGGCTTACAGCGCTCTCGTCGCTTCCGACAAAAATGTTGCTCATGCGGAGAGTTTGGTGGATATCAACTTGCTGAGAAATGTGACTGTTGATGCAGACCTTGGCAATGTGGAAGGCACTGGCCCGTATACTTTAAATTTGAAATTAACGGGAACGGGTGTAGCTGACGTTGAGTTAGTCAACCCGGACAAAACAGTGATCTTCTACGCCCAGGAACTGGCAAGCACAGGAAAATGGCATCCGGCCGGCAAAGCCCACGTCAGAGCGGAACTCTTGCCGATTACCTTGGATCAAATTCCGGCATTGATTAACTTGATTAATGATTTGACAAAAACATTAAACCAAACGGTAGGAACATTGGTAGGCGCTGTTAAAGAAGTGAACGATACGTTGCTGAAACCGTTGCTTCCTATTATTGACATTCAAGGCCTCCAAGAACTTGAAAATGCGATTTCCGCTTTGGAAAACTTAGGTCAGGCATTGGTTGATTTGACAGTATATGAAGGCGATGTTGACGTGGTTGTCGGAGAGCATGGTGAACTGATCATCAACTTTACGGATGCTCTCGGCCAGCGTTTAGCCACAACCGTCAATGACGTTGTTGTAAAACTGCTCAAGGATGTATTAAATGCTGTGAAAGCTTTGGGAATCAAGGTTGATCTTTCACAAGTCGGCAACATTCCGATTGTCGGAGATCTTCCGCTGGTTGGAGAACTGCTCGGTCTTCTTGGCAAAACATTGGATGACCTCTTAGGCGAAACTTTGAATTCATTAGTGGGTCCCAATGGGTTGGTATTCTCTGTCATCGACACATTGGTCGTTGCCGTTGAAGACGTACTTGCCCAAGTAACAGGCACGGTATTGAACTTGGCCGATTTCCTTGTAACCTTGCAAGTATTGGGCAAAACAACTGTCGAAGTTCCATTGACAGTTGATAAGCCCGCCATCGGCAAGGATGCCGAAGTGAAAGTATTCGGTGAAGGTGTGAATGCGAGCGCCGTCACGATCGACGTTCTCAGCAGCTTTGTCAACTATGACACGATCGTGTTCAAAGAAGGCAAGAAAGAAGAGCCGGCACCTGAACCGGAAGAGCCTAAGAAGCCTGAAGAGCCCAAGCAGCCTGAACAGCCTAAACAACCTGAAGAGCCGAAAAAGCCGGAAAAACCCGGAATCAAACTTCCTGACACGGCAACAGCCGCAGGAACAATCGGCTTGGCAGGCCTTGCCGCATTGGTTGCCGGAATTGCCGCCCGTTTCTACGGCAGGGGAGAATAATCGGTTGAATATTGGCAGTGAAGAAGCAAATGCTTGACCTTCAAGCGTTTGCTTCTTCTTCATTCATGACATGGTCTGCATCCTGTAATAGGGGGTATAGTATATGAATTTTTCTGGCCTCATGGAAAGATTGTACGAAGAAATACAAAAGACGGACTCATTTGATCAATTATCAAAAAGAAGGGCAAACATTTTATTTCTTTCCCTCGGTTACAAGGATAAGCGTGCGGTCGTTTTTTCCGCCAACAAAAAAGATTTCCGCGAAGCATGGGATTCCCTATATCAACAGGCCGTGCATTATTTTGCCATTGACCCGGCGCCGGTTGAATATTTGAAGATTGACTGGGTTGACAGACAATCCACACTCTCCATCCCCCGGTTCTTAAAACTCGTTTCCGTTACGAAGAGAAATCATTTTCGCTTTGGTATCAGTCTGGACAGGCAATTTAAACTTGCTTTTCTCGAGCAAGAGGTGAATGCCAACAACTTCATCCAATTTCATGAAAAAACAGGCCGCGCCTATTTAAATCCCCGCAATATTAAACATTATGTGGCGGAATGCAGACCGGGAATTTCCGCCCTGAATTTTAATGATGTTCAATCGGTGACGATTTTTACGACACAAAGCGTTTTTTTGGAAGCAGAACATATTTACTTTCTTAAAAACGGCCGGCTGGACAACGGAAGAAGAAATACCGCATTGACCCGTGGCGAACTTGAAAAAATGATTGCCGGCGCCATGAATTACATGGCAAAAGCGTGCCAAAAGGACGGAAAACTGACATACGGCTATGATCCGTGCTCCGATAAAGAAATAACGGGGTACGATATGCGCCGCCATGCCCATGCCCTTGCCGCCATGGCGGAGGCGTACGATATATTTCCGGACGAACATGCGGCCGGCGCCATAAAGCGAGGGCTTGATTATCTCGTCCGGGAAGGCATTTTTACGGATGAAAAAGAAGGTTTTGCCTATGTAATGGAACGCGCGGGATCGGATCAACCGGAAGTTTCCCCCGGCGGCGCTGCCGCGGCGATACGCGCCATCGTTACATACACGCAAGTTTTCAAGGACGATTCTTATCTTCCAGCGGCGAAAAAGTTGGCCGGCGGCATCGTAAAATGGCAGCAAAGTGAAGGAAACTTTGCCCAAGTTCTCCGGATTCCCGCATTGGACGCAAATAGACCGCACCGCACCGGTACTTATGATGCGGAAGCGGCGCTGGCTCTGCTCCGTTTGTATCAAATTGATACAGATGAAACGTGGTTAGAAGCCGCTGAAAAAGCGTTGGACTATTTTATTAAAAAGAATGATTGGAACAAGCCGGACATTTGGCTCGGGGCCTGCGTCAACGAAATGGCCAAAATCCGCCCCGAAGCGGAATATTTTAAATTGGGCTTGGATCTCCTTGTGCAGACGCTTGAATATGTCAAGCGGCAGGAGATGACAGACCCGGTCCATTTGCAGGCGCTCAATGAAGGCTGTCAATTGCTGCGGCATCCAGAAATCGCGGCTGCCGGCGGGGAATATTCAGCCGAGTCCCTGGCCGCGCTGGAACGGAAAGCGGAAGAAACCCTCCGGAAGAATGCGGAGCAGCTGCGAAACGGCTTCTTTTACCCGGAGTTGGCCATCTATTATAAAAACCCGCGGCGGATCACGGGCAGTTTTTTCAACCGCACCGAATCGTTCCGGGTAGGCATCGGCGATATCGCGGCCCATTTATCCGCATATTGCCAATATTATAAACTTGTCCATGCCGGCGAAGAGCCGGGCGCAACCGCTCCGGAAATTTCGGAGGCTGCGGGGGAAACTGGCGCCCCCGGTGTAACACCGGCCGTTTTAACAGGGGATGCCGGTTTGGGAGATTCGGAGGTTTCCGGGGAAAAAGAAGAACAGATTCATGGATTAAAAGACTCAGAGTCCGCTCAAGACGGGGGAACGGAAACGGAGACGGGAGAAACTGCCCCTCCGCCGCCGTCTGGCAAAGAAAAGGAAAAAGACGCAGCAGGAGCAACCGCCGGTGAAGAGGAAACGGCGGAAATGCCTCCCGCGTACGGGGAAGAAGAACAGAAGCGGGGCAGAAGAAAAAGCAAAGATTTGACGGCGGTTGCATCACTCGGGGCTGCGGCGGCAAAATTTGCGGCCGGCAGCCAGGCAGCCGCGTTTGGAAACATCATTGAGCAACAAATATTGCAAAAAGCGGCCAATGAATTGCTAGAAGCTGTCAAACAATTCCGCGAAAAAGAAGCGGAAAAAACTTCACAATGGTCGGCCGAGTGGAAAAAACAAAATGAAACGCTTCTTGAAACATTGCATCAATCGGAAGAGTCCGTCCTCAACCTGACCGGACAGCTAAACGCATTGGCGGAGCGGGTGTCCGGATTAACGGATGAAATTGCCGCTCTCAGGGAGCGAATGGAAGATACGGAAACGAAACTGGCCGCTGTGGAAGATGCGATGAAGCTTGTTCCGTCAGGGGAAGAGTTGCTCAAACTGCTGTCGGAGCAAGTATCGGGGATGACCGGCGAGATCGCCGCCCTTCGCGAAGACGCGGAAGCGAAATTTGCGGCGATGGAAAATGCGGTGAAGCTTGTTCCATCCCGTGAAGAGCTGCTGGAGGCGCTGACGAAGCAAGCGGCGGGAATGGCCGGCAAGATTGCCGTTCTTCATGAGAAAGCGGAAGCGAAGTTCGCGGCGATGGAAAATGCGGTGAAACTTGTTCCGTCGCGGGAAGAACTGCTGCAAGCACTGAAGGAACAAGCGACAGGCATGACCGGCGAGATCGCCGCCCTTCGCGAAGACGCGGAAGCGAAATTTGCGGCGCTCGAAAATGTGCTGAAACTTGTTCCATCGCGGGAAGAACTGCTGCAGGCATTCTCGGAACAAATGACGGGTATGACCGGTGAAATCACCGCTCTCCGCCAAGAGACGGCGGCCAAGCTAGCGGCCCTCGAAAATACGGTCAAGCTTGTTCCATCCCGTGAAGAGTTCGTAAAAGCATTGTCGGAACAAGTATCAGAGCTGAACAGGGAAATCGCCGCCCTCCGTGAAGAAGCGGACGCAAAACTGGCAGCGGCCGAAAATGTGGTCAAGCTTGTGCCATCAGGTTTGGCTCTCATCAAAGAACTGTCAAAACAAGTGTCCGATTTAACCGGAGCAATGGCCCTCCTGCGCCGGGACACGGAAAAAAGGCTGGAGGCAGTGGAAGAGGCGCTCAACCAGGCGCCGCCGTTGCAAGAGGAATGGCCGGCAAAACCTGCCGATATGCGGCCGGAGGGTTTGGCCGTTGAAAGTCTTCTAGAAAGCGGCGAATTAAAAGAACTCCTCAAAGAAGTCGTGAAACAACTCCTGGAGGAGGGATTGATTTCCCTCCCGCCGGAGACGGCCGTTTCACCGGAAGAAAAACGTGAAGAAGAGGAACCCCCGGAAGAACCGCCGGAAGAAGAAACAGCGGAAGAGCCGCCCCGTGAACTCCCTCCTGATGCGGCGGAAGCGGAAGAGGAGGCCGTCGTTGAAGCCGAAGCGGAGGAGCCGCCCGCCCCGGCCGAACAAGAATCCTGCGAACCGGCGGAAGTCGCCATTTCCGGGGCGGCAGTTCCCATGGAAAAGGAAGAACCGCAGCAGGCGGCATTGACGGCGGCCGCGGAACCGGAGGCCGTACCCGCTGCCGAAGCGCCGCCGCTCGCACCCGAAGACGAAAAACAGCGCCGCAAGAAAATCATCCGCAGAATCGGAAATCTTCTTGTGGTGATTGGGCTCGCTGTCATCGCCTACTTTGCTTACGACGTGCTCAGCATGAAGTTCGGCGAGCAGCAAGCCCTCAAAGAAGCGGAGAGCAAAGTGAAACTGGAAGAAAAACAATATGAAGACATCAAAAATGTGGACGTGAAAGACCCGGACGTTCCGGAACAATTGGTGGAAAAGAAAAAAGAAGCCGTCGAAAAATTTGAGCCGAAACACGGAGAAGCCTTTGCCATCTTGGAAATCCCGAAGCTCAATAAAAGCTTGCCCATTCTCGAAGGAACGGATCCGGACGTGCTGGACAAGGGAGTCGGCCATCTGAAACAATCGGTGTTTCCCGGCCAAGGCGAACAAATCGTCATTTCCGGACACCGCGACACGGTCTTCCGCAATTTCGACAAATTGAAAAAGGGCGACCTGTTCATCGTCCACATGCCTTACGGAACTTACACTTACAAATTCCGGGACTACGAAATCGTCGACAAAGACGACACAACCGTGGTGCGGAAAATGGGTGAAGAAGTGTTGGTCGTGACCACCTGTTACCCGTTCCGCTACATCGGCAATGCGCCGAAACGGTTCGTCATATACGCATATCCGGTCGAAGACCGGTAAGTTTCAAACAAAAGGGCGGAACCGCCAAAAGGCTGTTTAAGCGCAGCCGCGGCGGGGTCTGTCCTTTTTTTTTCGGAAAAAACGGCCAGCCGCCGGCGTTTGTGCCTCTTGCCCTTTCCTCCTATATCAGTCTGAATTTTCAGCGAACGGACAAGCAATTGTTAACACTTTGGCATCTTTTTACTACGCTATCTATTTTTACATGGTGTAAAATGGAGGAAGGAAGGGGTGAAAACATGAGTTTGAAAGCCGGCCTGATGCAGCAGCAAACGATCCAACTGACCATGACCCAGGAATTGACCCAGGCGATTGCCCTCTTGCAGTACTCCGCCCTGGAACTGACCGCATTTTTGGAAAACAAAGCGTTGGAAAATCCCCTTATTCAGATCGAATTTGACCATTCACATTCGGCGGATCCTCTGTGGGAACGCCCGAAAAAGAGTGCCAAACCGGTTGAAAAAGACAAGAAAAGCTGGATAGAACAAATCGGCGGGGAAAAGAAAACATTGGAAGAATATTTGTTTTCCCAATTGAATCCCGCCAGCCTTGATGGAGAGTGCAAAAAAATTCTCCGCCATTTGATTTTAAACCTTGATGAAAGCGGTTATCTCCGCGTCAGCCCCGGGGAAGTGGCCAAACAGCTGAAAACGGCCGAGTCCGTCGTGGAAAAGTATTTAACCATGTTGCAGGAACTGGAACCGGCCGGAATAGGCGCACGCTCTTTGAATGAGTGTCTGTTGCTCCAGCTGAAAAGGCTCCCGGAACGCAATGAACTGGCGGAAGTGATCATTTCCGAATATTTTACCCCTTTTGCGGAGAAAAAGTGGCCCGAATTGGCAAAGACATTGGGAATCAAATTGCCCCAAATTCAAGAAGTCTTTGATTTGGTTCAAACGTTGAATCCCCGGCCGGCCCTCGCTTTTCAGGAGGAGCGTCCGGTCTACATCGTGCCCGACGTGGTGATAAAATGGGACGGGGATCAACTCATGGTCAGCGTTTATAATGAAACGATTCCGAAAATCAGTTTCAACCAGGAATACTACCGGTATTTTTCCGCATTCAACGATCGCCAGGTAAACCGGTTTTTAAAAGAAAAACAGCAAGATTATTATTGGCTCGTCCGCAGTCTCGAACAGCGGAAGGAAACGTTGCTGAAAGTGACCGGGAAAATTGTGGAAAAACAGGAGGACTTTTTCCGGCACGGTCCGTCTTATTTGAAACCGATGACGATGAAAGAAGTTTCCGATGAATTGGGAATCCATGAGTCAACCGTCAGCCGGGCCGTGAGGGAAAAATATGCGGAAACGCCGTTCGGCACATTTGAGCTGCGGTCATTTTTCACAAGCACGCTCCATACGGTTTCCGACGATGCTGTTTCGGCGCAGCGGGTAAAAGATGCCATTGCGGCCTTGATTGCCGGAGAATCAAAACAGAAGCCTTTGTCCGACCAGCAAATTGCCCGACTGTTAAAAGAACAGGAGGGAATCATCGTATCAAGGAGAACGGTCGCCAAATACAGAAGCCAGTTGGGCATTCCTTCATCATCAAAACGAAAACGGTATGATTAAAAACAACGGGACTATTTGACTTTCATAAGTTTAAAGTCCCGATTTTTTTTATTTGGCGGGCTTTTGCACTGAAACCGCCGCCATACATAAAATAGAAAGGAAGGGTGAAGAAGGGAAATGCCAGTCGTGAAACTTTATACTAGAAAAAGATGCCCCTTGTGCGATGACGCAAAAAAAATCTTGTTGGAACTGCGGGAAGAACGGGGTTTTTCCTTGGAGGAAGTGGATATTGAAGAGAGCGACGCCTTAACGGAATTGTACGGTTTGATGATTCCGGTCGTCGAGATAAACGGTGTTGAAGTTCAATACGGCAAAATTAACAAAAACGTCATAAAAAATTATCTTAATAAAGTAATTGTCGATTGAAATAGTAATTTATTCCTGCTAATATTTAAGTGAGCAGGGTGAATTTTTTTGCCGGTTGCGGGACAAAATAAGTCCATCTTGGACAAAAAATGTCCATGAATTGAAGGTGTAATGATTGGATAATTCAATTTTCGATATTCAAAAAAGAATATTGCCCGATCTCATCCCTGTTATGAAAAGAAGATACATCATCCTGCAATCTGTACGTGTCATGCAGCCCGTGGGACGCAGAGTGCTGGCCGACAATCTCGGCTTAACGGAGCGCGTTTTGCGGGGAGAAGTGGACTTGCTCAAGAATCAAAACCTCATTCACGTTTCCAGCGCCGGAATGACATTGACGGAAGACGGATTGAAGATCGTTGACGGTTTGGAAGCGTTTATGCGGGAAATGACGGGGATTAATGTCCTCGAAGAGCGCCTGAAAAAAGCCCTGGGAATAATGCAGGTCATAGTCGTGTCCGGAGACAGCGACAAGTCGCCGTGGGTGAAGAGCGAAATGGGCCGGGCGTGCGCCAAATGCATGAAAAACTGCCTGCAAGGAGAAAATATCATTGCCGTTAACGGAGGCACCACCATGGCCGCTGTCGCTGATATGTTGACGCCGGACATTGGCCGCGATCTTTTGTTTGTCCCGGCGAGAGGCGGCATCGGAGAGGATGTGCACAATCAGGCCAATACGATTTGTGCAAAAATGGCAAAAAATACACGTTCCCAATACCGGGTTTTGCATTTTCCCGATGAGGTAAGTGATGAAATGTATAAAACAGTCATGAAGGAACCGGCGATGATTGAAATGATGGAGCTGATCAGATCGGCAAGCGTGGTTCTTCACGGCATTGGAAATGCCATCACCATGGCGCTCCGCCGCCGGACGCCGCAATATATTATTGAAAAATTGAAAGAAAAAAAAGCAGTCAGCGAAGCATTCGGCTATTACTTCAATGAAGACGGGGAAGTTGTCCATAAAGTCAATACGATAGGCATGAAACTGGAAGATTTGAAAAACACCCGGTATGTCATTGCCGTTGCCGGCGGTTCGTCGAAAGCAAAAGCGATTCGTTCCTATATGAAACAGGCGCCCCAGAACACCATCCTCATTACTGATGAAGGGGCGGCGGAACTGTTATTATAGGGAATTTCCCTTTAATAATATAAATTCCTTAATTTTTTAATAAAGAGGAGGAAAAAATTATGGCAGTAAAAGTAGGCATTAATGGTTTTGGAAGAATTGGGCGTAATGTGTTTCGGGCGGCACTGAAAAATCCGAACGTTGACATCGTCGCTGTAAATGACTTGACAGATGCCAACATGCTGGCCCACCTATTAAAATATGATTCCGTTCACGGAACGCTTGATGCAGACGTATCCGTTGAGGGCGAATATTTGGTGGTTGACGGCAAAAAAATTCAAGTTCTCGCAGAGCGCGATCCGGCCCAGCTTCCGTGGAAAGACCTCGGCGTGGAAGTGGTTGTAGAATCAACCGGCCGTTTTACAAAACGCGCTGATGCTGCAAAACACCTGGAAGCAGGAGCAAAAAAGGTTATCATCTCCGCTCCCGGTAAAGAAGAAGACATCACCATCGTCATGGGCGTTAACGAAGACAAATACGATCCGGCTAACCACCATGTTATTTCCAACGCTTCTTGCACAACCAACTGTCTGGCGCCGTTTGCCAAAGTACTGCATGAAAAATTCGGCATCAAACGCGGCATGATGACAACCGTTCATGCTTATACAAACGACCAGCAAATTCTGGATTTGCCCCATAAAGATTACCGTCGCGCGCGCGCAGCCGCAGAAAGCATCATTCCCACTACGACAGGCGCTGCGAAAGCCGTTGCGTTGGTTCTTCCCGAATTAAAAGGAAAACTCAACGGTATGGCTATGCGCGTTCCCACACCGAACGTATCGATCGTTGACTTGGTGGCGGAACTTGAAAAAGACGTAACGGTTGAAGAAGTAAACGGTGCGCTCAAAGCCGCTGCAGAAGGCGAATTGAAAGGCATTTTGAAATACAGCGAACTTCCGCTTGTATCGAGAGATTATAACGGCGAAACCGCATCTTCAACCATTGACGCGCTGTCCACCATGGTGATCGACGGCAACCTCGTCAAAGTTGTTTCTTGGTATGACAATGAAACAGGCTACTCCCACCGTGTCGTAGACCTTGTCGAATATATCGCCAGCAAAGGTCTTTAAAATAAAAGGGGATTCGGGGATGCGAAAGGGCGTGCTCCCCTCCCCTTTTTAAAACATGAAGAAGAATCCCGGTTTCTATTTTATAAAAAAATACAAATAGACCTAATTTGGATAAAATTCAAAGAAATTGCATGGATATTCGTACCATGAAGGTCTATAATGGAAAAGGTGAAAACTTCATTTTCAGCAGAATCTGCGCATGAAAGGATTCTTGCCTCCGGCCCGTTTGACAATCACCCGGTTTGTTTCTGGCTTCAGAGAAAAGGGAGCGGGGAAAGATTCCCGTTCTTTTTTATATGATTCCGGAATGACGGGACGGGTTGGGAGTGTATTTTTATAAGCGCTCCGTTCCGCCGGGGACATGGAAACCGTCTGTCTCCGCCGGGAACGGCGACATTCGAGGCCAATTTTTAACGAACTGTTGGGAGGTCCTGTGAGATGAAAAAGATGACTGTCAAAGACATTGACGTAAAAGGGAAGCGGGTATTTTGCCGCGTGGACTTCAACGTTCCGATGCAGGACGGCAAGATTACCGACGAGACACGGATTCGCGCCGCACTGCCGACGATACAATATCTCATCGATCAGGGAGCGAAAGTCATTTTGGCAAGCCACCTCGGCCGTCCGAAAGGGAAGGTCGTCGAGGAATTGCGGTTGACACCGGTGGCGAAACGTTTGTCCGAATTGCTCGGAAAAGAAGTGGACAAAGCTGACGAAGCGTACGGCGAAACTGTAAAAGCGAAAGTCGAGCAAATGAAAGAAGGAGACGTCCTCCTTTTGGAAAACGTCCGCTTTTATCCGGGGGAAGAAAAGAACGATCCGGAATTGGCCAAAGCTTTTGCCGAACTGGCTGACATATACGTGAATGATGCTTTTGGCACCGCCCACCGCGCGCATGCTTCAACGGAAGGCGTGGCCCATTATTTGCCGGCAGTTTCCGGTTTCTTGATGGAAAAAGAACTGGATGTGCTCGGAAACGCCTTGTCCAATCCGCAGAGACCGTTTACGGCAATTATCGGCGGAGCCAAAGTAAAAGATAAAATTGGCGTGATTGAAAATCTTTTGGAAAAGGTTGATAATTTAATCATTGGCGGCGGACTTGCCTATACATTCGTGAAGGCACAGGGCCATGAAATTGGCAAATCGCTGCTCGAAGAAGACAAGATTGAACTGGCTAAAGGCTTTATTGAAAAAGCGAAGGAAAAGGGCGTCAATTTCTACATGCCGGTTGATGCCGTAGTGGCAGATGAATTTTCAGAAAATGCCAACACCAAAGTGGTGTCCATTGAGGAGATTCCCGCTGATTGGCAAGCTCTTGACATCGGACCGAAAACAGCCGAACTTTACGCGAAAGTCATTAAAGAATCCAAGCTCGTCATTTGGAACGGCCCGATGGGTGTGTTTGAAATGGACAAGTTTGCCGGAGGAACGAAAGCCGTTGCCGAAGCGCTTGCTGAAGCCGAGGACACTTACTCTGTTATCGGCGGCGGAGATTCAGCGGCAGCTGTTGAAAAGTTCGGGCTTGCTGATCGGATGAGCCATATTTCTACCGGAGGCGGAGCGTCACTGGAGTTTATGGAAGGCAAGGCACTCCCGGGAGTTGTTGTGTTGAAGGATAAGTAAAGCCCGTGGCCTACCATCATTTTTGAAAGGGATGAAGAACCATGCGCAAACCAATCATTGCAGGGAACTGGAAGATGAACAAGACTTTGGGTGAGGCTGTCAGTTTTGTGGAGGAGATTAAAGGAAAAATCCCTCCCGCTGATCAGGTAGAAACAGTGATTTGCGCTCCGGCCTTATTCTTGGCACAACTCGTGGATGCGACAAAAGGAACGGAAATCGGCGTCGGCGGACAAAACATGCATTTTGAAGACAGCGGGGCCTTCACTGGTGAAATCAGTCCCGCGGCTTTGGCAGATGTTGGCGTAAAATACTGCATCATCGGTCATTCAGAACGTCGTGAAATGTTTAACGAAACGGATGAAGCGGTAAACAAAAAAGTCCATGCCGCATTCAAACACGGCATCACGCCGATCGTCTGCTGCGGTGAAACTTTGGAGCAGCGGGAAAGAGGCGAAACGAAGGAACTGGTGGCCAATCAAGTAAAAATTGCTCTATCCGGTTTGAGCGAAGAACAAGCAAAGCAAGTGGTTATCGCTTACGAACCGATTTGGGCGATTGGCACCGGAAAATCGGCATCGGCCGAAGATGCCAACGAAGTGTGCGCCCACATCCGCGAAGTTGTTAAAGAAATCTATTCTGAAGATGTGGCCAATGCGCTTCGCATTCAATACGGAGGCAGTGTCAAGCCTGGTAATATTAAAGAATTTATGGCACAATCAGATATCGATGGGGCGCTTGTTGGCGGAGCCAGCCTTGATCCCCAGTCATTCTTGCAATTATTAGAGGGAGGAAAAAATGAGTAAAGCACCTGTAGCTTTAATCATCTTAGACGGCTTTGCGCTCAGAGAAGAAACGTTTGGAAATGCCGTTGCCCAAGCGAACAAACCGAATTTCGACCGTTACTGGAATAAATACCCCCACACGATCATCGGCGCTGCCGGGGAGGCGGTCGGCCTCCCCGACGGACAAATGGGGAACTCTGAAGTCGGTCACTTGAACATCGGGGCAGGGCGCATCGTGTACCAAAGCATTACAAAAGTCAATATTGCCATCCGCGAAGGCACATTCGCCAAAAATGAAACTTTTTTAAAGGCAATTGAAAATTGTAAAAAGCACGGAAGCAGCCTGCATCTGTTCGGGCTGCTTTCTGACGGCGGCGTGCACAGCCATATCGATCACCTTTATGCGCTGCTGCGTCTCGCTGCCGATCACGGTCTGGAAAAAGTGTATGTGCACGCTTTTCTTGACGGCCGCGACGTCGGACCGCAAACGGCGAAAACTTACATTCAAGCGGCATTGGAAAAAATGAAGGAATATGGCGTCGGCGAATTTGCCACCATTTCCGGGCGCTACTATTCCATGGACCGGGATAACCGCTGGGAAAGAGTTGAAAAATCCTACCGCGCCATGGTATACGGCGAAGGGCCGGCGTACCGGGATCCGTTTGAAGTCGTTGACGATTCTTACAAAAACGGCATTTATGATGAATTTGTCATCCCGAGCGTTTTGACGAAAGAAAACGGTGAACCGGTCGCCACCATAAAGGATCACGATTCGATCATTTTCTATAATTTCCGGCCGGACCGGGCCATTCAGATTTCAAATGCATTTACCAACAAGGATTTTCGTTCCTTTGACAGAGGTCCGAAACATCCGAAAGATCTTGTCTTCGTTTGCCTTACTCATTTCAGCGAGACGGTTGACGGCTATGTCGCTTTTAAACCGACAAATCTCGACAACACCTTGGGAGAAGTCCTTTCCCGCCACGGCATCAAGCAGCTCCGCATTGCGGAAACGGAAAAGTATCCGCACGTGACCTTTTTCTTCAACGGCGGCCGCGAAGAACCGTTTCCCGGGGAAGAACGCATTCTCATCAATTCGCCCAAGGTCGCTACATACGATTTGAAACCGGAAATGAGCGCCTACGAAGTAACGGACGCATTGGTTGAGGAAATCAAGAAAGACAAGTTTGATGTCATCATTTTGAACTATGCCAACCCGGATATGGTCGGCCACTCCGGAAAATTGGAGCCCACCATTAAGGCGGTGGAGGCTGTGGACGAGTGCCTCGGACGGGTGGTTGATTTGATTATTGAAAAAGGCGGGACAGCCATTATTACCGCCGACCACGGCAATTCCGACGAGGTTTTGACGTTGGACGGAAAACCGATGACCGCCCATACGACCAATCCGGTTCCGGTCATCATCACAAAAGAAGGTCTGGAACTGCGCCAAAAAGGCGGCATTCTCGGCGACTTGGCGCCAACCATGCTCGATTTGTTGGGCTTGCCCCAACCGGAAGAAATGACAGGAAAAAGCTTGATCGTCAAGAAAAACTGATTGGTGCATAAAGAGTGAAAATTAAGAATTAAAAGTTTTTCTTATGTGAAATCTATATCTTGAACGAGCCAAATACTATTTGATATCACATAAAGGAGAGGAAAAATATGCCATACATTCAACACGTATATGCACGCGAAGTTCTTGATTCACGCGGAAATCCGACCGTTGAAGTGGAAGTTCTCACTGATTCCGGAGCTTTTGGCCGCGCATTGGTGCCCTCCGGTGCATCCACCGGGGAATATGAAGCGGTGGAACTCCGTGACGGAGACAAATCCCGTTACCTCGGCAAAGGGGTTTTAAAAGCTGTTGAAAATGTCAACACAATCATTGCCGAAAAAATTCTCGGCATGGATGTAACGGATCAAGTCGGCATCGACCGCTTAATGATTGAACTTGACGGAACGGAAAACAAAGGCAAACTTGGCGCCAACGCCATTCTCGGCGTTTCCATGGCTTGCGCTCATGCAGCCGCTGATTATGTCGGCCTTCCGTTGTACCGTTATCTGGGCGGTTTTAATGCGAAACAACTGCCGACTCCGATGATGAATATTTTAAACGGCGGTTCTCATGCCGATAACAACGTGGACTTCCAAGAATTTATGATCATGCCTGTCGGGGCTCCGACATTCAGAGAAGCCATCCGCATGGGGGCTGAAGTGTTCCATCATTTGAAGAAAGTTCTTGCGGGCAAAGGTTTGAACACGGCTGTCGGAGATGAAGGCGGCTTTGCTCCGAACCTCGGTTCCAACCGCGAAGCGCTTGAAGTGATCATGGAAGCGATCCGCCAAGCAGGCTACGAGCCGGGCAAAGACATTTATCTGGCCATGGACGTTGCTTCTTCCGAGTTCTATAACAAGGAAACAGGCAAATACGACCTGGCCGGCGAAGGACGCACAGGCCTGACTTCCGAAGACATGGTCAACTTCTATGAAGAGCTTTGCAACGAATTCCCGATTATTTCCATTGAAGACGGCTTGGATGAAAACGATTGGGAAGGCCATAAGCTGTTGACCGAGCGTCTTGGCAAAAAAGTCCAATTGGTCGGAGATGACCTCTTTGTAACGAATACTAAGAGACTTGCCAAAGGTATCGAAATGGGCGTCGGCAACTCCATCTTGATTAAAGTGAACCAAATCGGAACGCTGACGGAAACATTCGAAGCCATTGAAATGGCTAAGCGCGCCGGCTACACGGCCGTTATTTCCCACCGTTCCGGTGAAACGGAAGACGCCACCATCGCGGACATTGCCGTGGCAACAAACGCCGGACAAATCAAAACCGGATCCATGTCCCGCACTGACCGGATTGCCAAGTACAACCAGTTGCTCCGCATCGAAGACGACCTCGGCGATTTGGCAGTGTACGACGGATTAAAAAGCTTCTATAATTTAGATTTGGGCAAATAAAACTTGTTCTAAAATAGGTGAAGGGCGGCCTTTGGGCCGCCCTTTTCCGATTGATACAGGTCGTTGGAGGGGGGTTCGCCAATATATGTGGGAAATTCGCCAATAAAATTGAATTTTCGCCAATAAATTTAGATTTTCGCCAATAAAATTGAAAAATCGCCAATATATTGGTCGAATTCGCCAATATGTTGATTTTAGTCACTCAACTTTTCTTTTTAGAAGGTAGAAATTTATCCAGATTTTTCGGTTTTAGGTATATTCTACCTTTTTTATCACCTAAAAAAGGCAATTCCAACTCGGCGAGAAGCCTTTTTGTCGTATCGAGCGACCCGCACCCCACAAAATCGCGGAATTTTTTATTCGTAATCGACGAATCAATAAGTAAAAAATAATCTCGCAGGGCTCCTAAATGGGCGTTTTTGTCTTTTTTGTGACAAAACGGGCACTCCCACCCGCCGTGCACCCGCTTCATCGGTAATTTTCCGCATTCCGGGCATTGCACCCCTTTTAACAATTCCGTTTCTGACACATGGTACTTCTCCAGCACATTTGTATGTTTCGGCGCATGGCTTTTTAACAGCCATTTGCACAGTTTTCGCAGCGTCTTGTCATCAAGAACATCTTCTTGGTATCTTTTCGTTACTCGCATCATTCGCTCCAACAGAGCCTGAGCATGGACAACATGCCGTTTTGTTTCCGGACTGTGGGTTGCCGCTTTAATAATGGTGGAAGGTTCGCTGATAACAACAAGAAAATCAATAGGCAGAGCGGGGAAACCATGGTCCTCCAGCCATTGTTGCAGTTGCCTTTTATGCCATTTAGCTTGGGAAATCGGATCTTGGAACCCTTCTTCTACATCATCGACCACACGTATCAACTGGTTGAACGGTTCATCAAACACCAGCGTGCCGAAAAAATTTTTGCATTCAAGAATCAATGCGAAACGGGTGGTTAAAACCAAAAAGTCCATTTGGAAGTGGTACTTTCCAGAGGGGAGTCGCAGATGATGAAAAATGAGGTACTCCTTTTCGGGGAGAAAATCCAGATAGTAGGACACGGCCTTTTCGCCTTGCCAACCGCGGAGCTGTTTCGCCAAATCCTTTTCGATGAGCGGCCGTTGAGGATGCTCATCCGGAAGCCTGCGCAGCAGTGCCTCCAGGCGGGGAATATCTTCGGGTTTTGCTGGTTTCTTTATATACATGCCCTCACTCCTTCTTAATTCAAAATGACATGTCTTTTAAAAATTCGTCAAAAACCGCCAGAATCCTGCTTTGAATTTGCTTTTTTTAAAGAACAGATTTGAAAAAAAGTCTCTCAAAATCAGATGTCGCCTTTCTCATATTAAAACAAAACTGATTTTTCAAAAACGTTCGGAACAACTGTTAGACGATAAGCCATTGCTTGTCATTGAAGCAATTCAAGATGGCTCGCTTTTGAATATCCACTGAAATCATAACTATAAACGTTTACCTGGATGAAAAGGTCGCCGGGTAAAACACGGAAGCATGAAAAAAAGAGGGCTCCCCCCATGGGCAAAATGTTTACTGGCGAAAATCAAAAAAGAAAGTAGGGGAATCCTCTCTTCATTCAAGAGACCATTTAAAAGAAATCGTATATTGAATTTGTCACCCGTTTTCATGTATGATAAATTAGATGATAGTGCCAAGGTCGTTTCAGGAGGTGGACAAGGTGGAAACAGTTTTGATTGTTTTGCTCGTGATCGTGGCGATTGCGTTGATAGCGGTAGTACTGCTTCAGTCCGGCAGAAGTGCAGGTCTTTCCGGCGTCATTGCAGGCGGGGCGGAACAGCTTTTTGGTAAACAGAAAGCACGCGGAATAGATCTCATTTTACACCGTACCACCATCGTACTTGCTGTATTATTCTTCCTAATTACGATCATCCTTGCATATTTCATATAAAAAGCAAGTCAACCTGACCAAGGAAAAACAGACGGTCAGGTTTTTTGTTGCCGCCGAACCCGGATAACCGGCCCTGGAAGCGCAAACTGCATGGCGAATCAAACCGGCACAATGCCCGGAGGATACGGCAATCTTAAACTCCCTGACCGCGTAACGCTCCCAACTCTTCTCCCCGGCCCATCCGTCTAAGCCTTTTGGTGGATGAGGAAAGTTGAGTTTGTTTAAACTAAAAGCAGAAGAGGAAGCCATCTTTTTGAAAAATTGGACACTGTCCTTTTCATTTGGAAAACAATTCTATCAATCAAGACTTGGCAGAACCGGCCGCTATCACATTTCATTTCAGACAAAAAGGAGTTTTACATACATGAAAATATTGAAGCCCCAGCCGTTTTTCTTTGAAAAAGGCCAGCGGGCCGTGTTATTGCTGCACGGATTTACGGGAAACAGCGCCGACAACCGCATGTTGGCCCGGTATTTGGAGAAAAAAGGCTACACTTGTTATGCCCCCATCTACAAGGGACATGATGCGTCCCCCGAGGAAATGTTTCAGTACGGTCCGGATGACTGGTGGCAGGATGTCATGGATGCATATGAATTTCTCAGAGAAAAAGGCTACGAAGAAATCGCTGTAGCCGGACTGTCCCTCGGAGGCGTATTT
This sequence comes from uncultured Bacillaceae bacterium, assembly GCA_937995745.1. Taxonomy (GTDB): domain Bacteria; phylum Bacillota; class Bacilli; order Bacillales; family Cytobacillaceae; genus CALKIU01. The sequence goes on along the minus strand of CALKIU010000034.1, from coordinate 4,404 downwards.
TCCTTGAAATTGGGGTACACTGTACCAATAAAAGGAATTATTCCCATGTGTACGCCGATGTATTTTCAAAGCAAGGAAAAGATGCTGCAAGGAGTTTTGCAATTTGCCCGCGATTACAAAAAGAGGGAAGGCAAAACGCCGGCGCAAATAGAAAAAGAAATGGAAGAGTTTGCCGCAGTACCGATAAAAACATTAAAAGAAATTTGGGATCTCGTCGCCGAGGTCAGGGAAAATATCGATATGATTTATGCGCCGACGTTTGTCGTCCAGGCCCGCCACGACACCATGATTGAACCGGACAGCGCCAATATCATTTATAACGAAGTGGAATCCCCGGTAAAAGAACTGAAATGGTACGAGGAATCGGGTCATGTGATTACGCTGGACAAAGAGCGGGACCAGTTGCATGAGGATGTGTATCAGTTTTTGGAAAAACTCGATTGGCAAGATGCGGACCGGTAACAGCACCCTCAGACGGCCGCACGGATACAAAACCGCTGATCGGGCTTTCGCACCCGAAAAAGCCGGGCAAAAAAATCTGAACGCCTCAGAACGAACACCATGAATCAAAAAGGAGGGATAATCGTGGACGAACAAATTCAGCACCACGTGGAAAAATTGCTTCAATATATGCGCGATGAGGCTTATAAACCATTAACGGTGCAGGAACTCGAAGAAGCATTCGGCATTGAAGACGCAGCCGATTTTAAAGATTTTGTTAAAGCCCTTGTGTATATGGAGGAAAAAGGGCTCGTCGTGCGGACAAGAAGCAACCGCTACGGCGTTCCGGAGAAAATGAACCTCGTCCGGGGACGTTTTACCGCCCATGCGAAAGGGTATGCTTTTGTCGTTCCCGAGGAACCCGGAATAGACGATCTGTTCATACCTCCCGGTGAAACGGGTGATGCCATGCACGGCGACCTCGTCCTCGCCCGGGTTTCAACGGAGAGATTCGGCCAGCGGCGGGAAGGAACGGTCATCCGCATCATTGAAAGGGCGACAACACATATTGTCGGCACATATGTGGACAGCAAATATTTCGGATTTGTCATTCCTGATGACAAAAGGTTCACCAATGACATCTTTATCCCGAAAGATGCTGTCCACGGAGCCGTCGAAGGCCACAAAGTCGTCGTAAAATTGACCTCCTATCCGGAAGGCAGGAAAAGCGCCGTTGGGGAGGTTGTCAAAATCCTCGGGCACAAAAACGACCCGGGGGTGGATATTCTTTCGATCATCCACAAACACGGCCTGCCCGGACCGTTTCCGGAAGACGTCCTTGCCCAGGCGAATTCCCTTCCTGACACCATTGATGAAAAAGAGATCAAAAGACGCCGCGATCTGCGCGATCAAGTCGTCGTCACGATAGACGGCGAGGACGCCAAAGATTTGGACGACGCCGTAAGCGTCACGAAGCTGGAGAACGGGAACTATAAGCTTGGAGTGCACATCGCCGACGTTTCTTATTACGTAACAGAGGGCTCACCGATGGACCGGGAAGCGGCCGAACGGGGCACGAGCGTTTACCTCGTGGATCGGGTCATTCCAATGCTGCCGCACCGTCTCTCGAACGGCATTTGTTCTCTCAACCCGCATGAAGACCGCCTCGCGATATCTTGCGAGATGGAAATCAATGAAAACGGCGACGTCGTCGGCTACAACATTTTTGAAAGTGTCATTCGTTCAACGGAGCGGATGACCTACAGCGATGTCAACAAAATTCTCGTCGACAAAGACGAGGAATTGATGAAAAAATATGAGCCGCTCGTGCCGATGTTTCAAATGATGGAAGAACTGGCTTCGATTTTGCGGGAAAAACGGATGGCCCGAGGAGCGATTGACTTTGATTTTAAAGAGGCACAGGTTCTTGTCGACGAGGACGGACATCCGATTGACGTCGTGATTAGAGAGCGCTCCGTTGCCGAACGGCTCATTGAAGAGTTCATGCTGGCGGCCAATGAAACGGTGGCCGAGCATTTTCACTGGCTCGATGTGCCGTTTATTTACCGGATACACGAGGATCCGAAAGAGGAAAAACTGCAAAGATTTTTCGAGTTTATCACCAACTTCGGCTACATCGTGAAAGGGACGGCCAATTCCGTGCACCCGCGGGCTTTGCAGGAAATCATCGAAGCCGTGCAAGGCAAACCGGAAGAAATGGTCATTTCCACCGTCATGCTCCGGTCGATGAAGCAGGCAAAATATGATACGGAAAATGTCGGTCACTTCGGCCTGTCCACCGATTATTATACTCATTTCACGGCCCCGATCAGGCGTTATCCGGACTTGATTGTCCACCGCCTCATCCGCACGTATTTAATTGAAGGAAAAATCGACCCGGAAACACGGTCCAAGTGGGAACAGCTGCTTCCTGACATCGCTGATCATTCTTCACGGATGGAACGCCGGGCCGTCGAGGCCGAGCGGGAAACGGAAGAGTTGAAAAAGGCGGAATTCATGGAGGATAAAATCGGGCAGGAGTTTGACGGCATCATTAGTTCCATTACGAACTTTGGCATGTTTGTCGAACTGCCGAACACAATTGAAGGTTTGGTTCATGTCAGTTATATGACGGATGATTACTATCACTACGATGAAAGGCATTACGCCATGATTGGCGAGCGGACGGGAAATGTGTTCCGGATTGGCGACGAAATCACCGTCCGGGTCATCAACGTCAACAAAGACGAACGCGCCATTGATTTTGAAATTGTCGGCATGAAAGGACGACGGTCGAAGGGGGCCATCCGCGAAGCGAAAGTAATCAAAGCGGACAGCACCGCCGTGCGGAAACTTCGCAAGAAAACCAGGAAGGACCTTTTATCTGCCGGAAAAAACAAGCAGAAGAAAAAGTTTTACGAAAATGCGCCAAAAGCGAAACGAAAAAAGAAACGTTGACGACATATTGAATGAAGAGAGCCGGCTCACGCAGGTTCTCTTTTCTTTTGCAAAATATAGGCTGGCCGTAAAAAGATCCCGACCCGGCGGGAAGGGAACCACCCGGCGGGAACAATCGGCACTCCGCCGAAGGAGCCCGGAACCGGCGGGATGGAGCCCGGGACCTTCGGTAACAGGCCTGACTAAAACCTTACCTGCGAAAATAATCGGATTCCGTCGAAACGAGCCGGACCAGGAAAAACAACCCGGCACCGCGGAAATAAAAAGGGAAACTAACGGGCCCGTTTGTCCGGAATTGCGTTCTCTCTCCAGGGACCGCACCGATACGCTCTAAAACGCACGCCTGATGCGGCGGGCAACTCCGGCATTATCGTCCCGATTGTGATTGCATTAAAATTTTGTTAAAATAAAGGTCATAGTAAGGGGGGAAAGAAGATGTCCAAAGGCTCAGGCAAATTAATTGCGCAAAATAAAAAAGCTTATCACGACTATTTTATTGAAGAAACATACGAAGCCGGAATCGTCCTCAAAGGCACGGAAATCAAATCGATTCGCGCCGGCCGCGTCAATTTGAAAGATTCGTACGCTCAAATTAAAGACGGCGAAGTCTTTTTGATTGGAATGCATATCAGCCCGTACGAAAAAGGAAACCGTTTCAACCACGATCCGGAAAGAACGCGCAAGCTTCTCCTTCATAAAAGGGAAATCAATAAGCTGGTAGGCGAAACGAAGCAAGCCGGGTACTCTCTCGTTCCGTTGAAAATATATTTGAAAAACGGATATGCCAAAGTGCTGATTGGCCTGGCAAAAGGTAAGAAAAAATATGACAAGCGTGAAGAGCTGAAACGCAAAGAAGCCAAGCGCGAAATCGAACGGGCATTCCGCGAACGCCAAAAAATGGCGTAGAAACATTTGACAGTTGTATTATTCATCAAATATGCTATAATATTTATTGCTACAGGATGTGGCTGCAACTGAATACAGATGAACGTTTGAGTGCAGCGTCCCTTTCTTAACACGGGGACGACATGGTTTCGACAGGGATAGATCGAGCTTAAGCTGCGAGCCGCGGGGATCGGCCGCGTCACCAACGTCAAAGCCAATAAACGGCAAAGCTAACAACAACTACGCTTTAGCTGCTTAATTGCTGAAGCGGTTCGCCCCTCCATCGCCCACGTGGTAGGGTAGCGGACTCATTCTGAGTGGGCTACGCCGGATTCCGCCGTCTGAGGATGAAGGAAGAGACCAATCAGACTAGCTGACCGGGTGCCTGTCGATAGGCGGAAGGATCAGCGAAACCCAAATATATCGACTACGCTCGTAGATGCTTAAGTGGCGATATCTCTGGACGTGGGTTCGATTCCCACCGTCTCCATTCCAAAAATCCATTTAATATCACACTGTGTCAAAACCCTTGATTGTTTGGGGTTTTTTTTATTGGGAAATGTTTGATTTCATTGATATTTTGATATGGTCAAATTCTTGGGGTTTTTTGTCCCATGTTGT
>CALKIU010000033.1 GCA_937995745.1 uncultured Bacillaceae bacterium | reverse complement strand
TGGGACGGGGGGACAGGTTCCTTGTCCCGGTTTGTTGCCAGTGCTTTTTAAGTAACCGGCGAAATAATAAAAGGCTGATTTTGTTGTTCAGAATTTTGAAAATACGCATAGAACCGGATTTTAGACGCATAGAACTCAATTTTAGACGAATAGAATCCCCGGAAAGACGCATAGAGCCCCGATTTAGACGCATAGAACCGCAAAAACGGCGCATAGACCCAAAAACGAACAAAAAAAAGAGCAAACCGGACCTGTCCAAGGTCCGGTTTGGGCCAATTTCCGATAAAACATTCCGGGAAGAGCCTCTACTTTCAAAAGGATAGTCTCCGTTTTAAACGAACGTTTGATAAAAAGAGGCAGTTTCCGAAGCGCGGGCTTTCCTTCGCCGCCAATACGCCAATAAAAGAAACCCGTCCGCGTTCGTCAGGCGGTTTTTGCGGAAAGAACGGGGCAGGGGGCTTACCAAAAAGACGGCTTTGCCTTATAATGGACAGGCAACATTTTTTCCTGTGGGAGTGTAAAAATTGGACAAAAAAGATGTGGCGAATATACGGAAACAGTTTAAACCGGATAATCCGAAATTGAAGATTCACGATTTGTTCCATGTGTATGTGATGAAAGAGAGCAGCGACATTTATCATCAGGAATACCGTTCCTTTTCCATGCTGGAGCGGGAAGAGCAGGAATTGTTTTTCAAGAACTTTAAAAAGGTCTTGACCGGGCAAATGGATGTGAAACTGTTTGAACTGCGTTTTCAACCGGGGGAAAGGGATGATCACAGCCGTCACATCCTATACCGGGGACTCCGGGCGGAAACGGCGGACGAATGGCAGGAAGAGATGCTGCTTCTCGTTGAAAAAATGTTCAAAGAGGTTCAATATGATACGGATATGGTGGTGACATTTATCCGCGGCGAGTACCGAAAGCCGGTGAAACAAAAGGAAGAGGACGGTGACCCGGATGACGGCGGGGAGGCCCATTATTCGTTTATTCTTTGCAGTCTGAATAAAACAGAGATGCCGGATAAAGTGCTGGCCTTTGATTATGTGGAAAAAGAATTCAAGGCCCAATTTGCCGTCAATCCGGTCATCAATTTGACAGCTCCGGCGGGCGGCTTTTTGTTTCCGGCGATTTCCGGAGAACACTCCGATGTGAACCATGTTCTGTATTCGGCGGGAAAAGCCAACGAGCCGGATGAGTATTTTATCGAAGAAGTGTTGAACGGGGAAACGGTTTTGACGGCCAAGGAAGACAAGGCCGTATTTGAAGAAATCGTCAAAGATGTGATCGGCGAACAAGTAAAAAGCTCCACTTTGGCCAATGTGTATGAGGAAATCAACCGGATGATCGCCGAAAATGAGGAAGAAACGGCGCCCACATTGGATTATAAAGATGTGGAACGGGTGCTGAAAGCCAGCGGTGCGGAGGATGTCAGCCGCGAAAAGGTGGAAATGGCATTCCAAAGGGTGGTCGATGATGAACACTATGAATTGAAGGCTGAAAATATTTTGCCCAAATATACGGCGAAATCGATCAAAATGGAAACGAAAGTGGCGAAAATTTCCATCAGCCCCCAAGATTTAAAATATGTCCGGCAAGTGGTTTTCAACGGCAAACGGTATTTAATGATTGAAATTGACGAAGATGCAGAGGTTGAAGGCTTTAAATTAATTCCCGAAGCTTTTTAGAGCCAAGGAAAAAACACGCGCGGAGAGGCCGTGTCCAGGACTTGGGCGGGGTGCTCCTGTTTTTCTCCGGCCGCGTTCTTTTTGTTTGCCGCGGGAAACCGGCCGCGTTTTATCTTTGTACCCGTCTGCCGGGCGGTTCCGGTTCTTCGGCATCCGTTCCCGTTTTGCCGCCCGGCTCCTGTTTTTGGACATCCGTTCCGGAACGGTGGCGGTGATTCCTGTATTTCGGGCATCGGTCCCGGTTCTGCCGCATCGGTTCCCGTTTTTCGTCTTCGCTTCCGGCACTCAGTCCCGATCTCGGTTTTTCAACACAAATTCCGGCGCGCACCCTGCGCCAATTCCGGTTCTTCATCATCCTTTCCGGGGCATGCCGTACCGATTCCGGTTCTAGGGCATCGGTTCCCGGGCGCCACAATAATTCCGAATCTTTCAAAATACAGACAGTAAAACAGCCCCCTCCCCGGAGGCTGTCTTTTTATGGGGTTCCGTTGCCGGGGACGCCGGGTTTGTTGTTTTTCAATTTCATAATCGTATACACTACAGCGGCCGCCCAGAGCAAAAAGAGAAAGATATAAATGGCGGCGGTCCATGTTTGCGGAACGTTGAAAATCCCCAACAAGGTCCGCGTATTCGTGACAATGATGATGCCCCCGACCAGCGTTCCAAGAAGTTTGGCGGGAATGATTTTCACGAGCCAGGCCGCCACCGGAGCGGCAATGATCCCCCCGGCCATTAGAGCCAACACCCATTGAACATGAATTTGCTCCCATCCGAGAGTGAGGAGAAACCCTATCGTGGAGGACACGGCGATGACAAATTCACTCGTATCGACCGAACCGATCACTTTTCGCGGCTCCATTTTGTTTCCTGCCATGAGGATCGGGGTGGTGATGGGCCCCCATCCCCCTCCTCCCGTGGCATCAAAAAACCCGGCGGCGAAACCGAGAGGGATAAAATGTTTTTTGGCGAATTTTTTCCGGGAATTCTTTTGGAAACGCTCATTTTTAAAAACAAACCGGTAAAGGACATGAATGCCCAATAATAAGAGAAAAACAGAAATAAACGGTTTAATCAAATCCCCGGGAATATTGCTCAAAAAACAGGCTCCCAAAAAAGCGCCAATGGCCCCGGGGACAATGAGCCGGCGGACCACTTGTTTATCGACGTTGCCGAAACGGATGTGCGACAATCCGGACGCCGCGGTGGTCACGACCTCCGCCATATGTACAGAGGCGGAAGCCACGGCGGGAGCAATACCGGACATCAGCAGCAAGGATGTGGACGTAACGCCGTATGCCATCCCCAAAGAACCGTCAACGAGCTGGGCGCAAAAACCGATGAAAGCCAAAATAATCAATTTTCTCATGGGAATGTCTCCTTTTCACCGAGGGAGGTTTTTCATGGTTAAAAGCCTATTTGCTGTCTAGAGCCAACATATGAGGGGACTAACGGGCAGGTTCAAAACTTGTAAAAATTGGGCCCTTGCCCATATGCGGCCGTTTCCAAACAATTCTAATCTATAAACTATGAATAATGTGGTAAAATGGTTTTGTGTTTCAGGATAATTTTAGAAAAAATATAGGAAGGATGGCAGGTGCAACGTATGAAAAAACGTTTATTTGCAGTGGCCGCTCTCATTTTGGTGTTCTCTTTGACAGCGTGCTCCGGCGGAAAAGAGGAGAATGAAAAGACGGCGGAAAAGAACGAACAAGACATTAAAGAGTTGGTGGCATACTACAGCGCCAACAAAGAGGAGGAAGACTCCGCTTCGATCACTTCCGACCAATTAATTGTCACGAAAGAAGACGGCAAAAAGCAGGTTTACGATTTGCCGGAGAATGAGTTTTTTGTCTCGATCGCTCCTTACGTGGAGGTTACCCATCCGTGCGCCAATCATAGTTTGACAGGCTGCCAGGGGGAGATGCCGGATGAAGAGTTTGAAGTGTACATTGAAGATTCCAAAGGGAATGTCATCGTTGATGAAAAAATGACTTCGTTGGAGAACGGTTTTATTGATTTATGGCTTCCCCGTAATGAAACTTTTACTGTGTCCATTAAGCATAAAAAAGGACAAGCTGAAGGAAAAATTTCCACATTTTCCGGAGACAACACTTGCATTACCACGCTGCAGTTGTCATAAACCCATTTTCATATAGGTGTTCTTAGGTTGAAAAAAGGTGTTCTGAAGGAACGCCTTTTTTCTTGCTCATTTATCTCCCGGAATGGCAGTTTTTGCGGAAACCGGCCCTGTTTCATGGCGCCGGCCGTTCCGTTTTTTGCCCAAAACCGGGTGATTAGTGCCGGGGCCGTTTCTTTGGATAAAAACCGGCCTGTTGGATGACGGCCGTCATCGCTCTGGAGTCGGCGGGACAGCTGTTTTTCCGGGCCTCGCCGGCCGGCGGATGCCGGCAAGTTTTTTCCCGACCGTTCCGTTCCGGCTCGGCCGGCCTCTTTTTCCGCGGGTGCTGCCGGTCATAGCTGTCGGCAGGGTTTTTCCAGGATGTCCGTTCCCGGAGCCGCCGGGCGCCGCCGGCCAATAGATAATAGATGCCGGCAGGGTTTTTCCCGGCGGTCACGTTCCGTCGCCGCCGTCATGCTTTTCCGTCGCCGTTTTTTTCAGTAATAGCACAGGCAGGGATGGTTATATTACTAATGTACAGGCTTTAACTCCATATCCCGTCAGAGGAAGAAAATTTTTCGCTTGTTTTGCCAAAATTTGTTGCGAAAGGGCGGTAACAAATGAAAGTTTCTTTATTCAGCACATGCCTTGTCGATATGATCCAAGCGGATATTGGCATCGCCACAGTGGAATTGCTGGAGCGCCTCGGATGCGATGTCGACTTTCCGGAAGGGCAAATTTGCTGCGGGCAGCCGACCTTTAACAGCGGCTACTTAAAACAGACGATACCGGCCATGAAAAGAATGATCGACGCTTTTGAAAAATCGGAATATGTGGTCAGTCCTTCCGGTTCGTGCACGTACATGCTTCATGAATATCAGGAAATTTTCAAAGACGACCCCGTCTACGGACCGAAAGCCAAAGTCCTGGCCGAAAAATCATATGAATTGACGCAATTCATTGTGGAAGTGTTGGGGATTGAAGATGTGGGGGCCAATTTTAAGGGCAAAGTCACTTACCATCCTTCTTGCCACATGACCCGATTGCTGGGTGTGGAAACCCCTCCACTGACGTTGTTGAAAAACGTGAAGAACCTCGAATATGTGGAACTTCCCTATAAAGAGTATTGCTGCGGATTCGGGGGCACTTTTTCCGTAAAAATGGGGCGCATTTCCGAAAAGATCGTCGACGAAAAAGTGGAACACGTGAAAGAAACAGGGGCTGAATACTTAACAGGCGCCGATTTCGGTTGTCTTATGAATATCCAGGGGCGGATGGAACGGATCGGCGTCCCTGTGAAAGCGGTGCACATTGCCCATATTTTAAACAGCCGTTAAGCACCGGGAAAGGAGGAAGGAACATGGCGATTAAAACAAAATTTGCCGAAGATCAATTTAAAATCCGTGTGGAAAAGAAAATCAACGACGCTTTTATGCGGGGCGCCGTTGCCAATGCCACCGATACGATTAACGGCCGGAAAAGACAGCTGATTTTTGAGATGGGAAATTGGGAAGATTGGCGGAGCCACGGGGAGGAAATCCGTCATCACGTCCTTGAAAACCTGGACTATTATTTGTTCCAATTCAGCGAAAACGTGGCCAAAAACGGCGGACATGTGTTCTTTGCCAAAGATGCCGCCGAGGCAAACCGTTATATCAAGGAAGTTGTGCAAAAGAAAAACGCCAAAAAAATCATAAAGGCCAAATCGATGGTCACCGAGGAAATCGGCATGAATGACAGCCTGGAAGAAATCGGCTGCGAAGTGGTCGAAAGTGACTTGGGCGAATATATTTTGCAGCTGGACGATAAGGATCCCCCTTCCCATATTGTCGTGCCGACTTTGCATAAAAATAAGGACCAAATGCGCGCCGTTTTTAAACGGAAATTAAATTATGAGGGAACGTCAAAGCCGGAGGAACTGGCCTTGATGGCCCGGAAAGTGCTCCGGAAAAAGTTCCTCGAGGCCGACGTCGGCGTCATTGGCTGCAATTTTGCCATTGCCGAAACCGGTTCGACCACTCTCGTGACGAACGAAGGGAACGCCGACTTGGTTGCCGACTTGCCGGAGACGTTGATCGTTTGCATGGGCATGGAGCGGATTGTGCCCACTTTTGAAGAAATGGAAGTTCTGGTCGGACTTTTGACAAGAAGCGCGGTCGGGCAGAAGTTGACCAGTTATGTGACGAATTTGACGGGCCCACGCCGGGAAGGGGAAGTGGACGGGCCGGAGGAATTTCACGTCGTCATCGTCGATAACGGGCGGTCCGATATTCTCGGCACGGAGTTTCAGCCGGTGCTGCAGTGCATCCGCTGCGCCGCATGCATCAATATTTGTCCGGTTTACCGGCATATCGGCGGCCATGCTTACGGTTCCATCTACCCGGGGCCGATCGGCATTGTGTTGACGCCGCTTTTGGACGGGTACGAAGATAATGAGGAACTGCCTTATGCGAGCACATTGTGCGGCGCCTGCACGGAAGTCTGCCCGGTGAAAATTCCCCTTCACGAATTGATTCGCAGACACCGGGACATTGTCGTGGAAAGGGGAAGCAAGAAAGCGCCGTTCATGGAAAAAATGATGATGAAAGCGATAAGTACGGGGATATCGAATCCCTCCCTTTATAATATGGCCTCCCGCATGGCCTTCAGCGCCGTCAAACCGCTCACATCCGACGGAAAAATTACGAAGGGCATCGGGCCGCTGAAAGAATGGACCGATTCGAAAAATTTGCCGCGGCCGAATAAGGAACGTTTCAGGGATTGGTTCAAGAAACATAAAGGAGGAGCCCGCTGATGCAGCAAGGAACGATTCAAAACCGCGACGCGTTTCTTGACACTATTGCCCGGAAACTGGGCCGGAGCCGACTGGCTTCACTTGAGGCGCCGAGATGGAAGCACCATCCACAGGAAGAATTTATGAAAGGGGCTTCCCCCGACGAGTTGCTGGCCGCTTTTAAACAGAACGCAGCCGGTGTCAATTGCGAAGTCACCGTGACGACGAAAGCGGAGGTCCCCCAAACGGTATACGGCAGCATAAAAAATTTCGGCGGAGGCCCCGTTATCACGTGGAAGGACGCCCGCTTTGAAGAATGGTTCGGCCTCGGCAAACTTTTAAAAGAACAGCTGCCGGGAGAAAATATCGACGTTTTCGAGTGGGATTATACGCTGGGACAGCAAAATATTGAAAGAGCCAATACCGCTAAATGCAGCATTACCATCAGTGAGATTACGCTTGCCGAATCGGGCACAGCCGTCGTATTTTGCGATAAAGACAGGGGCAGGACGATCAACTTTTTGCCGGAAAACTCGATCATCCTTGTGCCGAAAAGTTCGATTGTTCCGCGGATGACCCAGGCGGCGAGAAAGATTCGGGAAATGGTGAAAAACGGTCAGCCGGTTCCGTCGTGCATTAACTATATTACCGGGCCGAGCAAATCGTCGGACATTGAAATGAAACTGGTCGTCGGCGTCCACGGTCCGGTCCGGGTGAATTTTATTGTCGTTGAAGATTTGTAAATGCCGGGTAGGATGGTTTCTTCGGTTCTCCGGGGCAGAGAAGACTTTTGGGCAGGAGGTTGTTCGGTCCAACGCATGTCTGCACAACACAAACTGCATCAAGGCTTCCTGCCTTTTTCATATAAAAAATAAATGGAGGCTCACAGCCTCCATTTGTCTCATTATAAAAGGCCACCCGGCGCTTCCATTTTTCCAATCCGACTCTTTCTGCTTTTTCGTCCTTTTCCCTCTACTCCGTCCGCAGCGCTTCAACCGGATCTTTTTGTGACGCCATCCGGGCCGGAATGGCTCCCCCTAAAATGGTCAAAGTCAGACTGACAAGAACCAGCAAGATGGCATGGAGCGGGTTCAGCTTTGCAACATCGGGCAGATCGGTCAATCTTTCCAAAAGATTGTTAATTGGAAAAACAGCCAGCCGGGCAATGGCAATGCCGATGATTCCCGCCGCTAGGCCGATGATGAAGGTCTCGGCGTTGAAGACGCGGCTGATATCTTTCTTTCTGGCGCCCAACGAACGCAGGATGCCGATTTCTTTCGTTCTTTCAATGACTGAAATATAAGTAATAATCGCAATCATAATGACCGAGACAACGAGAGAGATGGCCGAAAAAGCAACAAGCACATATGTGACCGCTTTTAAAATTCCTCCGGACATCTCAGTGAGCGTCCCCGCAAGATCCGTATAAATAATTTTATCTTCGTCTTCTTTCCCCTCATTATACTCATCCAAATAATTCAGGACTTCGTCTTTCGCAGCAAAATTGCGCGGATAAATGGAAATCATCTGGGGAATGCTGTTTCCTCCGAGGAAGGCCAAAGTCAATTCCTTATTTTTTATATCTTCCGGGTTTGTCAAATCAAATGTTTCCCCGGTCAGAACATGATAATCGGCCTCTTCCTGGGCTTGTACAACGTCCGAGTTTTTCGCATCGGCAATGATTGTTTCGGCCAGTTTATCGGAAAAAACAAATCCCGGTTCCAAAACGGGAAAGTCCACCGTTTCTTTCGGTCTTAAAATCCCCTTCACCTTTAACGTAATCGCATGTTCACTGTCGTACATCTCCGCCAGTTCGTCAGGGGTATGATTCATCGTGTACAAACCGCCGATGTTTTTATAAAACTCGTCATTTAAAATCACTTTATATTCTTTGTTTAAGATCGTGTCAAAATCAATTTCTTCCGCGCCGGCGTTGAATCCGAAGTTTCGTAAAATCGCCTTGTCAACCCCGTTTTTCTTATCCACGACGAGGACGAGATCTCTTTCGTTCTTGGGATAGGAACCGGCCAGGACGTCATAGGATTCTTTTAAAAATCGGGCTTCATCATCCCCGAGAGACAAAGGATAAGAGGTGAACCCGTTCTCCGTATTCACGAGAGCGACTTCATCCCCGTCCTTTTTCAGCAGATTCATTTTAAGTGCCCGGCCGTAAGAAATCCCGGAAATGAGTTCCGGATCAATGTTCTCGACATATTTTGTATACTCTTCGGTCAGAATGTTTTGATGGGTGATCTGTTCCCTTATCGATTCAACCGGAAAAACGGCCTTTTCCTCCGGATAGGTGCCTTCATCGGCCAATCCCAATCGTTCTTTCCGGTGCTGTTCCATCGCTTCCGGGTCAATCTCCATCGCCGTAGGGGTAATCATGATAGGAAAGGTTGACAAGGCCTCCGCCTCGAATTCGGCGATTTTTTTGTCAAAACCGTTGGATATGGCAAGAATGACGGCAATTCCGATGATGCCGATGCTCGAAGCAAACGCTGTCAGCAGGGTGCGTCCTTTTTTTGTCCGAATATTATTGGCGGACAGTTTCAAGGCCGTAAAAAAGCTCATTTTCGTTTTTTTCAGGCGGTAATCTGTCCGGGTTTCCGTTTCTGCGGCCGGCCGGGAGTCGGAGATGACCTCCCCGTCTTTCAATTCAATGATCCGGTCGGCGTATTTTTTGGCAAGGTAGGCATTGTGAGTGACCAAGATGACCAGCTTGTCTTTGGCCACTTCTTTCATAAGATCCATGATTTGGATGCTTGTTTTGGAATCGAGGGCGCCGGTCGGTTCGTCGGCGAGAATGATATCCGGATCGTTTACGAGCGCTCTGGCGATGGCCACCCTTTGCATTTGCCCGCCGGAAAGCTGGTTCGGATTTTTATGAATATGTTCTTTCAGCCCCACTTTCTCCAAAACTTCCAGCGCCTTCTTTTTTCTTTGTTCGGACGGAACCCCGCTCAAGGTCATTCCCATTTCCACATTGTCGACCACGGACAAATGGGGAATCAAATTATACGTTTGAAAAACGAAGCCGATGCTGTTGTTGCGGTAAGCATCCCAGTCTGTGTTGGAAAAATCCTTTGTGGAGCGGCCGTTGATGATTAAATCGCCGCTGTCATAACGGTCCAGCCCGCCGATGACGTTTAACAGGGTCGTTTTTCCGGAACCGCTCGGGCCGAGTACGGCGACGAATTCATTTTCCCGGAAATGAAGACTGACGCCGTTTAAGGCTGTTTGCGTAAAATCTCCGGCGCGATACCTCTTTGTGATATTTTTCAGCGATAACATCCGCAGGTCTCCTCCATTTATGAAAAAATGTCCCCGTTGGAAGAAGGTCAGGCCCGTCCTGATCATGGGCGGGGCGATGCATCAGTTGTAACATTCCCCTGTTCCCATGCTCATAAACAAATTTTTGGAAAAATAATGCGCAAGAGTTGGGTATTTTAAACGGAGAAAAGGGCGTGACCAACAAGTCAAAAATTTTGCCAGGAGCAGTAACAACAAGGTTAACTGTACTTGTTGTCAGAGTTTCATTTGCGATATAGGTGACCGATCGGTCAATTTATTATAACGCAGGAAAAAAGCGGATGTCAAAAGATGCCGTTTATTGTCGAATTTGTTGCGCCGGGAGACATTTTTTGAACGGAACAGAGAAAACTTGAAGGAGTAAATTTTACAGAAGGATAGGGACTCCCACGGAAAAATGGCATTATTATAACGTTTTCACAGTGCAAATTCCGTTTCAAAAGGAAAAACGGTATCCGGAGAAGAATATATATAAGAATTCGCGTACGGCGAAAGAGAACAGACAAACATGGCTGCTTTGCCGGGAGAATCAAGGAGATGGGAAAACCTATGAAAAAACGAGTGTTTACAGCGGTACTGGCGCTGCTTTTTTTATCAATCACGGCGGCTTGCGGAGCGAATGGAATGAAAACGGGCGAGCCGGTGACATTGAAAAATCAAGACGGGAAAGAGGTGACGTTCCCCCGGGAAAAGCCCGTGTTGTTCTTTTTTATCACGACGTACACCTGAGGGGTTTGCCAGAAGCAGCTAGTTGAGCTGCATGAAAATTTGCCGCGGCTTTCCGGCATGGATATGGACATGTATATTGTCAGTGCCGACTTGCCGGAGGAGCAGCGCCTTTTATTTAAAGAATTGACCCGGATGTTTGGGGAAAGCCTGACCTTCATTTCCGACCCCGGGCTCAACTTGATCGACCGCCTCGGAATGAAAAACGGCGATGTTGCTTACCGGGGTTATGCCATTCTTGGTTCAGACGGCACGGTGGCCCTGAAGAAAGTAAATGACCGCTGGGGAGAAGAATTTGAAAAAACGTTTAAGGATATAGAGGAGGAGTACCGGGAACTGACGAAATAGCCTAATCGACCGGGTTCACTTTCGAAACACTGGGACGGATAGACCGGGATCATTTTCAAAAAAATCCGGGCGCCATTTTTTAAAAAAACTCACTGTAAAAGTGAGTTTCACCAATCACGCCGGGCTTGTTCTCCCCATATATCTGTGCCGGTGGGGGATTGCCCCGTCCACTGTTGTCCAGCCTTGAAACTCATGGTAGTGCCCCCCGTCCGGCAGGGGGATGGCCGGCCCTGTTACTCCGCGGATTTGGTGGCGGTGGCCCGCATCAACAGATGTAAAGGTAAAATACGTGTGGGTGTGTTGCATGCCGTCGGGCGCCGGTTCTGTCATTCCCTCATACCGGTGCTCATGTCCCGCATCAAAAGAAGTGACGCCGCGGAAATGATGGATATGGGTCTGTCTTCCGTCCCACGAAATAATATAAAGCCGATGTGTGTGCATAGATCCTGAATTTCCGCTTGAATACATGAAACCTGAAACAGGTATTTCCATCGGGCATTCCCCCTTCAATCTTTTACGTAAATGTATGAGCGCCAAGGGGGAAAAATTCTTAAAAAGAAAACCCGGATATGCCGGCGCGCTGGACAGACCGGAGGATATCCGGGTTGATTTTTCCAAAAAAGTTCTTGGGAACCATTATTGCGCCGCTTTTGCCGGCGCAACGAATGTAAACTGCCGGACCCCGTTGCTTAGCTTATGGGCGGAAAGATTTGGTGCCCGGCTCCATTCAATTTCCTGCGACATGGCATGGACACGCTCTTTATGCAAATTCCGCCGTTTAAAGCAGTCATATTTTTAAAATCCAGAAACAGGGACAGAGTCGGATGGGTGCGGGCATCGGCGATTTTCAACTTGCCGCGAATGGCCGTGCAGATGGTCAGCGGCGCGGCTCCGCCGGTGGAACCGCAGCTGACAATTCCGGCTGCTTGTGAACGGGGATGGCAACGGAACTCTTATGGAATTGGCCTTTTTAAGCGAAATCTTAAACCTGTAAAACAATGCGGTTTCCGGACGGATCCTCCGTGACATAGTGCCCGTTTTCTTCGCTGACCTCGGCGCCGATGTTCCGGAGCCGGCCGATGATTTCCCGCCTGTAGTCATCATCGGCGAGAACCAATGTAAAGTTCTTGAGTCCCGCGCTGTTCGGATGCGGTTTTGGCGCCCCGACCCCGTTCCACGTATTCAGTCCGATATGGTGATGATATTTGCCCGCGGAGATAAAGAGGGCCATGCCGCCGTAGCGGTTGACGACCTCTAACCCCAGCCCCTCCGTATAAAATTTTTCGCTGCTCCTTAAATCGGAAACATGGAGATGAATATGCCCCATGATTGTTCCGGCCGGCAGCCCGGTCCATGGTTCGTCGCCGGCTTCTGCCACAACGCCGGCCCAGTCCATGGCAATGGTTGTCATCGCCACCTCGTCGCCGTGCCAAGTCCAGGCGGAGGCAGGCCGGTCGGCGTAAATCTCAATGCCGTTTCCATCCGGATCTCCCAAGTAGACGGCTTCGCTGACAAGATGATCAGACGCGCCTTGCAGCGGATAGCCCGTTTCAATCAAATGCTTCAGCATTTTTCCCAAATCTTTGCGGCTCGGGAGCAGGAGGGCAAAGTGATAAAGCCCTGTTGTTCTTCCCTGCTTCGGCATCGCCCCTTCCGGCTGTTCAATCGTCAGCAGCGCCGTTTTCCCGTCGGCTGTCAATGCGGCGGTCCGGTCCGTCTTTTTCAACACTTTAAATCCGATAATTTCCTGATAAAACTTTAAAGACCGCTCCAAATCCGTCACTTTCAAGTGCACATGGCTGACAAATGTCGTTGGTTTTTTATGAAAATTCATCGTTTTCTCCTCCAGACAACTCATCTTTCTAAAACAATCATCATGCGGAATGGCTCTATTTTATTATTTGCTGATCCGTCTCTTAAAGAACGTTTGGCAGCATATAGCAACATCAAACCCTATTTGGTTACTTTCTGTAAGTAACTATACTATCATAAATAATTAGTGTCAAGTAAACTGATTTATTATTTAAAGGATAACGAGTATAATAAAAATCAGGAGGATGATACATTTGGATCTGTCAATCTGCCCCAAATTTGAACGGGCAATAAATCTGTTAAGCCAGCGGTGGACAGGCCTCATCATTTACGCGCTCTTGGAAGGTCCGAAACGGTTTTGCCAAATTGAAACATCCATCGGAATCAGCGGAAGAGTACTCTCGCAGCGGCTGAAAGAATTGGAAAAAGAAGGAATCATCAAGCGGGAAGTCTACCCGGAGACGCCCGTTCGCATCGAATATTCCCTGACCGACAAAGGAAAAGCCCTCGAACCGCTCATCCGCGAAATAGAAAAATGGTCTCAGCAATGGCTGGCAGACCCAGAATAAAATTCGGCACAACGGAATGATTCCATTCTGTTGTGCTTTTTTATTTGTGAAAAAACGGCCAGCCGCCCGGGTTGGAGCGGCCCGTCCGATGGATGAAATTTTTCCGGAAGCAGGGGCATTTGTGCACGACAGAGAGGAACCAGCAAATATTTTTCCAGCCGGACGGCAAACTAAAAGTATCGGCAAACAGTTGCGGAAAAAATTTCTTTTTAAAGGGCTGATGATCATGACACTGACGGACAAGAAAAAGGGCCGGCAAAAGCCGGTCGTGATGCTCATCGTCGATACGCTGCTCGATCCTCCGCTGCGCGAAGCTATCAAACAAAACAAAGCGCCGGCCTTCCAATTTCTGATGGAGCGGGGCATGTATTTTCCCGACGTGGTCACCGCTTTTCCGGCCATGTCCGTAAATGTGGACACCACGCTGTTGACGGGCACCTATTGCGACCGGCACCATGTGCCCGGCCTTGCCTGGTTTAGCGCGGAGGAAAACCGTCTCATCAATTACGGCACGGGATACCGGGAGCTTTACAAACTCGGTGTCAGCCGTTCCCTTAACGATACATTGTTTCAGTTGAACAACCGCCACATCAGCAAACATGTGCAAACAATCCACGAGGCTCTCAAGGAACAGGGAAAAAGTTCGGCATCGATCAATGCCTTGATTTTCCGAGGGCCGGCCGAAAAGAAGTTCCGTTTTCCAACATGGACAAACTTCTTTGTCCCGTTGGCAAAAAAACAGCCCGTCAAAGGAACCGATTTGTTTACTTACGGGGCGTTCCAACGAATCAGCCCTTCAAAAAAACACCAAAGCATTTGGAAAAAGTTCGGCTTTAACAGCCATTACGCCGTCGGGGAATTCATTTATTTGCTAAAACACGGCCTCCTTCCGAAGTTTACGATTGTTTATCTGCCGGAACTCGATAAAAGGGTGCACAAATACGGCCGCATGGATGTACAGGGGGTGGTCATGGCGGACCAATTCGTGCAAAAAATTTTAAATGCATTTCCGTCATGGGAACAGGCGCTGGAGCACTGCATTTGGATCACGATGGGCGACAATGGCCAGGCGCATATTTCCGCAGACCGACAACAAGCTTTGATCGACCTAAGGAAAATATTTGCCGGCCGGAGAATCATGAAACTGAAAAAAGGGGTCCGGACCGGGGATGAAATCGTGTTGGCGGTCAACCAGCGGATGGCCTATGTTTATACGCTGAAGGAAAAGATTTTGCCGGTTCGGGAACTGGCTGAAGTCCTTGCCGGCGATTCCCGCATCGATGTCATCGCCTGGAAAGAAGGGGATGCCGTTGAAGTGAGGTCCGGGGAGCGGGCAGGAGCATTGCGCTTCCAAAAAGGGGGCGCTTGGAACGATGTATATGGCCAGTCCTGGCATTTGGAAGGCAATCCGGAGATTCTTGATTTGACCGTGAACGGGAACAAAATTTCATTCGGCGATTACCCTGATGCGCTTGCCCGTTTGCACAGCAGCCTCCATTCCCATCCGGGACATTTTGTAATCGCCAATGCGGCTCCGGGGAGCGAATTTATCGGCGAAAGCTCGCCCAATCATGTGGGGGGAGCGGCCCACGGCGGTTTGCACCGGGATGACAGTTTGATTCCGATGATTGTAAACGGCACCGAGAAACGGCCGGATTACCCCAGAGTGGTCGATTTGAAAAATTGGCTGCTGGAACTGATGGATTGAACGAAGTCGCTGTTCGCGGACAAAGGATGGGAAAAAATTTGCTTTTTTCCCTCAAGCAGCCGGGAAAAATTTGTAATTTCTCATCTAAGCGGCAGTCTGCGGACAAAGTAAACTAAAATATGGCAGCCTTTGGCCTCGAAGTCGATGATTTCGGACAAGATGGATGAATCAATCCCTGCTTTTGTCCAAAAA
>CALKIU010000032.1 GCA_937995745.1 uncultured Bacillaceae bacterium | reverse complement strand
CAGTCGGTCCGGGTGGTCCCTGCGGTCCTTCCGGTCCTGTTGGTCCTGGCGGTCCTTGAGGTCCTTCTGGTCCCGTTGGTCCGGGCGGTCCAGGCGGTCCTGTCGGTCCGATTCCGCCTCCGGCAGTCAGTGAGAGAACTTGCCGCATCCTATTATCCAGCAATAATTCTTTTTTAATTGCCATGGCCAGTGTGTCTCGAACGCTGTCGTTGACTTCTAAAATTTCTTCCAGTGTCGGTGCCGGAGACAGTTCGCCAAGCGTGCCCAGGGCCAGTTGAATTTTTTCCCCCTCTGCATTGAGGATATGTGCCAAGCTTAATTCTTCGATGGCAATGGAGGCGAGGAGCAAGTTCACAACATCGCCGCGGCCGAGGGAAATGGTAGGTGTAATATTTGGGAAATTTGGTAGGGACATGCTTTTGCTCCTTTCCATACATCATTTACTGAGATTGTTTAGATCGATCCATAGAAGGAATGTTTTTGTAAAAAATATTTGATAAAATTGGTACAAGCTCTTCTCAGTACTATATCTATGCCGTTCACAGGAATTGGCTTAAACTTAAGCCCTTTTTTAGAAAAGTTTTTGATAGCGGTGTTTTCCATCAGGTATTATGGAACATTCGATGAGAGAGGACTGTAGCCTTATGCAGCTTGCATGGACTTTAATCATTCTTGGCGCAACCATTGTTCTGTTTGTCAGCAATCGGTTCCGCTCCGATCTTGTCAGTATTTTTGCTTTGCTGGCTCTGATGCTGACCGGAATACTCGAGCCTTCCGAAGCATTGGCGGGTTTTTCCAATCCGGTCGTGATCATGTTTGCCGGTTTGTTCGTGGTTGGAGCGGGGATTTTTCAGACGGGGCTGGCCCGGAAGGCCGGCGATCTTCTTGTGCGTTTGTCAGGGGAGAGCGAAAACCGCCTTCTTGTGATGCTGATGCTGATTGTTGCATCTGTCGGCGCGTTTATGAGCAATACGGCCACCATCGCCCTGATGTTGCCGGTTGTGTTGAGCATGGCGATGAGTCTGAAAACGAGCCCGGCAAAATATTTGATCCCTCTGACATATGCGGCCAATTTGTCAGGGACGTTGACACTCATTGCCTCTCCCCCCAATTTGATTGTCAGCCAAGCCCTTGTTGATCATGGTTTCAAGCAGTTGTCTTTTTTTCAAATCACACCGATCGGCGTTGCCTGTGTGCTCGTCGGAGTGGCTTATATGTATCTGGTCAGAAATATTCTGCTGCCCAAAGGGGATGCAAAGACAGTCCTGAAAAGGAAGAAAACACCCCCGCACGAGCTTTTGGAAAATTACTTGTTGGATGAACATCTTCATTGTGTCCGGGTTCCCGCCGGTTCACCCGCGGCCGGGAAAAAGTTGTCCGAAATAAAACTGCCAGCCAAATATCAAATTTGTGTCCTCCAGATTGAAAGAAAGACCGGAGAAAAAAGAAACCTTCTGCCTGTCACGTATCGTGAGATGGCAGGCCCAGAGAGCGTTATCATGGAAGACGATATTTTTTATATTCAAGGGGACTCCGGACAAGTGGAGAAATTTGTAAAAGATTTTCAACTGGAGCATCTGCCGGAACGCTCGGAAAAGGAAAAGCTGATTACGAAGCAAATGGGGGTGGCCGAAGCGTTGTTGACCCCATCATCCGCTTTAATAGACAAAACGATTCAGGATATCCGGTTCAGGGAAAAATATAACTTAAATATCATTGGAATAAACCGGAAAGGGAAATACATTTTGGCAGGGATGTCCTCTGAGTCTCTTCACCTCGGAGATGCGCTTCTCGTTCAGGGAGCATGGGAAAATATTGAACAGCTTGCAAAAGAATCGAGTGATGTAGTGATTATCGGCCGGCCGAAAGAGATGGCCAGCATGGCGGCGGCGAGCGGAAAAGCGCCGATTGCGGGCGCCATCATGCTTTTAATGGTGCTGCTATTGATTTTTGAAGTGTTTCCTGCTGTTTTGACCGTGTTAATATGCGCCGTTCTCATGGTTCTGACCGGCTGCGTGCGCAATATGGAAGATGCCTACAGCCGGATCAACTGGGAAAGTATCGTTCTCATGGCTTGTATGCTTCCGTTGGCAACGGCACTGGAAAAATCGGGCGGAGCGGAGTTTATCACCGACGCCATTATTTCCCTCTTTGGATCATTTGGAACGACGGGAATTTTGGCGGGGATTTGCCTAGGCGTCATGATTATCGGACAATTTATCAGCAACACGGCAACGGCTGTTTTGTTCGCTCCGATTGCGCTCAATGCCGCCTTGAGTTTGGGGGCAAGCCCGCATACATTTATGATTGCCGTTGCGATTGCGGCAGCCATGTCTTTCTCCACTCCGGTCGCTTCGCCGACAAATGTGTTGGTTATGACAGCCGGAAAATATAAATTTACGGATTTTATAAAAGTCGGGGTTCCGCTGCAGATTATCATGCTTATATTGATCGTGTTTCTTATTCCTCTTATATATCCGTTTTGATGAGCTTGTAGCTTATGGGATGCCGTTCATTGGCACGGGCGGCTCCCTTTTATCTCCTTTTTCAGAAGGCATAAAGTTTGCAGCTTGGTTTTGGAAAGGGAAAAGGGGGAAAGTGGGGAGAGTTTTTGGAAGACAGAGATTCTCTTTTTGCGGGGATTCCGTGTTTTTCAAAACGACCCATTTTGCCAAAGCAACGTTGACTTCTAAGTGCTTTTGGGACCGCCGCCGTTTATTGCCCCGGGCCTGTCTCTTCAAAAACCCGGTAAGACGAAGGGAAAGGCGTAAATTTTCTCTTTTAGGAGAAATCTTTTATTACTATAATAAAATCGTAAAGCATTTTTGAATTTTTGATAAAACCTGTCCGGAAAGAAAAAATTTGTTTTTTCATCCGCGGCCGATATGGGCGGGGAAAAGTGAAAAATGTCAGTATCCATCCTTACAGTTAAAAGGAGCCAATAAATCATGAGTAAATTGAAAGCGTTGTCCAATTACCGGTTCACGATTATTTTGCTGGGAGCCATCCTAATCGGTGGAACGTTCGGATTTATTTTCGGCCCGGATGCGGCGGTGGTGAAACCGTTCGGGGACTTGTTTTTGAATTTAATGTTTATGATTATCGTTCCCCTCGTGTTTTTCAGCATCTCGTCCGCGGTGGCCAACATCAGCGGGATGAGAAGGCTCGGGAAAATCATGCTCAACATTTTTGTCGTCTTTTTTATTACAGCAGCGATTTCGGCCGTGTTGGGAATTGCCGGTTCGTTGATGGTTGACCCGCTCAAAGATGCGGATGTGGGAAAAATTTCCGCTTTGATGGCGGAGTCGGGCGAAACAGCGGAGTTGGAAGACATTTCTCTGCTGGATCAATTGGTAAAAACGTTCACCGTGTCTGATTTTTCCTTATTATTGTCGAAAAGCAACATGCTGCAATTAATTGTCTTTTCCTTGCTTGTTGGTTTGGCCGCAGCCATGTGCGGCGAAAAAGGGAGGCCGTTTGCCGAACTGCTTTCTTCCGGGACGGCGGTCATGATGAAAGTTGTCCAGTTTATTATGTATTATGCACCCATCGGTCTCGGTTGTTATTTTGCCGCCATCATCGGGGAGCTGGGGACGCAAATCATCGGCGGTTACGCCCGGGTGTTTGTCCTCTATCTTGTGCTCACGGTCATCTATTATTTTGGGTTTTTCACCTTATATGCTTTTTTTGCCGGCGGGAAGACGGGCATCAAAGTGTTTTGGAAAAATGCCATTACGCCCTCGGTTACGGCCCTTGCCACCTGTTCCAGCGCGGCCTGCATTCCTGTGAACTTGGCGGCGGTTCGGAAAATGGGCGTGCCGAAAGATATCGCGGAAACGATTATTCCTTTGGGGGCGAATACTCACAAAGACGGCTCGGTTTTTGGCGGCGTGATAAAAATTGTTTTCTTGTTCAGTTTGTTCGGTAAAGACATGACAAGCTTGTCCAGCATTCTCGCCATCATCGGTGTTTCGTTTTTGGTGGGGGCCGTCATGGGAGCCATTCCGAGCGGCGGCTTGATCGGGGAGATGCTCATCCTGGCCGTGTTCGGTTTTCCGCCGGAGGTTTTGCCGATCATCGCGGTGATCAGCACGATCATCGATGCGCCCGCCACATTGCTGAATTCAACGGGCAATACCGTCTGTGCCATGATGGTCAGCCGTTTGGTGGAAGGGAAAAACTGGCTGAAAAGGGCCTTGGAGCCGGAAAAACAACCGGTGTGATTCCCCGTCGCACGTGTTTTACAACCCGGCCCCATGATGCTGCCGGGAAAGATGATATGATAAGAAAATGGAAGCAAGCGGGAAAACGGTTTTGTTTTCACCGCTTTTTTTTGGAGACGGTTCGAAACGGCGCCAGGGAGGCCGCCGGCCGTTTGTGCATGAGGATCGCGGGGGCTCACTTTTCTTTTTGCAAAAGAACGGCCAGGAGCTTTTTTAATGTTTTCCTGTTTTCCGGAGCGAGCCAGGCATCTTCAATAAAAGCGTGGCTGCAAGTCCCGTGATGCAAATAGTTGAAGATGATTTGCGATTGATCCATTTCTTCTTTTCTGACAAAAGGGGGCGCGGGAATGTTTTGGGCATAACAGTCCGCGGCGAGAGCGGCCAGTTTTTCCAAAGAATGTTCGCCGGCCGCCTGATGGACGTTGATTTTCTTCTTGAGGACGATTTTGTTCCGGTGAATGAAAAAGAACTTGACCGTGCCTTCTCCGAGCGCTTCCGCAAGGACAATTTTATGGTTTGCCCTCGTGAAGCGGGCGACCTCTTCTTTTTTCACCAGGGAATGCAGAGAGTCCAGCGTCTTTTTCAGTCCGGCGGCCCGTTCAAAGTCGAGCCGGGCTGAGGCCAGCTTCATTTCTTCTTCCATGTCGCGGAAAATGGTTTCGTCTTGTTTTTGCAAGAGACGGATGATTCGGTCAATGATCCGTTCGTATTCCGCCCGTTTCTCTTTTTGAAAGCAATGGCCGAGGCACAATCCCAATGAATGGTTTAAGCACGGCGCATCTTCCGCGAGGGAATTGCAGTCGATTCTTAAAAACCGTTTCAGCCCGCTGAGAGTCTCTTCGACCCGGTTTTTGTTGAAAAAAGGACCGAAATACAGGGAATGGCCATCATCGTCGGCGGCGGAAGCGGTTTTGATCCGGCGCAGCCCCTGTTCCCTTTTAATCAAGATGTAAGTATATGCTTTGTGTCTTTTCAGCATCCGGTTGTAGAGGGGCTTAAGTTTTTTGATGAGTTTGCTTTCAAGCAGGAGCGCTTCCAATTCCGTATCCGTGGGGATGCAGTCAAAATCTTTTAGATGCCGGACAAGCTTTTTCGTTTTCGGGGATTGATTGGATGACGATTGAAAATACGATTGCACCCTCGCCTTCAGATTTTTTGATTTTCCCACATAAAGGACGCCCCCTTGCCCGTCTTTCATGAGATATACCCCGGGTGCTGCGGGAAGTTGTTTTATTTTATCGCCGAGACTCATCGCTTGCATTCCTCTCCGTTTGAAAATCCACGATACCATTATATCAATATACTGCCATAGAGGCCGCGCAAATGGGGAGGGCAGTCCGTTTGCAGAAAAAAGCCCCGCCGGTTCAGGGCGGGGAAGCCGCAATAAACGGAAAAAAGACCTTTTCACCGGTTCCCGTTGCCGGTTCGGGACATAGGAAGAGCAGTTAAAATAACGGCGTTTTTCAAACCTTTCGTTTCCGCTGATTCCCGCGTTTTCGGTTCTCCGGCTGTAAACAGACCCGTGAGCGGACAAAATCGGCGCCGTCAGCGGTGTGAATATCCTTTTTGCTCAAGGGCGGCCAAAATGGCCCGGATATGGTCCCGGTTTCTCGTTTCAATCGTCAGGGATAATTTGGCGTAATTGGGATAGATGTTGTCTCCGATATGGCTCAAAGAAATATCCATTACATTTCCCTGTTGTTCCGCGATAATTTCCAGGACTTTTTCCAAGTTGCCCGGCTTGTCCTTGATGATCGTTTCGAAGTTCATGAACCGCCCGGTTTCGAACATGCCCCTTTCAATTATTCTGGATAAAAAGCTGATATCGACGTTTCCGCCGCTGATAACCGCCACCGTCTTTTTGCGTTTGACGGGGAACCGGCCGGACAGAAGAGCGGCCAGGGAAACGGCGCCTGCGCCTTCGACAAGCAATTTATTCCGTTCGAGAAGGAGAAGCATGGCCCGGGCAATCTCCCTTTCATCCACTTCCAGCATGCCGTCGACATATTTTTGGACGAGTTGAAATGTTAATTCGCCGGGTCTTTTGACAGCGATTCCGTCCGCCATCGTCGGCTCGGATTCGACGGTTAACACTTTATTTTCAGTGAGGGATTTGCCCATGCTCGGACAGGCTTTTGCCTCCACCCCGTATATTTGGACGGAGGGATTTCGTTCTTTTACGGCTGCGGCGATGCCTGCTATTAATCCTCCCCCGCCGACCGGAGAGACAATCACTTCCGTTTCCGGAAGCTGTTCAAGGATTTCCAGCCCGACCGTTCCTTGTCCGGCAATGACTTTTTCATCATCGAAAGGATGAATGAAAGTGGCGCTCAATTCTTCCTTGAGGGAAAAAGCATAATCAAGGGCATCATCGAACACTTTTCCGCGCAGTTCCACATCCGCTCCGTATCCCTTCGTCGCTTCGATTTTGCTCAACGGGGCCCCTTCCGGCATAACGATGGTGCAGGGGATTCCGATTCTCGAGCCGGCGTAGGCGACTCCTTGGGCGTGATTGCCCGCGGAAGCGGCAACAACTCCGTGTTTTAATTCTTCTTTTTTTAATGAATAAATTTTATTATATGAACCGCGCACTTTGAAGGAACCCGTTTTTTGCAAGTTTTCAAGCTTTAGGAAAACCTCATTTTCTGCCAAACTGCTGAAGGTTTGGGAGTGGATGAGAGGGGTTTGTTCGACAATCCCCTGCATCATATCGCGGGCGTGAACGATATCTTGAAAAGTAAACATGGGAAGTCTCTCCTTATGGCTTTTGAAAATGTGATCAAAATTATTTTTTGCCAAGTTGGATCTGTTATGCGGCAAAGGAGCGGCCGGACAGAATGTCGCCTCTGGTTGTACATTTTTGTCACTGCAAAAAGAAGCCGGATTCAACCTGACGCGGGTCTTTTTCCCTGAAAAAGTTCATTTTTCTGACAGATTCTTGTCCGGGATCGTGAAGGAGTATCAGGAGGTTTTGTCGAAAAAATAATTAAGAAGTCCTTTTTCGCAAATAAAAAACATGATGAAAGCCATGTGTTGCCAACCATTCATCAGCATGCGCCAAAAAATTCAGGGCGGCCCGCCTGTTGGGAAAAATACGGCGGACCCGAGCCGGCGGGTGCAGAAATGGTCCGAAGGGGAAATTAAGGGTGGATAAAAACTCTCGTACCGACGGGAACGATTCCGGCCAGCTCCTCTACATCGCGGTTGTGCATGCGGATGCAGCCCCGGGAAACGGCCTTGCCGATGGAAGAGGGATCATCGGTGCCGTGGATGCCGTAATGTTCTTTTGAAAGACCCATCCACATCGTTCCGTACGGTCCGCCGGGATTGGGCGCTTTGTTGATGATGATGAAACTGCCGACAGGTGTGTCATGGAGCATTCTTCCCACGGCAACGGGATACTGTTTTTGCAGGACGTTGTTCCGGAACAGTTTTAATTGCCGATTATTAATGGAAACTTCAATCCGGTAAGGTATGGTGTCCGGATCCGGATAACCGGGGATTTCGATGGATTGTCCCGGAGCAAGGAGATTAGGATTGATTCCCGGATTCGCTTGGATGATGGACGCCAAAGGCACACGGTAATCTCTGGAAATTTGATATAATGTCTCACCGTGTTTGACGGTATGGATCACAGCAGGCACCTCCCGTGGATTTTGCGTGCAACAGTACATTTTATGTTGCCGTTCAGATAGATTTGCATCCGGCCGGACTGTGTTGTTTGAAGAATAAGCCGCAATGCGAGGAGGTATAAGTATGACGATGGTTCTTCGCGCGCATCATTTGCTTTGTGCCCAAGGCTTTCAAGGAATGGGCTACAGCTCGGGGTTCGTGAAAGAATTTAGCAAAATTGTCGAAAAAATCAGAGACGAGGAACAGGATTTTTCCATTCAGGTGATTGCCGGATTGGACGATGCCTGCCAATACTGTCCGAATAAAGGAGAGGACAAATGCCTGGCGGATGAAGCCTCCAATGAACAAGTCTTGATTATGGATTTGCGGGTCATTTCCCATCTCGGTTTGATTGAAGGCGCCTCTTACCCTAAATCCTATCTGCTCCGGTTGATAGCGAAAGAAATATCCCCTGACGATCTGGATTACCTTTGCCGCAACTGTTCCTGGTTGAAATTTGGCGTTTGCAAGGAAGGGATTGCCCGGCTGAGAGAGAAGTATGCCGGAGAGTACGTTTCGAATTTGGAATGAGGAAACCGGCCGGTTTTGCTCGAAAAAAAATCATTTCCGCTGCTTTCCCGAGGCAGCGGATTTTTTTGTGCGAAGCGAAAATTTTCAGGATGGGGAGTTTGGGCTGAATCTTTAGGGCATATCTAGGTAACGGTGTCCTTTTGATTAAGCAGCTCCATAATATATTTCTGTCTTTCGTCGGCAAGCATAATCAAATCTCCCGTCCATGCAGAATTGAAATTTCAAATCTACTATTATTGTAAATGAATTTGGAAAAGAAATACAGGGCTATTATCGAAATGGAAATGATTGTCCGACTCCCTGGCTCCCGGCAAGGTGACAGTTATGACAGGCGGAGGAAAATAGAAAATACTTTTTTTGATCAGTTATTTTCTGCAAAATATTTTCAATTTCAGCTTGTATAAGTATAATAAGACAAAATACTTGTTTGAGTGACGACGGGAATTTACCCGGCAGAAAAGTCTTTCCTTGAGAGACAATTTTTTGCTAGAATAACATTTAATACATAAAAGCGGGCGGGCTCCGGGACGGGCAGGCGGGTTGCAGGCACTGATTTGCGGTTAAAGGGCGGTGCATGCCGCTGTTTTTTCTTTCAAAGAAAAATTGATAATTTTAATTTTAATATATTGAAATATTTATTGAATTAAAGTAATATATAAAATAAATTTATTCAGCGATATATTGCATATAGCTGATTCCTTAAAATAACAAGGGGGCTTATTTAATGAATCAAAAATTAACTCTTTCACAATATGCGGCCATTGGCGTCATGCTGTTTGCGCTCTTCTTCGGGGCAGGGAACCTGATCTTTCCGGCGCAGCTCGGTCAATATTCGGGTGAGGCTCTTGCTCCGGCCGTTATCGGATTCCTGATTACAGGAGTGGGGCTTCCTTTGCTGGGAGTCTTGGCGATCGGCTATTCAGGCAGCTCCGACTTGCAAGATTTGGCAAGCAGGGTTCATCCGATTTACGGGATTGGTTTTACAGCCCTCCTGTATTTAACGATTGGACCGTTTTTCGCGACACCGCGTACTGCGACAGCCGCGTTTGACATCGGTATTTCGGGATTTTTCAATGAAGTACCCGGCTATGCATTACTTGTGTTTTCGGCCATCTATTTCGGAATCGCATTATGGTTGTCTCTGAATCCGTCAAAACTTGTCGACCGTGTCGGAAAAATTCTTGCTCCGGGTATCATTGTTTTGCTTGGAATCATGATCATTTTGTCGCTCATTAATCCGATGGGCGCTCCCGGCGAACCGCAGGGCGCTTATGCAGAAGGAGCGTTCGTGAAAGGATTCCTCGAAGGATACAATACGATGGACGCCTTGGCATCGCTTGTATTTGCCATTATCGTGATTAACGCCATCAAATTGATGGGAGTAAGAGAAAAAGGAGCTATTCTCAAGTACACGGTCAGGTCCGGATTGGTCGCCGTGACATTCCTTGCTCTCATTTATGTCGGCATTGCTTATATCGGCTCAACAAGCACGGAAGCTTTCGGTTATTTTGAAACAGGAGGCCCGGTACTCAGCAGTGCGGCCAACTTCTATTTCGGCGTGGCCGGTCAATCCATCCTGGCGATCATCGTCATTTTGGCCTGCTTGACAACAGCCATCGGTTTGATCACTGCGAATGCCGAATATTTCTCCCGCTTGATTCCGAAAGTCAGCTATAAAGTGTGGGCAGTCATCTTTGCTTTGATTTCGTTCACGATTGCCAACTTCGGTTTGGCGAACATTATCAAGTTCTCCATTCCGGTGTTAATGTTCTTGTATCCGTTGGCGATTACGATTATGCTTTTGGCTTTCACATCTCCGCTCTTTAAACACGCAAGATTTGTGTACGTAAGCACGATCGGCGTAGCGTTTATCATCAGTATTTTTGACGGTTTGAAAGCATTTTGCGATTTGATGGAAATCAGCTATTTCGGCTGGATGCAGGCGGTTATCAATTTCTTTGACAAAGTCTTGCCGCTTTACAGCCAAGGTGTGGGCTGGCTTGTTCCGGTTGCCGTTGTTCTCGTGCTTACAGGCGTGATTGCAAGAGTGATCAAAACGGAACAGCCTTCACCGGAAATCAATGTCCAATCGCAACAGTAAGAAAAAAGTGGAGCCTTCATACAAGGCTCCATTTTTTGTGCGGATTTATATGCGTAACCATTAAGGTGTGAATTATCACGGAAGTTATCAACAAATTTTTTGATTTATCCATATGTTATCAACATTTTGTTAACAACTTGTTGATAGCTTATGCACAAAAAACGGCCGGCATCTTATACTGTGCCGGCCGTCTTCATATTGTTATATTCTTCATCCCTTCAGTCTACACTTCAACCTTTTCCCCGGAGGAAGGTTTTTGCCGCATTTCTTTTTCCTTGGCATAAAACTCCTCGATGGCCCTGAGCCAATTGGTTTTCATCACTTCAGCCGCTTTTTTGGCTTGTTTTCTCCTCATAAGGGAAATAATTTGTTTATGCTCGTCAATCGATTGTTCCGTTATAAAAATGGAATTATGGAAAAACAGCCTGCGAACATGGGCCTGCAGCGATTCAACGATTCTCGAAACATACTGGTTATTTGCTTTTTTGATGATAATTTGGTGAAAATCTTCATCAATTCTCAAAGCGGAATGGGCATGATTCAATTGCACCGCTTTTGCCAGCTGTTCGTTTTTTGCCGTCAGAAGTTCGAAATCTTCCTCTGTCATATTGGGGATGGCCAGTTCAACCGCCAAAGACTGCATGGCCGCAAGGGGCGGCAAGAGTTCGCTGATGGAATTCCTGTCCACTTCCGTCACTTGGGTTGCTTTTCCGGGATACATTTTTACAAACCCTTGGCTTTCAAGGAGCTGCAGAGATTCGCGGACCGGTGTCCGGCTTACCCCAAGCGCCTCGGCCAGTTCTGTATCGTTAATTTTTTCCCCGGGAAGAAGGGTTCCATCTATTATCCATTGCAAGATTTGGTTGTAAGCGGTTTCTTTCGCCGTCATCCGCACAGGCGGATTCACGTTGACAGGTATTGGCATGAACGCATCACCCTTTAATCTTTGGTGCTATCTGACACTATTATAGTATAAAAGAAATCTTTGTGTCTCGAAATATACAATATATTAGTTTTTTCAGAAAGATTGATTAAATTGTTTCGTCCGCTTTTTTATTGTGTACAAGTGCGAAAAATCGTCGCAAAACGGCTTTTCTTCGCTTTCGCTCCATTCTTTTTTAGCAAAAATGATGCCAATTGGCCGATATATTGCACGTGAACCGTTTGTTCACCGAATCCCGTCATTTTGCCATTCGGGAACAAAAAAACAGGGAGGGATTGTGTAAAACTAAAAATTAATCATTTTTCCGGAAAAATCATATTTTGATGCCGGAACCCGGCGTAAATGGGCACGTCCGTCGGAATGAGTGTTGACGTAAAACTGTACTTTTTTTCCCGTATCAGGTTGAATAGAATACATAAAGTAACAAAATAGTCTTTGCAGTTTCGGGGTGAAAAACGATGGAATGGCCGAAAGAGTTTTTGCAAAAAATGCGCATATTACTAAAAGATGATTACGATAGATTTTTAAAAAGCTGCCGAGAGGAGCGAAATCGGGGATTAAGGGTCAATACTTTAAAAATATCACGGGAAAAGTTTTTGCGGATGAGTCCTTTCAAGCTCGAACCCGTTCCATGGGCTCCGGAAGGATTCTATTACGATGAAAAAGACCGTCCGGGAAAACATCCGTACCATGAAGCGGGGCTTTATTACATACAAGAACCGAGCGCAATGGCCGTGGGCATTTTGGCGGATCCCCGGCCCGGGGAGAAAGTGCTCGATTTGTGTGCGGCGCCGGGAGGGAAGACGACCCATTTGGCCATGAAAATGGAAGGGAAAGGGTTGCTGGTGGTCAATGAGATTCATCCGTCCAGGGCCCGTGTCCTGTCGCAAAATGTGGAGAGGATGGGCATCCGGAATGCGGTCGTGGTGAATGAACCGCCGGCCCGCCTGGCGGAACGGTTTCCCGGATTTTTTGACCGGATTGTTGTGGACGCTCCCTGCTCCGGGGAAGGCATGTTCCGCAAAGATCCGGAAGCGCGGGAGGAATGGAGTCCGGAAAATGTGGAGATGTGTGCGGCCCGCCAGTTGGATATTTTGAAGGATGCGGCTTTCATGCTGAAACCGGGCGGGCGCCTCATCTATTCCACTTGCACTTTTTCTCCGGAGGAAAACGAGGGCGTCATCAGCCGGTTTTTAAAAGAAGAGCCTCATTTTCAAATCGCCGATGTGCAAAGGTACGAAGGCTTTGGAAGCGGCAGGGCGGACTGGGCAGACGAGCCGGCGGAAGGGATTGAAAAAACGGTCCGGATTTGGCCCCATGAAGTGAGGGGAGAAGGGCATTTTATCGCAGTGCTCGAGAAAACGGACGGGCCGGAGCCGCCGAAGCTGAAACCGGCGAAACCGGTGAAGAATCAAAAGGCGCTCACAGATTATTGGCAGTTTGCCCGAGAGACATTGAAAAATCCTCCGCAAGGGAAATTTTTCGTTTTTGGAGAGCAGTTGTACATCGTTCCCGAAGAAATGCCTACTTTTGAACGGTTGAAAGTGCTGCGGCCGGGCTGGCATTTGGGAATCATGAAGAAAAACCGCTTCGAGCCATCCCATGCCTTGGCTTTGTCCTTGAAGGGGGAGGATGTGAACCGTTCTGTGTCCCTGGCCGGCGATTCCCCGGAAATATTCGCCTATTTGCGCGGGGAAACGATTGCGGCGGGAAATGAAAAAGGCTGGTATCTTGTCGAGGTGGACGGCTATTCAATCGGCTGGGGTAAGTGGAGCGGACAATTGAAAAATCATTATCCGAAAGGTTTGCGGTGGACAGGGACGCCATAGAGAAACAGCTCGGGCCGCGGTATGCCCCCGGGCGGTCTGTGGTGTCCGGCGGGCGTTTTGGCGGAGAAATGGAATTGTTTTGAAAATTGCGTATTTACCGGCTTCGTTTTTTAAAAGTTGCATCATCCGGTTGCCTGATATATGATATAGTCTGCCTGAAACAAGAACGTGGTTGAACGACTTTTTACAGGAGGCATCTTAATGACCCATTCTTTGAAAGAAGCAAAACGCCCGCCGTATGGAATCATTGCGATTTTGATGGTTGGGGCGTTTATTGCTTTTTTGAATAATACGTTGCTGAATGTCGCTTTGCCTTCGATTATGGAGGAGTTTCAAGTCGGTCCTGCCGTTGTCCAGTGGCTGACAACGGGATTTATGCTCGTCAATGGAATTATGATTCCGACGACGGCTTTTTTGATTCAGAAATATTCTGTCCGGCGGCTGTTTTTAACGGCGATGATGTTGTTTGCGGCGGGAACCGTTTTGGCTGGCAGTTCACCGGTCTTTTTCCTGTTGATCGTCGCCCGGATGCTTCAAGCTTCGGGTTCGGCGATAATGATGCCGCTTTTGATGAACGTGATGCTCGTCAGTTTCCCTATTGAAAAACGGGGCACGGCTATGGGGGTATTTGGTTTTATTTTAATGTTTGCGCCCGCTATCGGGCCCACTTTGTCAGGCTGGATTATCCAGCATTTCAGCTGGAGGATGCTGTTCCATTTTATCGCTCCGATCGCCATTGCCATCATCTTGTTCGGCTTTTTCCTGTTGAAGGATAAAAAAGATAAAAATGATCTGCGTCTCGATTTAACATCGCTGCTATTGTCCAGTTTGGCATTCGGCGGTTTGATGATCGGTTTCAGTCTGGCGGGGGAATTGGGCTGGAGTCATCCGTTTGTATACGGGACCATTACGATTGGCGTCATTTCTTTTGTGGTTTTTGTGCTGCGGTCTGTAAAACAAGAAGAACCGATGTTGAACTTCCGTATATATAAGTATCCGATGTTCGCTCTGTCTTCCGCAATCAGCATGGTTATTACGATGGCGATGTTCTCGGGAATCCTTCTTTTGCCGATTTTTATGCAAACCGTTCGCGGTTTTTCTCCTTTGGAAACGGGGTTGATGCTGCTCCCCGGCGCGATTGTGAATGCGTTTATGTCACCGGTGACCGGCAGGCTGTTTGATTTATACGGAGGACGGATATTGGCTGTTACGGGCCTTGTCATCACTACGGTGACCACTTACTTTCTCAGCGTATTGACGTTGGAAACTTCATTTTTGTATTTGGCGGTTGTTCATGCGATTCGGATGTTCGGCATGTCGATGGTGATGATGCCGGTGACGACGAATGGTTTGAATGAATTGCCGTCGCGGTTTTATCCCCACGGTACGGCCATGAATAACACGATGCAGCAGCTTTCCGGCGCAATCGGCACCGCGCTTATGGTAACGATTATGACTAACTGGTCCGAATCGGCCGCTGCACGAATGTGGAATGAAGCGGTTGGAAGCGCGGCCGGAGCCGGATTGAGCGGTGCGGCGTTGGAGGCTTTGGAACAGGAAATTTTAATCAAAGCCATGCTGGAAGGGATCAATTTTTCCTTTTTGGTGGCCACGTTCTTTTCCGCTGTGGCGCTGATATTGTCTTTCTTTATTAAAAGAGCCAAACAGGCTCCCGATTCGTTTGAGGAGCAGTCCACGGCGCAAAAGAAGGTTCCGGCGAAACTGGCTGAAAATTAATTGTTAAGGAAAAAAGCATGAATTCATCTGTCGGTGAATTCATGCTTTTTTATATTCGTGATGATTCATGGTTTTCATAGGATGATCATACGGACAAAGGAATGGCCGATATGCCCAAAAAATGGGGCGGATTTGGACAAGGGGATCTGTAACCATGGTGTGTTTGTCCAAAAAGCGGTTTAATTTGGACAAAGCGTTTAAAAAAACAGGTGTGTTTGTCCAAAAAGC
>CALKIU010000031.1 GCA_937995745.1 uncultured Bacillaceae bacterium | reverse complement strand
CCTTTTGTTTTTCCGCCGTTATGAGCGGAAATTTATGGAGAGGTCAGGGTGTGTACCTAAATCCGTTCCGCGCCGGCATCGGTTCTTTTTAGTGTTTTCCCGCAAGCGGCATGCCGGTCGGGGAATTTTGCGGACGGGGACCTTGAAAGGAACCTTTCCCGCTCGGGTTAAAGTGCTTAAGAAACAGCCATAATGGAAATAATAGGAGGTGCTATATGGACGGATTGTATTTTTATTGGATTTTTTGGGCTTTTTGGATCATAGCGGCATTTTTTATGAAGAAGACGCTCGCCCGAATGTTATTGATTCAGTGGATTTTGGCGGCTATCAGTTTGTCTGTATTTTCTTTTTCGATTGCCGCAATCAAGGTGTCTTTATCCGCGCTTTTTCTCTTTTTTACCGCACTCATGGCCATTCTGGCGACAAAAGAAAAGAAACGCCTTTATTCTTTGTTTGCTGTTTTTATCGTGACGCTTGCCTTTGCGGGGTTTCAATTAATTGAATTGTACGACCCGGTGGTGTTCCTTTTTAACCGCACATGGATGATGGCCGCTTATCTCACTTTGCTGGTTGTTTTGCTGGAGAAAGACGTCCGCATGCAAATGGCAGTACTGATTGCGGGAGCCATTTACGGGGATTTGCTATTGGCCGTGCTGTTAAGGAATATTGCGGAATATCATGCCGGTTCATTGGCAACCTTGGATGTCATTGCGCTCGTATTGGCGGTTCTTTACGCGCTTCACATTTTTAAGGAGGCTTCTTTTGCTCTCGAAGAACAATTTAAACAACTGGAAAGGGGGAAGCAGAATACGCCATGAACGAGTATTTGTATCCGGTTATTTTTGGTATAGCAACGGGCACACTGGCACGAATCCTGATGTTGAGAACGGATTACCGCCAGTATCCGACATATCTTCACGGAAAAATAGTGCACGTTGCCCTTGGTTTTATTGCGGCGGCATTGGGCACGCTCGCGGTTCCTTCCATTTTGGAACAGGAATTTACGGCGGTAACTTTTTTGACCATCGCCGCCTCCCAATTCAGGGAAGTGCGCAACATGGAACGAAACACGCTGGAACAGCTCGACCATTTTGAGCTGGTGCCAAGGGGCAATACATACATTGAAGGAATTGCGATTGCTTTCGAAAGCCGCAATTATCTGGTTATTTTTACTTCACTCATCAGCACCCTTGTTTATGTACTTTTAAATTTTTGGGCTGCTTTAGTTGCGGCAACAGCGGCGATCATCTTGTCAAAGACTTTTATGTCCGGCGGCCGTTTGAAAGATATTGTCGATATTGAATATGTCGAGCCCAGGTTTGAAGGGGCGGGATTGTATGTGGATAATATTTACATTATGAACATCGGTCTTCCGGAAAGACAAAAAGAAGTGCTCAAATACGGAATGGGTTTTATTTTAAAACCGAAAAATTTTGATGCCCGGACGACAATTGCCAATTTGGGGCAGCGCCAGGCGATTTTGCATGATATTTCAACCGCCCTTGGAGTTTACCGGGATTCCGGCACCCCGGCCCTCGTGCCGTTGGCTAAGCGGGACCTTAATGACGGGCGGATGGGGATTTTTGTTTTGCCTCAGGACAGGGATATCGATAAAGCGATCCGGGTGATAGCCAATGTTCCTATTCTTGAAAACGCCATCCGGATGCCGACGGAAAAAAATAAACAAGATAAGAAGGAGGAAATGAACGACAATGGTGCTTGAAAAATACATTTTGGCGGCGGTAACGACGAATCCCCGCAAGGTTCCGAGCGGTTCCGCCGTCTTTCATTGCGAAAGCAGGGAAGAAATGGAGCAAATTGCAAAAAATTTGGAAGCCATTTTGGACGGAATTGCCCATCTGTTGTCAGAAGATCTGTATATAATTGTAAGCCACTGACTTGTTGTTGTTGTACAATAGTGTTGCCGGCCTGTTTTTCATTGAAACATAAATTTTCCTTTGGTACTATAATGAAATCGGGACACTTGTTTTGACAACCATTTTTAAAAGGCGGGAATATACGGAAATACCGTTGTTCCGTTGGGAAAACCGCGAAGTTGCATGTGCAAAGAGAAAGGGGGATGTTATATGGCAAAGCCTGTTGTGGCGATTGTTGGCCGTCCCAATGTGGGAAAATCGACAATTTTTAACCGTATTGTCGGCGAACGGGTGGCCATCGTGGAAGATGA
Organism: uncultured Bacillaceae bacterium; assembly: GCA_937995745.1. Lineage (GTDB taxonomy): Bacteria > Bacillota > Bacilli > Bacillales > Cytobacillaceae > CALKIU01. The sequence continues at coordinate 3,422 of CALKIU010000031.1, read as the reverse complement.
GCCCGGAGTGACGAGAGACAGAATTTACAGCAGCGCGGAATGGTTGAATTATGATTTTAATATTATAGACACAGGCGGCATTGAAATGAGTGACGAACCTTTGCTTGTTCAAATCCGCTCCCAGGCGGAAATAGCCATACAAGAGGCGGATGTAATCATTTTTTTGACGGACGGACGCGAAGGGGTCACAGCGGCTGATGAAGAAGTCGCCAAACTGTTATACAAGGCCGATAAACCGGTTGTGCTTGCCGTTAACAAAATAGACAATCCAGAAATGCACGAGTTAATATATGATTTTTACACTCTCGGATTTGGCGAGCCATATCCTGTTTCCGGCGCCCACGGGAGGGGATTGGGCGATCTGCTGGATGCGGTGGCCAAACATTTTCCGAAAGAGTACGGCAACGATTATGATGAAGATGTGATAAAATTCTGTTTAATCGGCCGTCCCAATGTGGGGAAGTCTTCCCTTGTCAATGCCATTCTCGGTGAAGAAAGGGTAATCGTGAGCGACATTCCGGGAACAACGAGGGATGCGGTTGACACGTTTGTGACGATCGACGGACAGGACTATGTCGTGATTGATACAGCGGGAATGCGGAAAAAGGGAAAAATTTATGAGCGCACGGAAAAGTACAGTGTTCTCCGTGCATTAAAAGCGATTGAACGTTCTGATGTCGTCCTGGTTGTCCTGGACGGTGCGGAAGGAATTGTCGAACAGGACAAAAAGATTGCCGGTTACGCCCATGAAGCCGGACGGGCGGTTGTCATCGTCGTGAATAAATGGGATGCGGTGGAAAAAGATGAAAACACGATGAGAGAGTTTGAAGAGCTCATACGGCGGGAATTTCTCTTCTTGGATTACGCGCCGATTGTGTTTTTATCAGCCAAAACAAAGAGGCGGCTTCACACGTTGATACCCATGATTAATTTGGCCGCCGAAAACCATGTCCGCCGCGTGGAGACGAGCGTTTTAAACGATGTGATCATGGATGCCGTTGCCATGAATCCTCCTCCGATGGAAAAAGGAAAGCGTCTGAAAATCTATTACACAACACAAGTGGCTGTAAAACCGCCGACGTTTGTTTTTTTTGTCAACGATCCGGAATTGGTGCATTTTTCGTATGAAAGATTTTTGGAAAACCGAATTCGCGATGCTTTCGGTTTTGAAGGAACACCGATTAAAGTAATTTTTCGGGAGAGAAGATAAGAACAATGAATGAAGGTTGTGATGGGAATGACGAGGAAAAGGGAGAAGGTAGCGGTTATCGGGGCAGGAAGCTGGGGAACGGCGTTGGCGATGGTTTTGGCTGATAACGGCCATGAAGTCCGCATATGGGCGAAAAGACAAGAACAGATAGACGAAATTAATAAAAACAGGACCAACAAAAAATATTTACCCGGTATTACGTTGCCGGAAAATATTATCGGATACACGTCTTTAAAAGAAGTTTTGGAAGGAATAGAGATAGTCGTGCTGGCCGTGCCGACGAAGGCCATTCGCGAAGTGCTGCGGAAAATGGCAGCCGTACATAAGGAACCGATTACGATCGTTCATGTGAGTAAAGGGATAGAACCGGATACGTTACTGAGAATATCGGAAATGATTGAGGAAGAAATGCCGGAGGAGCAACTGAACGATATTGTTGTTCTTTCCGGTCCCAGCCATGCGGAAGAGGTCAGCTTAAATCATCCGACAACCGTGACCGTGTCGTCCAAAAATATGCGCGCCGCCGAGCGGATTCAAGATTTATTTATGAACTCAAAGTTCCGCGTATATACGAATCCCGACATTATCGGCGTGGAAATCGGCGGTGCATTAAAAAACATCATTGCCTTGGCGGCCGGCATATCCGACGGGTTGGGCTACGGAGATAATGCCAAAGCCGCTCTGATTACGAGGGGGCTTGCGGAGATTGCCAGATTGGGAACGAAGATGGGGGCAAGTCCGTTAACTTTTTCCGGCCTGGCCGGTATCGGAGACTTGGTCGTCACATGTACGAGCGCCCATTCCCGCAACTGGCGGGCGGGGAACTTAATCGGCAAGGGACATCCGCTGGATGAAGTTTTAGAGAATATGGGAATGGTTGTCGAGGGAGTGCGGACAACAAAAGCCGCTTATCAACTAGCCAAGAAATTCAATGTTTCCATGCCGATTACGGAGGCGCTGTACAATGTCTTGTTTAACAATGTGCACCCGAAAGATGCCGTGGACGCATTAATGTCGAGAATGAAAACGCACGAGATGGAAGATTTGACAAATGTTCTCGAGGAGAATCACAAGAACAACGGCTGAATCGCCTTCTTCCGCCTTCTGGGCCTTTTACGGATACGAATATGAACGGAAACGCATACAATGCTCAATGAAGCAAACTGGTGAATTGAACAGTGTGAGAGGTATATTTAGTCGCTTTTTGCTAAAGTAAAGAAACTCCCCCGCTTCTTTACTTTAGCTTTTTTTGGCCTTAAATCCGGAGACAACACGTTGTCTTTTTTGTATTCAAGGAAAATCCTTGTACTCTTGGATCGTTAAAAAACCGTGGATAATATATGCCTGTCTTGTTTATAAAAAAGCAGGAAGATTTCAAGTAATATGAAAAATATGGTATTATTGTTAAAAAACGGAGTGATACGATGCCGCCGGGTCTCATCAATATGTGGGTTTCATTGTTCGCAATCGCTTGTATGTTTTTGGCCGTGTCGTTAATTTACATAAGCAGGCACAAGATGAAGAATAAGGCTGTTAAAATGGTGACGGCCTTGTTTGCCTACGTTTTCATGTTTTTGTCGGGATTTTTGGCCATGATCGTTCTTTTTGGTGGACCGGCCTGAGGTCTTCTATCACCTGAATGGAGTGATGAATCTGTCATAACCCCTTCTCCGCCAAAATATACTACTGTTAAGGAGAAAGGGTTTTTTTATGTTCAGGGAAAGATTTTTGCCGGCGGATTTTAAGCATCGAAGAAAAAATGCAAAACTGTCATAACCAAGCAGGACAACGTCATAAATATGTACTGTATATGAATGGCAACGAATGCATTGATTCTATTCCCCGGGTTGCGGGATGTCAGGAGGGGTTCACTTGGAAAAGATTGATATATTTAAAGATATTGCGGAAAGAACAGGTGGCGATATATATTTAGGCGTTGTCGGCGCCGTTAGGACAGGAAAATCAACGTTTATCAAACGATTTATGGAACTGGTTGTTCTGCCGAATATGGCAAATGAAGCCGAAAGGGCCCGGACACAGGATGAATTGCCGCAAAGCGCTGCCGGAAGAACGATCATGACGACCGAACCAAAATTTGTTCCCAATCAGGCGGCGACGGTTCATGTGGGCGAAGGATTGGATGTCAATATTCGTCTCGTTGATTGTGTCGGCTATACGGTTCCCGGTGCAAAAGGATATGAAGATGAAAATG
>CALKIU010000030.1 GCA_937995745.1 uncultured Bacillaceae bacterium | reverse complement strand
GATATTAATGCAGAACGTGCATTCGCATTTGTGAAATGATAAAATAGGAAAAAACGAGTGGAGATGGGTATGAAAAGCGTAACATTTATTCATGCTGCTGATTTGCATTTGGACAGTCCGATGTCGGGGCTTGTCCATTTGCCGGAAAAAATCTTTGACCGGCTGCAAAAAAGCACATTCCAGGCTTTAAAACGGCTCATAGATTACGCCATCCGCTATAAGGTGGATTTTGTCATTCTGGCAGGCGATCTTTTTGATCATGAAGACCGCAGCATCCGCGCGCAAATCCGGCTGCGACAGGAAATGGAGCGGCTTGCCGGAGAAGGAATCGTCTGCTTTATCGTATCGGGAAACCACGATCATTTGGGGGGCAATTGGACCCATATTGATATGCCGGACAATGTCCGGTTTTTCGGGAAAGACGTGGAAACCATCGAATATTGCACAAAAGCGGGAGTCCGCGTTCATTTGTATGGGTTCAGTTATCCGGAAAGACATGTTTATGAGAGAAAAATAGCCGAATACAAAAAGAAGGACGGGGCGGATTTTCATATCGGGATTTTGCACGGAAATTTGGAAGGGTGCAGCGGCCACGGCAACTATGCGCCGTTTACACTGGGTGAATTGTTGGAAAAAGATTTCGATTATTGGGCGCTGGGACATATTCACAAACGAACTGTTTTATCGAAGGATCCTCCCGTCATTTATCCGGGAAATACACAGGGACGGAACATAAAAGAAACGGGAGAAAAAGGATGTTACCTTGTGACATTGACGGAATCCGACAAAGAGTTTGTCTTTCTGGAGACAAATGATGTCATTTGGCGCGACATTACGCTTGCGGTTTCCGGCCGGCATCCTCTGGATGATTTGTACCGCACTTTGTTGCATGCCCTCGACAAGGAAAGAAGGGTAAAAGAGGGGATTATTGCCAAATTGACGATTCACGGTGCCGATTACGATTACCGCGAGGCGGCCCGTTTGTCCGATGAACTGTTGGAACTGCTTCAAGAGGAGGAAAAACAAGAATCGTCTTTTGTATGGCCGTATTCCATCCAGTTTTTCCTGACCCGCCATTGGTGCAAAGAAGATTTAACAGAAACGTCAGATTTTTACAGCGAACTTTTTGCTGTTGCCGAAGAGAATGCGGGAATTGAAGAAAGTCTTGATGTTTTATACGGCCATCCAAGGGTCCGCCGGTTTTTGCGCCCGCTTGATGAAAAAGAAATGGCAGAATTGAAGGATGAGGCGTTAATGTATTTGATCGAGAACTTGCTTTACGGAAATGAGAGTGGGTGAGCGGCAGTTGAAAATTGAAGAGATACATATTTACGGTTACGGCAAATTCGAAAATTTACATATCCGCGATCTCAATGATTTTTCTGTATTTTACGGCAAAAATGAAGCGGGAAAATCCACCATCATGTCTTTTATTCACAGCATTTTGTTCGGTTTTCCCACAAGGTCGCAGACGGAGTTGCGTTATGAACCGAAAACGGGAAACAAATACGGCGGTAAATTAGTTGTCCGTATTCCCGGAAAAGGAAAAGTATCGATCGAGCGCGTCAAGGGAAAAGCAACGGGCGATGTGACGGTCCTTCTCAAGGATGGGACAATCGGGGGGGAAGAGTTGTTAAGGGATTTGCTCTCCCGAATGGACAAAAATCTTTATACCGCCGTCTTTTCGTTCAATTTGCACGGTTTGCAAAATGTTCACCAATTGAAAAGCGATGACTTGGGAAAATTTCTTTTTTCTACCGGGACCGTCGGCACAGACGTATTGCTGACAGTTGAAAAAAATATGCAAAAAGAATTGGATTCCCTGTTCAAACCGAACGGCAAAAAGCCGGTCATTAATCAAAAATTGAAAGAGGCCGGCGAATTAAAAGAGCGGCTGAAAAGGGCCGTGATGCAAAATGAGGAATACGGGAATCTCCGGCGGGAAAAAGAGGAGCTGGAAAAAGAAATAGCCCGCTGTGAAGAGGAGCAATTTTTGCTGCAAAAACAGCTTCACAGATTGGAAGAGTGGAAGAAACTTCAGCCTGTGATCGGGGAAATGGCCCGATTGGAGGAGCATCTGGCGGAGACGGAGGGCGGCGTTTTTCCCGTAGACGGAATGGAACGGCTCGGGCAATTGAATGAAACACTCCGTGCCATGGAGGCAGAGATCGCGGCTTTAAAAGAGAAACGGGACAAGCTGCTCAACAAATTGTCTGTCCTGGCACCCGACCGCACCGTTGTCGAAAGAGAAGTGGAGATCAATCAAGCGTTGGAGAATCTTTCTTTTTATGAAGTGTTAAAACAGGAAGTGCAGGAACGGCAAAGGCTTCGTGAGGAAGTGGAACGGGATATTGCGTCTTTGCGGGAAAAATTGCATTTGTCCGTTTCCGATCAAGAACTGTTGAATATCAATACAAGTGTTTTTATGAAAGAACGCGTCGAAAACGCGGCGCAAAAGCAAATTAAGCTTCAAGAGCGAAGAGAAGAACTGGACAGGCTCTATCAGGAAAAAAAAGATGATTTGGAAAAATATGAAGAACAGGTTCAATTTCTTAAAGAAAGTCTTCTTCCTCCCGATGAACGAAAACAAAAGGAAGAGTCCCTGCGGAAAGCGAAAAGCAGGGATGCCCTGCATAAAGAGTTGGAAGGGACGCGGGAGAAACTCCGGCTTCTTAACGCTTTCTTGCAGAATGAAAAGGAATCTGCCCGCAAAAGAAGATTCCAAGCTTTGTTTCTAACGCTGGTTTTCCTGCTTCTTGCAGGCTGGGGATTTTGGAACAACCATTGGCTCATCGGTGTTGGAGGGTGTCTGGTGCTAACATTTGTTCTTTGGGCGGCCGCAAAAGAGAAAGAAGGACAAAATTCCCGCGGCTTGCAAACTGAAATTGACAGATTAAAGCAAAAAGAGAAACAATATGCCGAGGCTTTTGGCGGGGAAATGCCGGCGCGGGAACTTGCGTTGCTCGAGGAGGAATTAAAGAAAGATGACGAACTGAGGTACAAACTTTCTGTCGCCGAAATTCATTTAAAACAACAGGAAGAAGAATACGAAAAAGTGATCAAAGGGGATGAAGAGTGGGAGCGGGATATGAGGGAGCACCGGGAAACATTGAAAGAACTCGCCGATGAACTGCTTTTGCCCGGAAATATCCCGTTCAAATATATCAGTGAAGCTTTTCTCCTTCTTGTCCAATTGAAGGAAAAAATCAAAGAGAGGAACCGGATTGAGCGGGGATTGTCAGAAAGATTATCGGCTCTTGCCCGGCTGGAGAACGAGTTTTCCGCACTTAAAACGTTCTTTTTTCCCGATGAGAAGATTACCATAAAGGAAGCGATGATGTTATTAAAGAAAAAGTTAAATGAGGAACTGGCCAAAAAAATCGCTTACGAAAAAGAATTGGATCGCCTGCAAGAGACGGAAGAATCGCTGGAAAGATTTGCTCTTCAGGCCGAACATGCACGGGAAGCGAAGAAAAAGCTTTTCAGTATGGCTGGCGTTTCCGGCGAAGAGGATTTTCGCCTTGCCGCCAAGCAGGCGGAGAAACGGGAAAATCTCCGGAAAAAACTTGAGGAACTCAAGGATAAATTACATCTTTCCCCTTTAAGCGAAGAGGAAATCAACCGCTTTTTAAAGATTGAAGATGCAGACAAGGAAATGGCGGAAACAGAAAGACGGCTTTTGGAAAACAGAAAGGCTGTAAAAACGCTCCGCGAAAAACTCTCTGACATCAAACATCAACTCGCCATGCTGGAGGACGGGAAGGAATACGGGGAGCTGCTCCACAAATACCGGCTGGCCGTTTCCGAATTGGAACATGACGCGAGGGAATGGGCGAAATATGCGATTGCCAAAAACATTCTCCGCAAGACGATTGACCGGTTTCAAAACAAGTATTTTCCTGAATTGTTGAGAAAAGCGGAAGAATATCTCTCCTTCTTGACAGAAGGGAATTATATCCGCATTCTTCCCAATCAGGAGGGCAGCGGTTTTCTTCTCGAAAGGAAGGACGGTTTCTTTTTTGAAGCGAAGGAATTAAGCCAGGCTACAGCGGAACAATTGTATGTTTCGTTGCGTCTGGCGCTTTCCTCGGTCATTTATAAGAAACTTCCCTTTCCGTTAATGATCGATGACAGTTTCGTGAATTTTGACAGCGAGCGGGTGGAGCGGGTTTTCAAGCTTTTGAAAGAGATGAAGAACAATCAAATTTTGTTTTTTACTTGCCATGACCATCTGTTAAAGTATTTGCAAGATCAAACGGTCATTTATATCGGAAAAAATGAACTCCGGATGAGCAAATGACCGGACAGTTTAACGAAAAAAGTTTGTGTTTCCAGTTCCATGGAAGGGAGTATCATGACGGATGAAAAAAGGAATTGTTTATTATGATGTTGGCGAACAAGTGGAAAAATTCTTGCTGATAAAAAGTTCTACCAAGGGGATTGCCAGCAACGGAAAGCCGTTTTTGACCCTTGTTCTGCAGGACAAAAGCGGGGAGATGGAAGCGAAACTTTGGGATGCCTCCGAGGAAGATGAAATGACATACCGTCCGGAAGTTGTCGTCAGGGTGAGCGGAGATATTCAAAGTTTCAGGGGCCGGAATCAATTGCGGATCAGGAAGATTCGTCCCGCTTTGCCGAACGAACAGGTAAAGTTATCGGATTTTATCGTTACCGCACCCCTTGGCAAAGAAGAAATGATGCATAAAATTACCGAATACATTTTTGCCATGAAAAATCCGAACATCCAAAGAATCACCCGCTATTTATTGAAAAAATATCAAGAACCGTTTTTGGAATATCCGGCAGCAACGAAAAACCACCATGAATATGTTTCCGGGCTCGCTTACCACGTTGTCAGCATGCTGGATTTGGCAAAAGCGATTGCCGATTTGTATCCGAGTCTCGACCGGGATCTTCTTTATGCGGGGGTGATTCTCCATGACCTTGGCAAAGTCGTCGAATTGTCCGGTCCGGTTTCCACACAATATACGTTGGAAGGAACATTATTGGGCCATATTTCCATCATGGTGACGGAGATTCAAAAAGCGGCCGATGAACTGGGAATTGAAGGGGAAGAGGTCATCGTCCTGCAGCATATGATTTTGAGCCATCACGGAAAAGCGGAATGGGGGAGCCCGAAACCGCCGTTGATTAAGGAAGCTGAAATTCTCCACCATATTGATAATATTGACGCAAAAATGAATATTCTCGACAGGGAATTGGAGCGCGTCAAACCTGGAGAATTTACGGAACGAATTTTTGCCCTTGATAACCGCTCCTTTTACAAACCGACTTTTCATAAATAAAAAACACCTTCCCATGGAGGTGTTTTTCGTTTGGGCGTTTGGCTGCGAATCTTTCGGCGATTTTTCTGCCGAATTTTTCTTTGCATCCGTCCGGGGTGTATGCGGAACGGATGGCACCCCCTTTGTGACATATCTCTGGATTTTTGCGCATATATTCTAAGCGTAGAGAGCTTGTACAACCCGGGAGAAAGGGGGAAGGATGAATGGACGTGCCTGTTTGGATATATTTAGTCGTTCTCGGAATCATTTTTAGTGCCTTGATGGCCGTTAAGACCGGGAGGGATGAAAGGCTGGCCGAAGAAGCGGACGTAGAAAAGGAAGGTGAGATCTATATCAAACGGATGGAAGAAGAAAGGGAACGGCGCAAAAAACTGAAAACCGTTTCGTTAGAAAGAAATGGGTTCCGGTGAAGAACCCATTTCTTTGTTTCATCTTGAAGGGTTTATGATTGTTCGATTTTTTTCCTCAGTTCTTTGTCTTTAATTTTCACTCCGGCTTCTTCCATTTCTTTTTTCAAGGCTTCCTGCAGGATGCTCGGATCGTTTTCGTATTTTTGTTGTCTCAGTTCTTTTTTGATTTCCTTTTTGACATCTTCCAATTTCGGTTTTTTCTTCTTGTCCAGCACTTGGATAATATGGTAGCCGTGCTCTGTTTTCACGGGATCGCTAATCTCATTTTTTTCCAATTTAAAGGCTGCATCGGAAAATTCTTTGACCATTTTTCCGGGGCCAAACCAATCCAAATCGCCGCCGTTTTGGGCTGAACCGGGGTCAGTTGAATGTTCCTTGGCCAATTCGGCGAAATCTTCTCCTTGTTCAAGTTTCTTTTTAATTTCTAAGGCAGTATCCTTGTCTTCAACGAGAATGTGGCGGGCATGGATTTGTGGATAATTTTTGTCATAATATTCTTTAATTTCTTTTTCAGTGACTTTAATGTTTTTAATGGCTTCTTTCTCCACTTCGGCGATCAACAGTTCCAGCTCAATATTCCGCTTAATATCATCATCGGTCAGGCCGTACTGAGCCAACACGAGACTGTAGTTCTCGCCGTAAAGGGACTTGAACTGTTCATATTTTTCTTTAAATTCTTTTTTATCGACTTCGTATTTTTCCGGAAGGATCTCGCTGTAAATCAAATTTAACAAAACTTGGGCGCCGACCGCTTTTTTCATTTCTTCATAAAATTCGTCTTTTGTGATATCTCCGCTTTTTGTCTCCACCACTACTTCGGAATTGCCGCAAGCTGCAAGAGCGACCATCCCGATCATAATCGCGAAAGCGAGCAACCATTTTTTCATATTTAACACTCCTACAAATAATTTGTGTTCATAAGTGTTTATCACAAAAAATAATATATCACAAATTGTTCCAAGAACAAAAAATAAATGCCGTTTTGCTAGGAAAACACGGCAGAAAAAAATTTGCCCTTAAGCAAGGCGACGGCGCCCGGAAAAGAGGGGCCGAATGCCGTCGCCACAGCACAACAATGATTTACCGGATCTCTGTCCATGCTTGCGTTTTGTTCTTTAACAAAAGTTCCGATAACTCAAGCTAAAAGACAGGGCAAACAGCTCTTCCCAATTCAGCTGTCCATATTAAAAATGAAAGATTACGTTTATCAGCGCCAGCATGAAAACCATAACTTCTGGAACGAAAGGGCTGGCCCGGTCAAGTTCCCGCCATAAGACGGGATGCCGCGAGAAGTTTCCGTTTGAAACGATCGAAACGGCCATTAGTGGCAGGCAGTCATGAGAACAAAATCTCCACGTATGTTGATACAAGCAGAATGAGGATGAGGACATTGATGGTCATGAAAATTTCCGTCTGTTTTTCTTCGGGTATTTCGATTTTCAGGCAAAATTTGTCTGTCAGTTGATTCATATGAAAGAGAATAAAAACGGAACAAACAAGAAAAATTGCTAAGGGAAGCATTCCATTCCCTCCTTACAGTGTTTGGAGAAATGGCAAAAAATTGTGAATAAGTATTTCTTTTACAATAACAGAAATAATTAAAAAAAGATAGTACAAATGTCGCAGCCGGTTAAAAACATGGAACGGTTCCCAGCAAGACCAAAGTAAAAGAACAAAAGAAAAAGGACACCTGAAAAGATGTCCCCTTCTTTGGCAAGAATCTTATTGTTTTGAAGGTTGTTGTTTTCGGTTCTTGGCGTTTAAGTGTTTAAGCCAAGAAAGGCATAGACTCGAAAAATCCCTCCATTTAGAAAATTTGCAAGGCACGGTTCGGGATAAAAAGCGCTATCATAAACTGTGTAAAAAGTTGAACCGATATGTGCAAAACGCAACAAAGGCCCGGAAACGAACCCAAGATCCTGATAAACAGTTCAGACGTATTCTTTGGACGAATCTTTTTTGACAAGTTTGCCATCTTGTTCAATAAAATCGTTATCAATATTTTCAAATGACTTTTTGAAAATTTCCATGAAGTCGTCACCGTAGATGTTCCGGACAATGGCCATCATTTCAACAATTTCCGGAAACTTGCCGTACAGGTTTTTTAGTGGAAGCGCTCCGGTGAAAGCGGAACTTTTCTCGGGATCGTAGGCTTCAACAACTTCGAGAAACAGTTCTTTGCCTTTTTCAGTCAATTGAATGTACGTATTCCGTTTGTCGTTTTCTTTCTTGGAAAATTTTAATAAGCCTCTTTCTTCCAGTTTTTTAGAAAAGTTAAAAGCTGTTGAGACATGCATGACCCCGAATTTCGCTACGTCGGAAATGGAAGCCCCATCCAAATGATAAGCAATCCACAAAATATGATGTTCATTGATATTCAGATCAAAAGGCTTAATCCATTGCTGCCAATCCTTTTCGATTGATTTCCACAACGCTTTGCTCAATTGAGTGAGTCTTTGGTTAAAAAGCATCGCTTCTTTAATCGAATATTCTTTCTGTGTCATCCCTAATATTCACCTACTTTAATAATTATCTACTACTATTATTATGCCAGTAAAATAATAATTAATAAAGAGTAAATTTACTAAATTTTTAGACCATTTTTCTTATAAATGGGCACCGGTATTTATGTATGTGTGTCCTTTAAAGAATAAAAATTTAAATGATTTTGGCACTTTTATAATATATTACTTTTCTTCTCAAATGCCCAAAATCCTTCTTTTCAGAACATTATTTTTGGGAAAAAAATGTTCTTTTCCGTTTCAGGCAAAATTGTCTGTGTTTTTGCCGGTAATCTGCGGCATTTTTGCAACTTTGCCGTGTTTCTCTTGAATAAAGTTTCTATTTTTATCCTAATGAGGCTCCAGGTGCCTCACAAAGTTATCATGACATGTCTTTTCCCGGCAGCGGTTGGTGTTTGTTTTTGCTTTCCCGAATCACGGAACGTCCTGCGGCAACAAAAAATTCATGGTTGATGCCGGTTCTTTTCTTTGATGGGGAATGTTCCCGTTTGCGGAAGCGTCATAAAAATGATTCCGCAGGCAGTAGCTCCAAATAGAAATTTGAATATGGATGTGTTCCTTTTTTCTTTCTCCCTCCTTTACTGAGCGTGTAACGAATATATGTACTATTGAAAATAATCTGAATGTATAATCCGTAAATATTATACCATTTTTTGCATTTTTTTGATAATGTTGTATCTTTTCTGATTCCGATGCAAACGCTTTTGCATATCGGTTCTTCCATTTCCGATTCGGTAAACATGGAGACATGTTATGCCCGTGCAAGGATTGAAGCAGTTTCATAAATTTGCGTTGCGGCGCGGTGTTTTTTTGTTGTCCGGAATCGGCCGGTCCGTTTCGAGCTTCCCCGTGATTATAATAAAAGAAACCGGCTGAAAAGCCGATTTCTTTTACAGGCAGGAAAATCCAAATCTATTTTACCACAATAGCTTTTTTAATAAAATATCTTATTTGAAAATTTATAAATTTTCTTCGAAAAAATCAGCGGTTTTTAAATGCTCTCATAAATTCAGCCAATTTTTCCACGTGGCTGACAGGCACGGCATTGTAAATGGATGCCCGGCATCCGCCAACGGAACGGTGGCCGTTTAACCCGACAAAACCTTTTTCTCTGGCTTGTTTCAAAAATTCAGCCTCCCATTCTTTGTCGGCCAACGTAAACGTAACATTCATGTTGGAACGGCTGTCTTTTCTGGCATGCCCGATGTAGAAACCGCCGCTTTCATCGATGACGTCATAAAGAATTTTTGCTTTTTCATTATTTCTTTTTTCCATTGCTTCGACGCCGCCTTCGCTTTCCACCCATTCCAGAACGAGTTTCAAGAAGTAAATGGCGAGGGTAGGCGGTGTGTTGTAAAGTGAGTTTTTCTCCAAATGCGTCCGGTAATTCAGCATCGTCGGGAGATGATCCGGAGTATCTTTTACAAGATCTTTTTTGACAATGACAACAGTTACGCCCGCAGGACCAAGGTTCTTTTGCGCTCCCGCATAGATGAGCCCGAATTTATTGATATCCAACGGTCTGCTCAGGATGTCGCTCGACATGTCGGCAACCAGCGGGACGGACACATCCGGAAAAGATTTCCACTGTGTTCCGTAAATGGTGTTGTTGCTTGTAATATGGAGATATGCCGCATCTTCTTGAATGTCTTCAGGATTGAATTCCGGAATATATTTGTATTTATCTTCTTTTGAAGAAGCCACGACCTTTGTATTCCCCAATTTTTGCGCTTCTTTCAAGGCTTTTTCGGACCAGGATCCGGATAAAACGTAGCAGCCGGTTTTTCCTTCCGTCAGCAAATTCATCGGAACCATTGTAAACTGGAGGCTTGCTCCTCCCTGAAGGAAGAGAACCTCATAATCTTCGGGAATGTTCAGAAGTTTTTTCATCAAGTCTTTGGCAGCGTTATGCACTTCTTCATATTCTTTGCTGCGGTGGCTCAACTCCATGACAGACATTCCGGTACCGTTAAAATTGAGCAATTCTTCTTGCGCTTTTTTGAGGACCGGTTCGGGCAAGGCGGCCGGACCGGCATTGAAATTAAATGCACGATTCATTTTTTTTGACCTCCAACTTCTATCCCCAATTTTTTCAATTGATGAAATTGTGAATGATTGACGTTTATTTTTTATCCTATCAAAAATACGGGAAGTGTAAATATAGAAAACAAATATTTTGAAAAATTTTTAGCTTTAAGAAGGGCTTTTATTTTGGCAATTCATTATCCGGCAGTGGAACTGCGCAAGTCCCGGTCTGAAACAGTGCACCTTCGGCGGAATCGCTTTATGAAAGGGATTGCTTTTTCACAAAGGAAAAGCTTTTCAGAAGAAACTGAAAAGCTTTCAACAACCGTTCAGGAAAGGTTTTTCTTGATATCTTCGGCAATTTTTTGCAGATCTTCGGGCGTATATTGGCTTTGGTTGGATTTCCATACAGCTCCAAATCCATCGCCTTCTCCATAGCGGGGGATCAGGTGGGCATGGAAATGAAAGACCGATTGTCCCGCTTTTTCGCCATTATTGTTAACCAAGTTCAAGCCCACAGGGTTGTAAGTGGCTTTAATGGCATTTGCGATCTTGGGGATGACGGAAAAGACCCGTTCCGCCAGCTCTGGAGTTAATTCAAACAAATTTTCTTTATGTACTTTCGGGATAACCAATGTATGTCCTTTTGTCACCTGGCTGATATCGAGAAAAGCAAGGACGTGTTCATCTTCATACACCTTGGAAGACGGGATTTCCCCCTTAACTATCTTGCAGAAAATGCATTCGCTCATGAGAGAAGCTCCTTTCTTGTTCATTTATTTTCCGGCCGCACAATCCTTTTTCAGGTGTTTTTTGTTTGTTCGAGAGGTGTTCTTAATATTCTATATTTTACCACAAACTTATATAAACAAAAAGTTTTGTTATGGCAAGTTTAAAGCACTGTTTGAATGAAAACGGAAAAAAGTGCCGTTTCCAACGGCAAAAAGGAAGGGCAGGATTCCTTGGCGAAATCCTGCCCTTTTGAAGGGGCTGCTTCATTTTCCGGTCTTCCGTTTCGAGGTGAACTGCTTTGGCTAAATATCCCCAATATGCGGGATATTTAAACTTGGTTCAAGACAACCATCCCCTTACTTTATAAGACATCCTTATAAAGCGGTAGATTGTCTTTGGCAAACACCCCATTTGTCAAGAAGGTTTTTCCCAAGAACCAGGCAGCGTGTCCCCTTTTTGAACCGCAAAATGAAGCTTTTGTGAAATTGCTCGTCAGCAATAATCACTTGTTTTCCCCTTCGCTTATTATGATGTACGCTTTCATCGGGAATATACATCTTTTTTAAATCTGTCTTCCTATGATTTGCAGGAACATTTTGCTAAACTAAGAAGAGAAAAATATCTTGCGGAAGGACGTTTTGTATGGCACTGCTAGAAGTGAACGGGTTAACCGGCGGGTATACCAAAACGCACGTGTTAAAAAATGTATCTTTTTCCGTTGATGCGGGGGAAATGGTTGCTTTAATCGGTTTGAACGGAGCCGGCAAGAGTACGGCCATTAAACATATTATCGGCTTGATGGAACCCCGTGAAGGCGAAATAAAAATTAACGGAAAAACATTGCATGAAGATAAGGAAAGCTACCGGAAGGCGTTTACGTTTGTACCGGAGACGCCTGTTTTATACGATGAATTGACGTTGGAGGAACATTTGCGGCTGACGGCGATGGCGTACGGGCTCGATGAGAAAACGTTTCACGAGCGGAAAGAGAAACTGCTGAAGGAGTTCCGCATGGAAAAGCGCTTAAGATGGTTTCCGGCCCATTTTTCTAAAGGGATGAAACAGAAGGTGATGATCATGTGCGCTTTTCTTGTCCGGCCGAGCCTGTATATTGTGGACGAGCCTTTTGTCGGGCTTGATCCGCTTGGCATTCAATCCCTTCTTGATTTAATGGCGCAAATGAAGGAAAAGGGGGCGGGCATTTTATTGTCCACGCATATTTTGGCGACGGCGGAACGCTACTGCGACCGGTTTATTATTTTGCATGAAGGGGAGGTACTGGCGCAAGGCACATTGGAAGAGCTGCGGGAGGAATATTCCATGCCGGATGCTTCTCTCGATCGGTTATATATTCATTTGACAAAGGAAGAGGATTATGTTTGATGCAGGTTTGTTTTGGAAAAAACGCCTCCGTCAAATGAGCAAAGAGGCGGGCAGATATCTTCGCTATATTTTCAACAGCCATATCGTTATCGCACTGATTTTTTTAATTGGCGCCGGAGGTTATTACTATCAGGCGTGGCTCAAGATGGTGGGTCCGGAATTTCCGGTTCCGGTTGTCATGGCGGCATTTCTTGCTTTGTTGGTCACTTACAGTCCCATTTACACCTTTTTGGAAAACGCCGATAAAGTCTTTCTGCTTCCCTTGGAAGATAAAATGGGACCATATTTTTTCCGGGCGCTCCTTTTCAGCTTTTTCATTGGATTGTACTGGATTGTTTTGGCATTGGCCGTATTGATGCCCATGTATGCCAAATTTGCCGCCGGCGGTCTGGCCGTGTTTTTGTTTTTTTCCGCCGTGCTGGCTATTTTAAAAATAATCAATCTTCTCATCCGCTGGCAGATTCAATTTTATGCGGAGATCCATGTTCATCGCGTTGATGCTTTGATTCGTTTTCTGATAAACGGAGTGTTCCTGTATCTTCTGTTTTCCGGCGCTTCGTACTGGCTGCTCCTGCCGCTTGTCTTCCTTTATGGTTTTTATTATCTTTTTAATTATTATCAAACGAAAGAAAAAGGACTGAAGTGGGAATTTTTGATTGAGCAGCAGGAACGAAGGATGATGTCTTTCTACCGTTTCGCCAATATGTTTACCGATGTTCCCGCCTTGAGGAACAAAGTGAAAAGAAGGAAATGGCTTGACTGGGCGGTAAGATTTGTCTCATTTAAAAAAGAAAACGTATATACATATTTATATATAACAACGTTCTTGCGCGGCGGTGATTATTTCGGTTTGTATGTCCGCCTGACGGTCATTGGCGGGGTTGTCATCTATTTGCTGCCAGCTGCGCCCGCTCCGTTTCTGTTTGCAGTTTTATTTTTGTTTTTGACCGGGTTTCAGCTTTTTTCCCTGTGGAACCACCATCAAGATAAAATCATGCCAAGGCTTTATCCTGTGCGGGAAAACATCAGGCTGCATTCTTTCCGGAGACTTCTCCTTGCACTTTTATGGATACAATCGTTCATCTTTGCCTTGCCGGTTTTGTTTGCGGCGGATTGGCTCGCGGCCGGCGCTGTTTTCGCGGCCGGCCTGCTGTTCAGTTGGTTGTTTGTATATTTGTATTTAAAAAATAAGTTCCAGCTGTAAGGGTGTTCTGTTATGAATGATTATGAGCAGAGAGTTTATGAAGAAGTGCTCGACTGGAAGCGGAGAATGTTAAAAAAGCCCGGTATCATTCAGCGAATCTCCAAAAAGGCGCAAACGAAAATAAACGAGAAAATTCCTGAAAAAGCCCATGACATTATCACAGAGGCCGTTAAAAACATGGTGAAAGCAACGTTGTTTGGTTCCAATATAACAACAAAGCCTGATTTCAACACAGGCGCTTCTCTTGAAGAAAGGGACCGGAAATTGGCGGAAAAGATTGATGTTTACCGGAGAACGGCGACTGTTGAAGGGGCGGGAACCGGAGCGGGTGGATTCCTTCTCGGGCTTGCCGATTTTCCGCTGCTGTTGTCCATCAAGATGAAGTTTTTGTTTGAAGCTGCTGTCATTTACGGGTTCGATACGAGGGAATATGAAGAACGGTTGTTTATTTTGCATGTATTCCAACTGGCTTTCTCCAGCCGGGAAAAACGCCGGGAAACAATGGATATTATTGAAAATTGGCAAACAAGGAAAGAAGAGTTATTGGAGTTGGATTGGAGAGAGTTTCAGCAGGAGTACAGGGATTATATAGATTTTGTAAAAATGCTGCAACTTCTTCCCGGATTCGGGGCGGTCGTCGGGGCTTATGCGAATTATCAATTAATGGACCATTTGGGCGAAACGGCAAAAAACTGTTACCGTATGCGGCTTTTGAATATGCCGCCGGCCGTTTAGAGGGAAGCGGTGCAACGGACAAACCGCGTTTTAATGAGCAGCAAACGGTTTGTCCGTCATTTATTTTTGCGGATGTCAACGGAATGTGAACTTTTTTAATTTCCGGAAAGGTCTTTCATCTGCGGGTGCGGAAGATTATATATGAAAAAATTTAACGCAAACGGGATTGGGGACGGTTATATCGGACTGAATGAGCGACAGCTTCCCGGTCTCCGGATTTCTTTCGAAAAGAACGATGTTATCGGATTCTTGGTTCGCACAAATAAGGAATTTTTCGGTCGGATCAAGGGAAAAATCCCGCGGCCAATGTCCTTCTGTCGGTGTTCGGTCGATCCATTCAAGCATCCCCGATGTTGGCTCGATCTTGAAGACGGCGATGGAGTTTTCGCCCCGGTTTGCTGTGTAAAGAAACCGTCCGTCCCTGGAAATATGGATTGCGCTCCCCTGGTTGTTTTCCCGAAAAGACGGGTTGATGGTCCGGATATACTGCAACTCCGTAAAGGAGCCGTTGTCTTGATCGTAAGCGAGGGCGATCACTTCGGAACTGAATTCAGTCATCACATAGGCAAACGGACCGCCGGGATGAAACGCCAAATGCCTTGGTCCGCAGCCGGCCTTCACATGCAAACGGTTCTTTTCCCGTAACGTTCCGCCGGCTATTTCATAAGTAAAAACGGCGTCGCAGCCGAGATCGACAACGATAACGAATCGTTCTTCCGGATCAAAGGCGGCAAAGTGGGCTCTCGCTTGTCCTTGACGCGGATCGGGCCCCGCGCCGTGATGTTTGACTGTCAATGGAGGGCTGTTTACAGAGCCGTTTTCTCGATTCAGCGGATAAACGGAGGCCGTGCCCGTATGATAATTGGCGGATAACAATAAAGTCCCCTTTTTGTTTACACTCACATGACAGGGGGGAGGACCGGCCGCCAGTTGTTTGTTGATTTCCGTCAATTTTCCGGTGGCTTTGTCCGGCAAAAAAGCGGCCACTCCGCCCAAGTTGTTTTCCTTGGCGACGGAATAAAGGAAGCGGTTGTCATTTCTGATGGCCAGATAGGTCGGGTTTTCAATCTCTGCCGCCGGGGATACAGCTTCCAACTGTTTTTCCTTTGTATTAAGAAGAAAAGTATATATTCCTTTGCTGTCCTTTTTAATATAAGTACCGATATATCCGCGAATTTTCATCATTCATTCCTCCCGATTTATTTTCCGCCGCTTGCATATGCGCTGCCGGACGATTGAAAATTATTCCTCATCGTGAATGATGGAATATGTTTTGACATAGGAGGGTCTTGGATATACTTTCTTTTTTTCTTTCTTGCTTTTTGATTTTCCGGAAGTTTCGTGCGCTTTAGCGAAAGCTTGTGATTGTTTCCATAATGTATAGGAGAACTCGTCTTTCCAAAAGGTTGCCACTAAATAGGTGTCGGATTTTAATGGGCGGAGCACGCGGATTCCCTTGAACCCTGGCTGCTTATCAATAAGTTTGGCTCTGTTTTTAAACCGGTATTCAAAAACGGGCCGGCCTTCATCTGTCACAGGCACGTAGTTTATGACGGCAAATTTGCTGTTGCCGATGTCTCCCTCCGATTCAAATATTTCATAAGAATGCGGCTCTTTAAAAATCGTTTTCCCCTCCGTTTCGTGCATAAGAAGAAAAACATCTTCCTCTTGCAGCAAATACAAACGCTCCCCGGGGTGATCTTTTTGTATTTTTTGCAAATAATCGATCGTTCCAGAAGTAATGTAGCAAAACAACATGGCCCCTCCTTTTTTGGTTCCGTTTTTTGAAACAGCGGGATATTGCGGTCGATTTCCCGGCGGTTGTTTGTTACACATTTCGTTAAAATTATTATAAAAGTTAGGAAAAAAAACGTCGAATTTTTGAAAGTTCCCGAGAAAACTATACAATATTTTCAGAAAAGGCTATAGTAAAATAAGTATGACCTTTTTAACGCCAGTTTTTTTACGAATTTTTCCAGCTTTTTAATGATTTGTAAGCAACTTATTGAAGTTTTGTCAAGTGGGATAGAGAAAGAAAGGCGGGTAATTTTTCATGGTTAAGAAATTCAATGACACGTTCTTAAGAGCGGCAAAGGGGGAAAAAACCGGCTATGTTCCTGTTTGGTACATGCGCCAAGCCGGAAGGTCGCAGCCGGAGTACCGGAAATTAAAGGAGAAATATTCTCTTTTTGAAATAACCCATCAACCGGAGCTTTGCGCTTATGTAACGAGACTTCCGGTGGAGAATTACAATGTGGATGCAGCGATTTTATATAAAGATATAATGACGCCCCTTCCGGCATTGGGTATAGACGTGGAAATTAAAGCTGGAATCGGGCCGGTAATCGGCAATCCGATTCGCTCTTTACAAGATGTGGAAAATTTAGGCGAACTTGATCCGGAAAATGATATTCCATACGTTTTAAAAACCATTAAGATTTTAACGGAAGAGCAGCTGAGCGTTCCCCTCATCGGTTTTTCAGGTGCGCCTTTCACTTTGGCAAGCTATATGATTGAAGGCGGCCCATCGAAAAACTATTATAAAACAAGGGCATTTATGCATTCCGAACCGAAAGCTTGGAATTTGTTGATGGATAAGCTGGGTGAAACAATCATCACTTATGTGAAAGCGCAAGTGAAGGCCGGCGCCCATGCAATTCAAATTTTCGATTCTTGGGTAGGAGCTTTGAGCGCGGAAGATTACCGGACATTTGTCAAACCTGTCATGGAGCGGATTTTCCGCGAATTGCGTTCGGAACAAGTTCCTTTAATTTTGTTCGGGGTGGGGGCCGGACATTTGGTTCTGGAATGGAACGACTTGCCGGTGGATGTGATCGGACTTGATTGGCGCCTTTCCATCAGCGAGGCGAGGAAGATGGGAGTGACAAAGTCCGTTCAAGGAAATCTCGATCCGGCTTTGCTGATTGCGCCTTGGGAAATTCTTGAGAAAAAGACGAAAGAAATACTCGATCAAGGGATGGCGCAGCCCGGATACATATTTAATTTGGGGCACGGAGTTTTCCCTGATGTTCAACCGGACACGTTAAAACGGCTTACCGCATTGATTCATGATTATTCAGCTTCCAAGTCGGGTCAGTGAGACACCCCGTTTGCGGACTAGTTGATGAATGTCCCCGATGGTTTTCGGCAAAATCTTGAACAGAAGATGGGGGATGGAACATGAAAAAACAACTTGGTTTGCTTGTTTTGGCCTATGGAACTCCTTACAAGGAAGAGGATGTGGAACGTTACTACACCCATATACGGAGAGGGAGAAAGCCCTCTCCTGAAATGGTGGAAGAGTTGAAGGCCCGTTACCGGATGATTGGCGGAATTTCTCCTCTGGCAACGATCACTCGCAAACAAGCTGAAGCCTTGGAAAGGTATTTGAACAAGATTCAGGATAAATTTGACTTCAAATTATATTTGGGATTGAAACATATTGAACCGTTTATCGAAGACGCTGTCAAAGAAATGCATTGGGACGGGATTAAAGAAGCAGTCAGCATTATTCTTGCGCCGCATTCTTCAAAGTTCAATATGAAGACTTACTATGGCCGGGCTTTGGAGACGGCCAAGGAACTTGGTGGACCGGACATCATAACGGTTGAAAGCTGGTACAAAGAACCGAAATTTATTCAATATTGGTCGGAAAAAGTACGGGAAACGCTGGCGGAAATGCCTCCGGAGCAGAGGGAAAAGGCTGTCCTCATCTTCTCCGCCCACAGCCTCCCTGAAAAAATGTTGCAAGGAAATGATCCGTATCCGCATGAGCTTCAGGAGACGGCTAAACTCATCGCCGAAGCATCCGGTTTTCATCAGTATGCCGTTGGCTGGCAGAGTGCCGGGAATACACCGGATCCATGGCTCGGTCCGGATGTTCAAGATTTAACCCGTGAATTGTATGACAAATACAAATACCAAGCATTTATCTATTTGCCTGTCGGCTTTGTATCAGAACATTTAGAGGTGCTGTACGATAATGATATTGAGTGCAAAGCCGTTACCGATGAACTGGGAGTAAAATATTTCCGGCCGGCAATGCCGAATGATCATCCTTTATTGATAGAGGCCATGGCAGAGGTGATTATGAAAAAGCTTGTTTAATTCAGAGAAATTTTTAGAAAAGAAGGCGATTGACAGTGACGGAGGAAAAGCAAAAAGTTGTAGTACTCGGTGGAGGAATAACGGGACTGGCGGCTGCTTTTTACTTGCAAAAGGAAGTCAAAGAAAAAAAACTTCCTGTTGACGTCACGCTTGTAGAGGCAACCCACCGTGTCGGCGGCAAAATACAAACGGTTATGAAAGACGGGTTCATCATCGAGAGAGGTCCTGATTCCTTTCTTGCCAGAAAAAAAAGCGCGGCCCGTCTTGCCGAGGAAGTGGGAATGGCAGATAAACTCGTTTCCAATACCGCAGGCAAATCTTTTGTGCTTGCCCATGAACGGCTGCATCCGATGCCGGGAGGTTCCATTATGGGCATCCCGACGGAAATCAGACCGTTTTTGACGACAAGGTTGTTTTCATTTCCGGGAAAAATGAGAGCCGCTGCTGATTTCTTTTTACCAAAATCAAAGATCGACGGCGATCAATCATTGGGAGCATTTTTCCGGCGCAGACTTGGAGATGAGGTGGTCGAAAATCTGATTGAACCTCTCTTGTCTGGCATTTACGCCGGCGATATTGATCAGCTCAGTTTGAAGGCCACTTTTCCCGAGTTTTATAACATTGAACAAAAATACCGCAGCCTGATTGTCGGTATGAAAAGGAGAAAACCTGTTTCCACAAACAAAGTGCCAGCAAAGGAAAATAAAAAAGGCATTTTCTTGGCGCCGGTCACAGGGCTGCAATCTTTCATAGAAGCCATTGAGGCAAAATTGACACCGGGTTCTGTCCTTAAAGGCCACCGGGTTGAGAAAGTTCACAAAGGTCAGCAAGGATATAACATTGAATTGGGCGACGGTCAAATGATTCCTGCTGATGCTGTCATTTCCGCTCTTCCCCATGTAGTTTTGAAGAATGTTTTCTCCCAATACAGCTTTTTCGATGTGTTTGAAAATATGCCGGCAACCACTGTGGCAACAGTGGCATTGGCATTTCCGCTGGAAGCGATCGAAAAGGATATCGACGGAACGGGATTTGTGGTCTCCAGAAATTCCGATTATACGATCACCGCTTGCACATGGACACACCGGAAGTGGCCCCACGCTTGCCCGGAAGGAAAAGTTTTGCTCCGGTGCTTTATCGGCAAACCCGGTGATGAAACGATTGTAGAGTTGTCCGATGATGAAATTGTAAGAACGATTCTCGGAGATTTAAATAAAATTATGAATATTAAGCAGGAGCCTGAATTTGCGGTCATTTCCAGATGGCCGGATGCGATGCCCCAATATACGGTGGGGCATGTGGAGCGGATTGAGCAAGTTTTCAAACGGACAAAGGAGGAACTTCCCGGAGTTTTTCTTGCAGGAAGCTCTTTCCGCGGTCTCGGAATCCCGGATTGCATCGATCAGGGAAAAGCGGCTGCCGAGGACGCATTGCAATACCTTCAATCGATTCGCCAATAGCATATGTCATACAGACGGAAAAAAGTCCGGCACTCTCTCAAAGGGGAGACATGCCGGACTTTTATTTTTTCAAGCAATTGAATAAGAAATTTTTTTGGCATACCGGATATCGCCGTATGGAATACAGATGAATAGACAAAAAAATACCAGCCGAAAAAACGGCTGGCCTCAAATGGAAGGGATTAGGAACAATTTGTCCCACAGAAACTTGGAAAAACTCAATGAAAATAAGAAGCTGGTAAACTATTGGAAAATAACACCACCGAAATGTTACAGAAGCTGGCTTTGCATTTTAGGATTTCATGAACACCCGAAAATAACAAATATCGCAACATCAGGTGAAGCTATGAGCGGTTCGGTTCATGGAAATGCCAAGGGATTCCTAAATGCACAACCAGGTAGTGTGATTTAATTGTATTATAACAGAATATGTTTGTCAACGTTTGTTTTAATACAAAATATTTATTTTTTACTTTAATTTGAAAAAATATTAAATTTATAATCTTTTAGATCAATTTTTAATATTCAATTTACGATCCAACCTGTTTTTTGTTTTGCTTTTTTTGAGTATTTGGTATAACCTGTCTTTTGAAGCGGGTGAAAGAAGGGGAGATGGTGATGAAACTGACGATCATCGGCTTTTGGGGAGGTTATCCGAAAGCCGGAGGGGCGAGTTCGGGATATCTTCTCGAACAAGACGGATTTAAACTGGCCATCGATTTTGGCAGCGGCGTTTTATCGAAAATGCAAAATTTTATAGGTCCTGAAGAGTTGGATGCTGTCGTGTTGTCCCATTACCATTCGGACCATAACGCCGATATCGGTGTTTTACAGCATGCAAGGCTTATCCAGGGATATTTGGGAAAAAAAACAGAGCCGCTACCCATATACGGTCATCGTTATGACGAAGCAGAGTTCAACAGGCTGACTTATAAAGATATTACTTTTGGCGTCGGTTATGACGAAAGAGGGCCGAACCGGATAGGACCGTTCGACGTTGAATTTGCGCGCACCAAACATTCTGTGCCGTGTTTTGCGATGAGATTTTCGGCCGCGGGCAAAAGTCTCGTCTTTACTGGGGATACGGCATATACGGAAGATTTGGTTGCTTTCGCCCGTGGAGCAGACGTTCTTCTGTGCGAATGCAATTTTTACGGTGATCAAAACGGGGAAGAAGCAGGACACATGAACAGCCGGGATGCCGGAGAGCTTGCTGCAAAAGCGAGCGTTAAAAAGCTGATTTTAACCCATCTTCCCCATTTTGGCGATCCATCCAAGCTTGTCAAAGAAGCGGGAGAGATTTACGACGGACCGATTCAACTGGCCGATTACGGACAGATCACAGTTATATAACAGACTGGAGGCAAAGCCATGCTTTTTGTAGATAATAAAGGAATCACAGATCCGCGGATGAATCTGGCAATTGAGGAATATATATTGCGGCATCTCGATATAAATCAAACTTATTTGTTGTTTTATATCAATGAGCCTTCCATCATTATCGGCAAAAACCAAAATACGCTGGAAGAAATCAATACGGATTTTGTAGAGAAAAACGGAATTCATGTGGTGCGGCGCCTTTCCGGAGGCGGGGCCGTGTATCATGATTTGGGGAACCTCAATTTCAGTTTTATCACAAAGGATGACGGAGAAAGTTTTCACAATTTCAAAAAGTTTACAGAACCGGTGATCCGGGCGTTGCGTAGCATGGGCGTTCCGGCTGAGTTGAGCGGGAGGAATGACATATTGGTCCAAGGAAGAAAAATTTCCGGCAACGCCCAGTTTGCCACAAAAGGGCGGATGTTCAGCCACGGTACGTTAATGTTTGATTCGAACATCGACAATGTCGTTGCGGCCTTGAACGTGAAAAAAGACAAAATTGAGTCGAAGGGCATTAAATCGATTCGCAGCCGGGTGGCAAATATCGCCGAGTTTTTGGACCGGGACATGTCGATGGAAGAATTCCGCAAACTTCTTCTTGTCTCCATTTTTGGCGGGGAACAAAACATTGACGAGTATGTGTTGACTGACAATGATTGGAAGGAAATAGAGAGGATTTCCCGGGAAAGATATCAAAACTGGGATTGGAATTATGGCAAGTCGCCGAAATTTAACATCCAATGCGCGAAAAGGTTTCCTGCCGGGCAAATTGATATCCGCTTGGAAGTTGTGAAAGGCAGAATTGAACATTGCAAGATTTACGGAGACTTTTTCGGTGTGGGAGACGTCAGCGATGTGGAAAAAAGATTGATAGGTCTCCGTTATGACAAAAATGAACTGGCCGCGGCATTGGAAGATATTGATATCAGCCATTATTTCGGGGGCATTTCTAAGGAACAGTTCCTGGATGTGTTGTATTAGCAGTGCGTGAAGCGCTGCTTTTTTTTTGCGGAAAAGCGGGATTTTCGATATGACGTTTTGCGTCCGTTTACCTTTTTTATCGCTATTGAACGGATGCTTGCAAGGCAGACGATTGTTTTGAAAATTGATTATTTAAAAAATAAACAGATTATATTAAAAAAGGAAAATAAATAGTTTTTATTGGTTACCATGTTTGAAAACTTTTCTATAAAATCAGTGTTGGCAAGGGTTTGCGCCTGTCGGATTTCTATATTTGGAATGGAAATCATTATAGAAAAATCAGAAATTTGTAGCAAGGGGGTTGATATTTTATGGGCAATGAATATATAATTCTAGTTAATAAATTTAGCGCATAAAAGCGTAAAAGCAATTTTTGCATATTTATATGATAACAGGGGGTTTATGTATGTGGAAAAAGCTTAGCTTGGCAGCCGTCATTGTTCTGGCGGGTGCACTCTTTCTCAGCGCATGCAGCGGAGACAAGAACGATACTGAAAAGTTTACCATAGGTGTATCTCAATTTATGGAACACCCTTCTCTGGATGCTGCTTTTGAAGGTTTCAAAAAAGCGATTGAAGACGCCGGACTTGAAGTCGAATATGATGTGCAGATGGGACATGGAGACCAAAATACCCTCTCCGCGATTGCCAAGAATTTCGTCGGCGATAATGTGGATTTGATTTTCGCCAACTCAACGCCGAGTGCGCTAAGCGCCTTAAATGCAACAAAGGAGATACCGATAGTTTTTACATCTGTAACTGATCCGGTCGGCGCCAAGTTGGTCAAAAGCATGGAAGAGCCGGGAGGCAATGTAACCGGAACAGTCGACCATCATCCGGAAGCCATTACGAAAATGATCGCATTTATCAATGAACATTTTGACGTGAAGAATCTCGGCACCATTTATAACGCCGGAGAACAAAACTCGGTGTCCCAAATCAACATGGTAAAAGAGGCCTTGAAGGGGACCGGAGTCAAATTGATTGAAAAATCGGTTTCCACCACTTCTGAGGTTAAACAAGCCGCAGAATCGTTAATCGGCAAAGTGGATGCCATCTACATTGTTACCGACAATACGGCTGTTTCCGGCTTGGAAGCAATAGTTAAAGTGGCAAATGAAGAAGATATTCCACTATTTGTCGGCGAGTTGGATTCAGTTGCCAGGGGAGGATTTGCAGCATTCGGATTTAAATATGATGATATCGGTTATCGGGCCGGGGAAATGGCAGCACAAATTTTAAAAGGAGAGAAAACACCGGCTGAGATTCCCGTTGAGTATCCGCCGAATCTGAGACTTGTCCTCAACAAAAAGGCAGCTGCAGAAATGAATATTGACTGGAAGGACGAATGGAACGACTTGGCGGCTGAAATTATAGAATAATCGTTGAAGGGCTTCTGCTCATCTTTCGGAAGCCCTTCAACCGCTTTTATCGATTGAACAAATTACCGCTTTTTATTTGCCTTGTTCGTTTTCCCCCTGTTTAAGCGATTCTCCGTGGTTGCAACTTTATTTGAAAGGAAGATTTTATGTACACAGCTGTTTTTGGTGCCGTAGAGGCTGGTGTGATTTATGCATTAATGGCCTTGGGGGTTTATTTATCGTTCAGAGTCCTTGATTTTCCCGATTTGA
Source organism: uncultured Bacillaceae bacterium (assembly GCA_937995745.1). GTDB lineage: Bacteria > Bacillota > Bacilli > Bacillales > Cytobacillaceae > CALKIU01. The sequence continues at coordinate 21,424 of CALKIU010000030.1, read as the reverse complement.
CGGTAGACGGAAGTTTTGTAACAGGTGGAGCTGTTGCTGCGATCTTGATAGTGGGCGGCGCCGATCCCTTGCTTGCCACGGTTTTGGCCTTTTTTGCCGGATTCTTGGCGGGTTGCATGACTGGAATTTTGCATACGAAGGGGAAAATTAACGCTCTCTTATCAGGGATCTTAATGATGACGGCTTTATATTCCATTAATTTGAGAATTATGGGCCGTTCCAATGTTTCATTACTTTCGGAAGAAACCCTTATTTCAAAAATCGTTGATTTTTGGAAAGGGCTAAAGATAGATGATGCTGTTGCCGCGTTTTTTACGTCGATCGGACTGGCTGATTTTATCCCGAAAACATGGGGAATCCTTGTCATTATGTTGATTCTTGTTTTTGTTATGAAAGCGGCAATCGATTATTTCTTAAAAACCGATGTCGGGCTTGCCATCAGGGCAACTGGCGATAATGAAATTATGATAAAGAGTTTTTCGGCTAATACGGATACGTTGAAGATTTTGGGTCTTGGCTTATCCAACGCACTGGTTGCTCTTTCAGGAGCTCTTGTCGCCCAATATCAGGGCTACAGTGACGTCGGCATGGGAATCGGAATGATCGTTATCGGTTTGGCTTCCGTTATTATCGGAGAAACGATCTTTGGAGCGAAGACTGTCGTACGCGCTACCCTTGCCGTCATTCTGGGGGCCATTGTATACCGGATTATTTACGCGCTCGCTCTTCGGGTCGATTTTCTCGAATCGGGGGACATGAAACTGATTACGGCCTTCATTGTTATTTGTGCTTTAGTTATTCCAAGGTTTATTGAGTTTGCAAATGAAAAGAAGAAGAAAAAAAGAAGGCTTTTGGAATCGCAACGTTTGATTGAAGCGAATGCAAATAAGAAAAGTGGTGAAAATCTTGCTGCAGTTAAAACAGATTTATAAGGTTTTCAATGAAGGATCGCCTGATGAAAAAGTCGCCATCAATCATGTCAACCTCGATTTGAAACCCGGGGATTTTGTCACTGTAATCGGAAGCAACGGAGCGGGAAAGTCGACTCTTTTAAATATTATTGCCGGCAGGCTGACACCCGACTTGGGCCAAGTGAAGATCGGCGGCAAAGATGTGACGTTGATGCCCGAGCACAAAAGGGCGCGTCTGATTGGCCGGGTCTTTCAAGATCCGATGGCCGGCACCGCTCCTTCAATGACGATTGAAGAAAATTTATCGATTGCTTATTCGAGAACAACCCGCCGCGGTTTAAAATTGGGAGTTACAAGGAAAAAAAGGGAATTTTTCAAGGAAAAGCTTAGTATGTTGAATTTGGGTCTGGAAGATCGCTTGCATGCCAAAGTTGGATTGTTATCAGGAGGCGAACGGCAGGCGCTGTCGCTGTTAATGGCCACTTTTACGGAGCCGCACATACTTCTTTTGGATGAGCATACAGCCGCATTGGACCCGGCGCGGGCTGAACTGATTACCGAATTGACGAAAAAAATTGTCGAGGAGTACAAACTGACCACATTGATGGTAACCCATAACATGCAGCAAGCGATAGAGCTAGGCAACCGATTAATTATGATGGATAACGGCCAAATCATTTTTGAGGCCAATGAAAACGAAAAGAAACATTTGACTGTTGAAAAGCTTCTCATGGAATTTCAAAGAATCCGCGGGAAACAAATCAGCAACGACAGAGCGGTTTTAGTTTAAGCGGAAGGCTCGAACTTCGGCGAGCCGCAAGAATAAAAAGTAAAACACATGGGAAACCATGTGTTTTTTACTGTATTTGGTATTATTATTTTCATAGTGATCATTTTTCAGGGCGGTGATTTCTGTGGCTGAAGCAGTTGCTGAAAAGTCAATCCCCGAGTTTAAAAGGGGAGTGAAGGCAGGGATTGGCATCGGGATTGGTTATTTTCCCGTGGCCCTAACATTCGGATTGCTGGCAAAGGCGACCGATTTGAACGTTATGGAAACTTTGCTTATGAGCATGATTGTGTTTGCCGGGGCTGCACAATATATCGCCCTGAGTTTAATATCTTTGGGGACGGGAATGTTTGAAATCATTCTGACAACTTTTATTGTTAACATCCGTCATTTTCTGTTGTCGGCTTCTTTGAATGAAAAAGCGGCTGACGACCATCCGGCCTTTAAGGCCGTCTATGCATTTGGAATTACGGACGAAACTTTTTCGGTTGCCGCCATGAGGGACGGAACGGTCACGGCCGGATATATGTTTGGTTTGAACTTGGTCGCTTATTCAAGTTGGGTCGTTTTTTCCGGTATTGGCCATGTTCTGGGAGCCGGTTTGCCGCAAGTGCTGCAGGAAAGCATGTCTGTCGCTCTTTATGCGATGTTTATCGGTCTCTTGGTGCCGTCTTTGAAAAAGAATGTAAAAATTGTGTTTTTGGCGGTTCTTGCGGCTGCTTTTAATACTATTTTCACCATGTCAGAGTTCTTGTCTTCCGGATGGAGCATCGTTGTTTCCACCCTTCTTGCCGCGATCCTTACAGAGTTAATTGAAACAGGAAAAAGACTGCGGGGGGGCCGTGCCGATGGACAGTAAGCTTGTCTTGTTGATTCTCGGAATGGGTCTTGTTACATATATTCCGAGAATGCTGCCGTTTTTTCTTTTCCGGGGAAAAGAACTGCCCCGCTTTGTTCAGGGGATTTTAAAAAACGTTCCTTATGCAACGTTGGGTGCCCTTATTTTTCCCGGGGTTCTTTTCATTCAAGAGGATATCACATACGGCATCGTCGGAGCGGCAGCCGCTTTTATACTCGCTTTTATGGGCGGCAATATATTTGTCGTCATTATCGGTGCGATCGCTGTTTTGACGGTTTATTCCTCTTTCTTTTGACGTGAGCGGGCGATGAAATGCCGGCAATGGATATTTGCCGCGCGCGATACAGTTTAAGATTGAAGCATTCCATTGCGCCAATTTTGCTTTTTCCTGCAGGGATCAGTGGAAAGTGCATGCCGGAATGGCCCGCAACATTCCGAAAGCGGCAATCTCCCCCGGCTGCTTTCAAGATCTAATCCCGGAAACATAAACAAGCAAGAGGAAAAAAGTTTTTTTCTCCGCTTGCTTGTTTTTTCACTATTATTATGTACTTTTCGAATAACTTTTTATTTGCGCAACATTTTTTCTTTTGTGGCGGATGTTTTTCGAAAAAGGGCGCTTATTTTTCCCGTTTATCAGGCAAGCTAAAAATTGGTTCTAATCAGTCCTTTTTAAACTAAAATATTAATGAGGTTGTACGCAGAAAGGGGGCAGGCTGTTGGCGCGGAAAATCGGTTTATACGGTTTGCTGGCATTTGTATTATACGGTTTGTTTTTCTACTGGTATTTGTTTTATTTTGCGGATACGACCGTGCCGTTTGAATATCAAGGAACGAGAGCGGATCCGCAAACGTTTCTCAATAGCAGGGAATTGATGTTGACTGAAGAATATTCGCAAATCAGGAATTTCTTGTTTTTTATCAGCTATCCGCTGGAATGGCTTATCTATTTGTTTTTGCTTGTCGGGGGCATTTCAAGGTATTTTGCGAAACAGGCGGAAGAAGTGTCAAAATCCGGTCTTCTTCGGACGGCAATATACGTTTTTTGTTTATCTCTTTTTATTTTCGCCGCTCTCTTTCCTTTGCGTTATTTCAGCTATTGTATTTCCAAAATATATAATATTTCCGTGCAGAGTTTTCCTTCATGGATGAAAGATCAATTGATCGATTTTTGGATTAATTTCGTGATTACGGCTGTCATTGTGGTTGTTATTTATTGGCTGATCCGGAAAAGCAGGAAAAGATGGTGGCTTTATGCCTGGCTGCTGTCGATTCCTTTTACCTTGTTTATGATGTTTATTCATCCGGTAGTAATTGATCCGTTGTATCATGATTTTTATCCGCTGAAAAATAAAGAACTCGAGGCAAAAATATTGGAATTGGCCGAACAGGCCGATATTCCGGCGGAACATGTGTTTGAGGTGGATAAATCGGAAAAAACGAACGCGTTAAACGCCTATGTTACGGGGATCGGTTCCAATTCGCGGATCGTTCTTTGGGATACGACTTTGAACCGGTTAAGCGATGATCAAATATTATTCATCATGGCCCATGAAATAGCCCACTACGTGGAAAAACACCTTTACATCGGCATTTCGGGATATTTGCTTCTGTCGCTCGCCGGGCTTTACATTGCTGCAAAGCTTATGGGTTATGTGGTGAAAAGATGGGGAGAACCGCTGAAAATTACGGCTGTGAATCATCTTTCGTCCTTGCCGCTTTTATTGCTGATTTTATCGCTCTTGAGTTTTGCCGCCAGCCCCTTTACCAATTGGGCTTCCCGGTACCAAGAGGAAAGAGCCGACCGCTTTGCCATTGAAATGACAGATAATCCCGATGCGGCGATAGAGGCGTTTCAAGAATTGACACGGGCCGGATTAAGCCAGGTCAACCCGCCGCTTCTCGTAAAAATTTTCCGTTACGGCCATCCGACCATGCTGGAGCGGATCAGTATGATTGAAGAGTATGAATTGGAGAAGGGCCGGGACAGTGATTGATACTCCTCCGCTTGAAAGGCGGAGATTTTTTTATCATAAATGGTCACAACCGGCAGATGCTGCCTTTGAGACGGCACGGGGAATCGCCCGAACGGTTTGCCGCCGGAACCGCTTTGAATGTGGTTCGGATAAAAAATTTGCCGGAACGGCAAGGTTGACAGATATAAAAAAAAGGAATTTTTCAAAATTCCGGCAGCGGATTTTGAAAGTTTTTCCAGGAGCGTTGCGGCAATTTTTTACTATCGCTTCATTTCTGCCGCCGCGGAAATTTCTTAATGAACCGAAGAGAGCCGCCTCAATGGATTTTCTCTTTGTCCTTTTGTTTTCCGGCTTGAAATAAATAATATTCCAGCAGTTCTTGGACTTTGTTGCGTATGCGCGGGTTAAAGTAATTGTGATGTTCTTCATAACCTTTATACAGAAAAGTGTACATGGTGAAGGTTTGATCCCGTTTTTGCTCATACACTTTGATTTGCTGCGATTTTAAATACCGTTTGACAGCGGCCAGTTCCTTTTGGACAATTTTCATCGCTTCTTCAATCAGGTTTAAATAAGGCTGTTTTAGTTTGAAAGGGCTGCGGTGAACAACAGCCATGTCCCTGTTTAAAATGGTCAGAACCATCGGCAAGTAGATGGCTTGTTCAATGGCGTCTCTGTCCTCTTCGGGAATTCTCGTCATTTTCCTTTCTCCTTTGCACATAATAGAACAAGTGTTCGTATATTTATTTTAATAAAGAAATTTGTTTTTGGCAAGGGCTCGGTCATTCCGGAATGCGGTCCGGTTTTCAAAAAGAATGCTTCTTCCATAGTGGCTGAAGAAAGGGTTTTCCGCTTCGATTATGAAGAAAGCCCGTCGGAAAACGTTTTGTTTCTGGATAAAGAAAGTTTGCGAAACATCCCCCGGAACTTAAAGCCAGTTTTTGAACCGGAGGATTTTCCGTCCCAAAACGCACCAAAGTCTTTCCCCCGGACAAGCCTCTGCCGCATAGATCCAAAAACACGTGTGGAAGAATTTCTTTGCAGTTATTTTCTTTCCGCTGTTTTCATTTTGAAGAATAAGTGTAAAATATAAAATATGGGATAAAAGAATTTTGCCCCAGGAAGAGGAAATAGATAGAATTTTTTATAAAATTTTCCGGCATCGGCGGCAAATGACCGGAAATAATGTGAAATTTTGCCGTCTTGTTGGCCATCTAGTAACAGGATTTTTTAAAGACGGGCTTTTTAAAAGCTACATCGTTGCGAAGGAGTATTTTAATGACTGCAGAACTGCTCAAAGACTGGTTTACCTTGGAAAATATTTTGCATTTAATTGAACAATACCGATCATTTGGCCCGCTTCCGGGAATTATGTTGCCGATGATAGAAGCTTTGTTGCCTTTTCTGCCGTTAGTTTTGATTGTAATGGCCAACGCCAATGCTTTCGGGCTTTGGCTCGGCTTTTTATATTCCTGGCTGGGAGCGTCCGCCGGAGCGTATTTGGTATTTTTGCTCGTTCGCAAGTTCGGACAAAAAAGATTTCTATCCTTTTTAAAAAGAAAACCAAAGGTGGAAACATTGACCGGCTGGGTGGAGAGGCGCGGCTTCGGACCGCTTTTTTTACTACTTTGTTTTCCGTTTACGCCGTCATCTTTGGTCAACATTGTGGCCGGTCTTTCCCGCATCAGTTATGCCCAGTATATGCTGTCTGTATTGGCTGGAAAAATGGTGATGATCTTTACCGTCAGTTTTGTCGGACATGATATAAGATCCCTCATTACACAACCGGGACGGACATTTATGGTCGCTGGTATTGTGTTCATTTTGTGGTATGTCGGCAAACGGGTTGAAAACAGGCTGGTCAATCGGAGGCCGGTTAGGAGCAGAATAGAACAAATAGAAAAAGAAGGATATTCCGGCAAAATGGAGAGGCAGAGGCAAAGGATATAAGAGGTGAGGGGAATTTGAAGGCTGAATTGAAAAAAGAAGGGAAGGAATGGCTTAAAGCCACCGTCATTGCGATCGTTTTGCTTATCTTCATCCGCGCCTTCTTTATTACGAGTTATGTTGTGGAAGGGGGTTCGATGTTCCCCACGCTGGAAGATGGAAATAAACTGATTGTCAATAAATTTATCTATCGGATAAGCGATTTGGAACGGTTTGACGTGATTGTATTTCATGCCAATAAGCATGCCGATTATGTCAAACGGGTGATCGGCTTGCCGGGCGACACGGTTGAATATAAAAATGAACAGTTGTACATAAATGGGGAATTATATGAAGAACCGTACTTGGGAACATATGGACTGGATGAAAATGCAACCGGTGATTTTAAAGTATATGTACCGGAAGGAAAATTGTTTGTTCTCGGCGATAACCGGAAAAACAGCTTGGACAGCCGTGATTTCGGTTTTATTGATATAGACAGCGTGGTGGGCAAAGTGAATCTCCGGTATTGGCCCCTTAATGAGCTAACCGTGTTTTTTTAAGAGGACCTCTGTTTGTTTGAACGGTTCAGAAAAAAACAACAATAAACGAAGCGGACTCGACCAATTTCGAGTCCTTTTTTTGTGCCCGCATGATAGAATACCAAAAACAGGAAAAGAAGGGTATAAAATGGATAAAGGGAAAGTCACGCTGAAGAAAGTTGATTTACCCAATTGGAGAAACCCTCGCGTACCGGGAACGGGACGGGGGAGAGGAAAATGTGCTCCTCATTCATGGAACATGACTTCATCGAAACACTGGGATCTCCTTATGGAAAAAATGGATCGGCGCTACAAAATATATGCCGTCGATTTGCGCGGTTTCGGCGCCTCCTCTTACCGCAATCCGGTGAGATCCATCAAAAATTTTTCCGATGATGTTCATCAGTTTGTCACCGAAATCAAATTGACGGACTTTTCCATCGTCGGCTGGTCAACCGGGGGAGCGGTGGGAATGCAATTTGCCGCCGATTATCCCGGTTGCTGCAACAAGCTTGTCCTTTTGGCGTCCGCTTCCACAAGAGGGTACCCTTTTTATAAAACGGCTTGGAACGGACTTCCCGATCCGCGTTTCCGGCTGCAAACATACGAAGAAATCAAAAAGGATTTTAAGACTGTCTCCATTCAGGCGGCATATGACCGGAAAGACCGGCAATTTTTAAAAAGCGTTTGGGACAAACTCATCTATACGCATCAAAAGCCGGAACCGGCCCGTTATGATGAATACATCGAGGACATGCTGACGCAAAGAAATTTAGCCGAAGTATACCATGCATTAAACATTTTTAATATCAGCGATAAGCACAACGGATTGACAAGAGGCAGCAATCAAGCAAAGGATATCCGCGTTCCCGTTCTGGTGCTGCACGGAGACCGCGACCTCGTCGTCTCCCGCGAAATGACGGAGGAAATCCTTGAAGATTTGCAAGGGAGGGCCCGTTTTGTAGAGTTGAAAAATTGCGGACACTCCCCTCTTATCGACGATTTGGAGCAATTGTTGCGTGCCATTGAACAGTTTTTCCGCACCCGTGGATAAGTCTTGCAAGAGAGAGGGCAGCAATAAGTTGAAGTCGGGAAAGCAAAGGAGAGGAGCTGCAAAATGGAGCTGGATTGGTTTTCAAAAAGAGCGGAATTGCATCCTGATAAACCGGCTGTTGCGGACACAGGATTGGGGAGAGAATGGACGTACGGGGAGATGGAAGAACGAATCAAAGCTTGCGCCCGCCGCCTTTACTCGCTCGGTATCCGCAAAGGAGACAGGGTGGCCGTCTTAGCGCCGAATCATGTCAGCTATTTTGATTTGTTGTTTGCTTGCGGACGACTCGGCGCCATTTTTGTTCCGTTAAACTGGAAGCTTTCCGGCGAAGAAATCAATTATATTTTGGGAGATTGCCGTCCGGAAGTCATTGCGTTTCATCCTGAAGTGAACAGCCTTCTCGCGGAACTTCAACTGAACGGCGCCCGTTTGTTGAACGTTTCTGAAGACGGGCATTTGTCTCTACGGGATGGAACGGGAGTTTTTCAAGAAGCAAGGCGGGAAGAAGAACCTTTGACCATTTTTTATACGGGAGGAACGACGGGACGGCCGAAAGGGGTCGTTCTGAGCCACCGTTCGGTTTTTTGGAACGCCCTCAACACGGTCCTCAGCTGGAACTTAACGGATGAGGATATCACTTTGACATGTTTGCCCCTCTATCATACAGGGGGCATGAATGCTTTGTCGGTTCCTGTGCTCATGGCAGGGGGAAAGGTCGTCCTTTGCCGTGAGTTTGATCCCCGGAAGACGGTGGAGCTGATCCATCAATTCCGCTGCACGAACATTCTCCTCGTGCCGACGATGTACCGCCGGTTGATCGATACGGAAGAATTTAAGCAAAGCGCTTTTCCGTCCATGAAAGTGTTTTTGTCGGGAGGCGCCCCGTGTCCCCCCGACATATATGAAGCTTTTCACAAAAAAGGTCTTTCTTTTAAGGAAGGTTACGGTTTGACGGAAGCGGGACCGAACAATTTTTACATTGATCCCGCTGAAACAAAAACGAAAAAGGGTTCGGTCGGAAAACCGATGCTCTTTAATGAAGTGCGGATCGTTCGGGACGACGGGTCGGAGGCGGGCAGCAACGAACCGGGGGAACTGCTCATCAGGGGAAAGCATATGTTCAATTATTACTGGAACAATGAGAGGGCTACAGGGGAAGTGCTAAAGGACGGCTGGCTTTATACGGGCGATTTGGCAAAAAAAGATGAGGACGGATATTATTATTTGGTGGGCAGGAAAAAAGAAATGATGATCTCCGGCGGAGAAAACATTTTTCCCGTTGAAATCGAGAATTGGCTCATTACCCATCCGGACGTCGGGGAGGCGGCGGTGGTCGGAATTCCCGATCAACATTGGGGTGAAAAAGCCGTCGCTTTTATTGTCAAGAAAGGAGAAAATGTCCGCGAGGAAGATTTAATAAGCTTTTGTTCCCGCAAATTGGCCCGTTTCAAAATACCAAAACACTTTTTCTTCGTTGATGAACTTCCGAAGACTCATGTGGGAAAAATTGATAAAAAAGCTTTGCAAAAGATGGGGATCTATTTAAATAAAACGGCCAAACAATAAGTCCGCCGGCAGAACGCGGTCTGTCAGGCGGGCAAAACAAACTTTGCAAAAAACTTGGTTTCATATAACCAAGTTTTTCTTTTGCATGCATAGTTTAATGATGAACCGCTTTTTTGAAGTTCCCTATTGTCCCGCCAGAAAAAGCGAAGTTCCCGTCCCCCGGTGAAATGACAAATCCGTTGTTTATTTTGCTGCCATGCTGTTGAAAGAAGCAGCCATTTTCCGGCCGTATTGATCTTCCTTGAACTTTTTTGCGGAGGAAAAAACTCCGTGGTGAATTTTGTCGAATGATTGTGTTAAGATGGGTAATGGAATGCGGACCGTTGCGGTTCATTGATATGATCATGTGAAATGTCCGCTTTTGCGGCGGTTGCAGCAATACAAAGGTGGTTTTCTATATGTCTTTAAGATTGGTGATAGGAAGGGCAGGAACGGGAAAAACTACTTTTCTCTTAAATGAGATTTACAAACTGATGGCTGAGGACCCGGACGGGCCTCCGATCATTTATATAGTCCCGGACCAAATGACCTTTTTGTCTGAATATAAACTGATTTCCATGCCCGGATTGAACGGGATGATTAGGACTCAAGTATACAGTTTTTCACGGCTCGCCTGGCGGGTTCTTCAGGAAACGGGCGGCATCAGCCGTTATCATCTCAACAGTGTCGGCATCAGTATGCTAATCAGAAAAATACTGGAAGAACAAAAAGAAAGTCTGAAACTTTTCGGACTGGCGGCGGATAAAACCGGTTTTATCGCCCGGATGGAACAAGTATTGACAGAGTTTAAGAGATATATAGTACACCCGGAAGAACTTGCTGTCAGAAAAAAAGAATTGGAAGACGGAGACGCGGAAAACGCAGTGCTCCGGGATAAACTGCATGATCTCCATTTGGTTTTTCAAAAATTTGAAGAATCGCTTCGCGGCCGGTACATCGATTCTGAGGATTATTTGCAGCTTCTCGGTGAAAAAATCCCATCTTCCCACTATTTGGAAAAAGCCGAAATTTATATAGACGGGTTTTACAGTTTCACCCCACAGGAATACATGATTATTGAACAATTAATAAAGCATTGCCGAAAAGTTACCATTGCTCTGACATTGGATACTCCTTTTTATGAACAAGCCCCTGACCAATTCCATCTATTCAGAATGTCGGGTGAAACATGCCAGACGATTTACGAGATTGCGAGAACAAACGGGGTGAAACTGGAAGCACTGATTTTGCGGGAGCAAAAAAGGTTGACCGATGAGTCACTGCGTCATTTGGAAACATATTTTGACAGCCGGCCGGCCGTTCCTTATGAGAAGATTCCCTCCATCACCATAGCCGAAGCAGTGAACAGGAGGGCGGAAGTAGAGGGAATTGCCAGAATCATCCGCCGCCTTGTCATGGGCGGGGATTACCGTTACCGGGATATTGCCCTGTTGGTCCGGAACAGCCATGATTACCGGCATATCATTGAAACCGTGTTTCGTGATTTTGAAGTGCCCGTCTTTTTTGATGAAAAAAGATCGATGCTTCACCATCCTTTAGTGGAACTCATCCGATCCAGTCTCGAAGTTCTCAATGGCAACTGGCGGTATGAACCGGTTTTCCGGGCCGTTAAAACCGAATTATTGTATCCGGCCGGGAGGGACCGGCTGAAAATGAGGGAAAAAATGGACTTGCTTGAAAACTACGTCCTTGCTTACGGTATCCACGGTCATCAATGGACAGGGAAGGAACGGTGGAAATATAAACGGTACCGCGGCTTGGAGATGGAAACAAGCTTTCAAACCGATGCGGAAAAGGAATTGGAAGATGAACTCAATGAGATGAGACAATTGGTGGCCGCTCCGCTTCTCCGGCTTGGGAAGAGATTAAAAGAAGCGGAAAACGGACGCCGCTACTGTGAAGCCCTCTACCTATTCTTGGAGGAACTTGATGTGCCGGCAAAACTGGAGAAATGGCGGGTGGAAGAAGAGGAAAAAGGCAATCTGGTCAGGGCAAGGGAACATGCCCAGGCGTGGAATGCGGTCATCGAACTCCTTGATCAGTTTGTGGAGCTACTCGGTGATGAACCGATGTCGTTAAAGAAATTTGCCGTGATATTGGATGCCGGACTGGAATCATTAAATTTCTCCCTCGTCCCGCCGGCGCTCGATCAAGTTGTGGCGGCCAATCTGGATAATTCCCGCCTGTCCGACGTAAAAATTGCGTTTGTGATCGGCTTGACGGAAGGCGTGTTGCCGGCAAAATTTCCGGAAGAGGGATTGTTGACCGATGATGAACGGGAGATTCTTGCCGGGAGCGGGCTGAAAATTGCCCCGGACAGCCGGACAAGGCTGCTCGATGAAGAGTTTCTTGCATACCACGCTTTCACCACGCCTTCTGACCGGTTGTATCTGACATATCCGCTGGCCGATGAAGAAGGAAAGTCCCTTCTGCCATCTCCTTATATTCAAAAAATGAACGATTTGTTTCCCAATATCCGCAAAATATCCTTGTGGGCGGATCCGGCTGATTTGCCGGAAGAAGAACAATTGGCATTTGTCGTAAACAAGCATACAACCTTGCCGCATTTGACTGCCCAGCTGCAGTTGAAAAAGAAGCATTATCCCATTTTTGATTTTTGGTGGGACGTGTACAATCAATTTATCAGTGATGGGAACTGGCAGGAACTTGCCGGAAAAGCATTGTCCAGCTTATTTTATCAAAACAAGGCCCGGAGATTGCCGCCGGCAACAAGCCGGGATTTGTACGGCGAACAAATACACGCCAGCGTTTCCAGAATGGAATTATTTTATAGCTGTCCTTTTTCCCATTTTGCGAAACACGGATTGCAATTGAAGGAACGGCAGATTTTCCGCCTCGATGCTCCCGATATCGGTGAATTGTTCCATGGCGCTTTAAAATATATTGCCGAAAAAATCATGGCCGGCAATCGTTCATGGAAGGATCTTGACAGATCAGAAATTGAACGCCTTGCCAAAGAAGCTGTCGAAGTTTTGGCGCCGAAACTGCAAAATGAAATTTTACTGAGTTCGAACAGGCATCATTACATTAAAAGAAAACTGGAACAAATTATCCGCCGCGCTTCCCTTGTGCTTCATGAACACGCGAAAGCGAGCCGGTTTGTGCCCGTCGGTCTGGAACTTCCTTTCGGACCGGGGAAAAAGCTTCCGTCCATTAAATTTTCCCTCCGCAACGGGATAAAAATGGAACTCGCCGGAAGAATTGACCGGGTTGATGCGGCGGAACACGAAAAAGGCGTGTATTTGAGGGTCATCGACTATAAATCAAGCGCCCACGATTTGGATTTGCGCGAGGTTTATTACGGATTGGCTTTGCAGATGCTGACTTATCTCGATGTTCTTATCGCCAATTCGGAATTGCTCCTCGGGAAAAAAGCGGAGCCGGCGGGAATTCTTTATTTTCATGTCCATCAACCGCTTGTGGAAACGAAGAAGGTGTTGACGCCCGAAGAATTGGAAAAAGAGATTTTAAAGAAATTTAAAATGAACGGCCTCCTTCTCGGAGATGAAAAAGTGATCCGGATGATGGATGAAACCTTAAAGTGGGGAAATTCTTCCATTGTTGCCGCGGGCCTCAATAAGGACGGAAGTCTGAGAAAAAATTCGAAGGCCGTCAGCAAAGACGAACTTCGTTTGCTGATAAAGCATGTGCGCAAGTTGTACAAAAAAGCGGGAGACCGAATCGTTGCCGGCGATGTGGAAATAGCTCCTTATCAATTGAACGACCGGACGGCGTGCACGTATTGCCCCTTTAAAGCTGTATGTCAATTTGACGCGTCGCTGGACGGAAACCGGTACCGGATTTTTTCCGTGCCAAAAAATGAAGTCATCCATTTAATACGAAAGGAGGCGCATTCCGGTGGCGAAGATGAAGCTTCCGAAAAAGCCTGAATATGTGACATGGACCGATGAGCAATGGAAAGCGATCCATGCGGGCGGGCGGGACATCCTCGTTGCCGCGGCGGCCGGGTCCGGAAAGACGGCCGTTCTGGTTGAGCGGATCATAAGCAAAATTTTGTCTCCCGTGGATCCGATCGATGTGGATCAACTGCTGGTTGTGACTTTTACCACCGCGGCGGCGGCGGAAATGAGAAACCGGATTGGAGAGGCGCTGGAAAAGGCGATAAATGAAAATCCGCAGTCAGAACATATTCAAAAGCAATTGAGGCTTTTGAGCCGCGCATCCATTTCCACCCTTCACTCTTTTTGTTTGGAAGTTGTCAGAAAATATTATTATTTGCTCGATATCGACCCGGGTTTCCGAATAGCCGATGATGCGGAAGTGGAGCTTTTGCGCAGCGATGTCCTCGACGATTTGCTGGAAGAAGAATACGGGAAGGAGGGGAATGAAGCCTTTTTTGCTCTCGTTGACACGTTTACCGGAGACCGGAGCGACGCAAAACTGGAAGAGATGATTCTGGCCGTCTACGATTTCGCCCGCGCCAACCCGTCTCCGGAACAATATCTTCAGTCCATGCTGGAGATGTATCAACCGGACGAAAACGTTCCCCTCGATGAACTTCCGTTTGTAAAACCCCTTCTTGCCGATATTGCATTTCAGCTCGAAGGGGCAAGAACATTTATTGAACAAGCTCTGGAATTGTCAAAAATGCCGGGAGGGCCGGCTCCCCGGGCGGAAAACTATCTCGATGATTTGCGGCAAATTGACATGCTCCTTGCCGCCAAAGACGAGTCTTGGGAAAAGCTTTATGATGCCATGCAGGCATTTTCGATGACGCGGGCCAAACCTTGCCGCAGCGAAGAGTATGACGAAGAATTGCTCGAACGGGCCAAAGAATTCCGCGATAAAGCGAAAGACATCATCCACGGGCTCCGGGATGAACTGTTTTCGCGCCGCCCTGAATCGTTTTTGCGCGATGTGCGAGAGTTGGCTCCCCATATTAAAACACTGGTCGGCCTTGTGAAAAAATTTGCTGTGCGTTTTGCCGAAGTCAAAGCGGAAAAAGGAATCGCGGATTTTGCCGATTTGGAACATTATGCCTTGAAAATCTTGGGCAGGGATGACGGAAACGGAGAACTGCAGCCTACCGAAGCGGCAATGTCTTACCGGAAGCAATTTAAAGAAGTTTTGGTGGATGAATATCAAGATACCAATATGGTCCAGGAGGCGATTCTCCGTCTGGTGACCCGCGGCGTGGAAAATGAGGGAAATATGTTCATGGTCGGCGATGTGAAACAATCGATTTACCGGTTCCGGCTGGCGGAACCGCACTTGTTTTTGCAAAAATATCAACGTTTCGATGCCGATGGGGAAAAATCCGGCCTGAGAATTGACCTGAACAAAAATTTCCGCAGCCGGAAAGAAGTTTTGGCGGCTACAAACTTTATATTTAAACAAATCATGGGGGAAAAAGTCGGTGAAATCCCCTATGATGAGGCGGCGGAACTCGTGAAAGGCGCCGCTTATCCGGAAGACGAACATTATCCGGCAGAATTTCTTCTGATTTCCAGAAAGGAGAAAGACGATGAGGGCCTGCCGCAGCCGGACGGGGACCTTTTGGATCCATCCCTTTTGGAACAAGCGCAGCTGGAAGCAAAAGCGATGGCGATGAAAATAAAAGAGTTAATAACTGATAGAAAAAAGATTTACAATCCAAAAACAGGCCAATCCCGCCCGATCATGTACCGGGATATAGTCATTTTGCTGCGTTCGATGGGTTGGGCGCCGCAAATCATGGATGAACTGAAAAGCCACGGAATTCCCGTATATGCCGATTTGAGAACGGGTTATTTTGAAGCCGTGGAAGTTTCTGTGATGCTCTCGCTTTTAAAAGTGATTGACAACCCGTATCAAGATATCCCATTGGCGTCTGTTCTCCGCTCCCCGATTGTCGGTCTGAATGAGGAGGAATTGGCGGAAATCAGAATCAGCAACAAAAAAGGAAGTTTCTATGAAGCCGTTAAAACGTTTTGCTCCGTTTCCGGAAATAAAGGCGAAGAACTTTATGAAAAAACGGCCAATTTTCTCCGCCTGCTGGAAAAATGGCGGACACAAAGCAGACAAGGTTCCCTTTCTGAATTAATTTGGCAAATTTATTGCGACACCCGTTTTTACGATTTTGTCGGCGGTCTTCCGGGCGGGAAACAGCGCCAGGCCAATTTGCGTTCGCTCTATGACCGGGCCCGGAAATATGAGGAAACATCTTTCCGCGGTTTGTTCCGTTTTCTCCGCTTTATCGAAAGAATGCGGGAAAGAGGGGGGGATATGGGCACGGCCAGGGCGCTCGGGGAGCAGGAGGATGTCGTGCGTATCATGACGATTCACAGCAGCAAAGGGCTGGAGTTCCCTGTTGTGTTTCTGCCCGGATTGGCGAGACAATTTAATTTTCAAGATTTGCATGAAACATACTTGCTGGACAAAGACTTCGGAATTGCCGTTAAATACGTCGACGCGGAAAAAAGGATATCACGGCCTTCTTTGCCGCAACTGGCTTTCCGGCGCAAAAAGAAAATGGAGCTGCTTGCCGAAGAAATGCGTGTCCTTTACGTCGCATTGACGAGAAGCAAAGAAAAGTTATATTTGCTTGCTTCTGTCCGGGATTTGGATTCAAAATTGGAAAAATGGTCGCTACAATTGACGAACACCGACTGGTTGTTAAAAGATTTCGACAGGGCATCGGCCCGGAGCTATTTGGATTGGCTTGGTCCGGCATTGGTCCGCCATCATGACTGTGCGGTTTTGCGAACAAAAGAAACCGCCGCTCCAATTCCGGAAGAGATTGCTTCCCATCCTTCCAAATGGAAAATTAAGATCGTGGAAGACAGAGAGCTTCTCGAAGACACAACGGGCGCGAAAGAAGGCGATGACGGAACCGATTTTATGGAATTGGTCTCCCGGGGAAAGCCGGTCCCGGTCCGGTCCGGGCATCATGAACTGGTCCGGATGCGGTTAAACTGGGAATATCGTTATCAGTCGGCGTCCGTCCATTTGGCGAAACAATCTGTCTCGGAATTGAAAAGAACCCGGGAACTCCTTGACGAGCACAGCGGTACAGAGTTGATGGCAGCAAGCGGGCCGATTTTGTCCCGTCCGCGTTTTATGCAAGAAAAGAAATTGACTCCCACAGAACGGGGAACGGTCATGCATATGGTGATGCAGCATATTGATTTATCCCGGCCGATAACCGAAGAAACCGTTTCTGTATTGCTTGACGAATTGGTCCGGAAAGAAATATTGACGGAAGAACAAAAAGATGAAGTTGATATTTCACAAATCGTTGCCTTTTTTGAAACGGGGCTCGGCAGAAGAATGTTAAAGGCCCGGAAAGTGAGGAGGGAAGTTCCCTTCAGTGCCGCTTTTTCCGCCAACAAGGTGTATCCCGGATGGGAGGGAGACGACGAACCCGTCCTTATCCAAGGGGTTGTTGATTGCATTTTTGAGGATGAAGTGGGCTTGGTCCTTGTAGACTACAAAACGGATACGATTTACGGACGTTTTAAAGGCGGTTTTTCCGAAGCGGAAAAAGTTCTCAGGGACCGGTATCGGTTGCAGATCGATTTGTACGGGGAAGCGCTTGAGAGAATTTTGAAAAGGAACATTTCCGAGCGGTATTTATACTTTTTTGACGGAGGGCATATCTTAAAGATGTGATGTTCTTCAATATTAAAAACCGATAAGGTTATCCTTATCGGTTTTTAATTGTTTCCCGTCACCGGTTGGTCGACGAGATTGGAATCCAAAGTATTTGTTCCGCTGAGACCGTTGTTTGTGATGATAAATCCTCCCGTGTTTCCCGAGCCGGATCCGTGGGCCGATTTCGAAGCGCTTTTTGGCGAGATAAACAGAGTGTCGCCAAATTGTACGCTTCCGCCGCTGACATTAAAAATTTGCACAGGTCCGATAATGGCGGGCATGGCAAGACTCCTTTACTGTTCATAAAAAATTGCCGGCGGGCGTGCAGAGGCGAAGCCGCTGGGGAAATTCCGCATCTTTAATCTGTGAGCCTTATGATGCCGGGCTGCATTTTTTCACTTATTCGCGTCTTTCTTCCCTGAGCTGTCTGATGTTTTTAATCCGGGATTCCAAAACCACGTCTCTGCTGTTGCCGAGATGAAGGAGCGAGGCGGAGGAAACGGATGTAATATCAATGGTGTCCACTTTGATCATCGGGTTCAAGTGGATTGATTCAAAAGTGATTTGTTCTTCTGCCGGCTCGTCAGGCAACGGCATTTTAAAAACATGATGTGAAAAAGCCCCTTCATTGGTGAAAAACAGCTGTTGTTCCCTTTGCACGGCCAACACCCGGGCATAGGCATGGACATAAGCGGAATCGCCGATTTGCAGATTGGAACCGATTGTCATGACCTTCGTTTTGACATGATTGACGATGGCGGTTCTTTTATGCAGCATGGCATCAACTTTGCGGTCCTATTGGCACAAACGGGCCGATAATTAAAGAATCCGGCGGCGTGTCATACACGGAGTAGGATTGAACAGTTTGAGCGTCTCCGACAAACAGCATCGAAGAAGAGGCGATACTGCGGATTTGAATATAATGAACGTGCAGTTCCCGATTATAGACTTGTAAATTCATGCGGGCACACCCTTTCGTTATGATTTGGGAAGATTGTCCAGAAAGGTCATGACAGCGCGTTTTATGTCTTCTTTTAACCGTTTCTCCACTTCATCAAGCAGCGATTGCAGTTCATCTTCGCCCGTGCGTTTTTCTGCCGCCAGCCGTTGCAAATAATCATTTATCCGATCCGGCAGCTGCTTCTTAATGTCTTCTTTGATGAAGATGCGCATTTCTTCATGCACTTTTCTGCCGTTTTTATCTTCCCATTCTTTAAAGACTGCCGGCAGGTCCGCATCCAAAAATTGATAAAGAGATTCTTCCAGCCTCATGGTGGCTTCCATCTTTCTCATGGGCGTTAAGGGTGTTTTTTTGAATTTGCCATGTTCATTGATTTCCAAATTTTCCAAGTTACCCGGATCATTGGGGCTGAGACCGATGTTAAGCACTCCGTCAAGAGTGTCCACTTTCAACTGGTCAAAGTGATATTCGACTTTCTCCACATGAACAGCCGGTCTTTTTTGCAATTTTTCCACTTCTTGCTTTAAGTCTCCCATCGTTTTTTCCAACTTGTGAATGCGCATTTGCTGCGCTTCAATAAATTGGTGCAATTGCCGGATGTATGAAAAAATATCCTGGCTCACGTCGTTCACTCCGTTTCGGGAATGCATTCCAGCTGAAAGCCGGAGAAAGACCCGGCATCCAATTCGGTGAAAAAGGCTCTTGCCTCATAACCCTGAAACAGGGGCAATTGGAACAGCCGGCATTCCCATCATCATTTCTTCCGGTTTCAACGGTTCGGGCGCCGGTTTCGTGAAGCCGCCGGAGTTGTATAAATGTGCAGCCGGACGAATGAGGCCGGCACTGCCGATTTGAAGGACGGAGGCATTGCTGATGCTGCCGATTCGCAAAATATTTATATGAATAGTTTGTTGAATATAATAATTCATTTGATCACCTTGCCTAGATTTGCTCGCTTGATATTGACCGTGGGCGAATGGGACGGGAGCGTCCGAAAAATTGCCGCCTACATATTAAACAAAATGTTTTGGTCCGCTCCGTCCCGGTCAAAAGTGTTTGTGGAACTGATATGATTGTTGATTTCCAGCCTTTCTCCCGTATTGAACGATCCGGATCCGGTAAATGTTCTGACATTGGCTACCGGCATAATCTTATAGACGTCGCCGATGTGAAATACGGAACTGGAACCCATCGTAATGACTTGAACTGCCCCGACGATGGCTGGCATGCATGACACCTTCTTAAATATTCTGGTATATCCTATGCCCAAATGGATTAGATGGTGATTCGCCGGCTGAAAAAGAGGAAGCCTAGTGTTGGTACCTTTTTTTGATTGAGAAAACGGAAAAAAAGACTGACTTGCTGTGGAGGAAAACTGTATTAAAACAATAAATAAGAAACAACATCTGACAAAAAATGTATTAATAGACAGAAAATCTTAGAATTACTAAATAGCAGAAAAATATAGTAATTTAAGACAATTTGTGTTAATATAATTATCGATTCCTGAATATTCTGAATTTTTAGGAGGGTAGAATATGAATGTGCCTTTGATTTTAACGGATTTTCTCGATCGGGCCGTGGCTTTATACGGAGAAAAGAAGGCCATTTTTACTGAAGACAGGGTGTTCACCTATGCGGAACTGAATGAAAGGGTGAATCGTTTATCACACGGATTACATAAACTTGGAGTCAGAAAAGGGGACAGGGTTGCATATCTTGCTCCAAACTCCGTTGAGATGCTGGAAGGATTTTACGGAGTCTTCCAATTGGGTGCTGTAATCGTTCCGTTGAATATCCGTTTAAAATCGGAAGATTATGTGTACATATTAAATCACAGTGAGTCAAAAGTCTTGTTCGTCGACCAAAATTTGTATCACTTGATTGAACCGGTAAAGGAAAAACTTGCCACAATCGAAAAAATCATTGTTCATTACAAGGATGATACTACGGATGAAACCGGTTATGATGATTGGCTGGCTGAACAAGATTCCGCTCCTTTCAAACGGGAAATCATCGATGAAAATGATGTTTGCACGCTTCTGTATACGAGCGGGACGACGGGCAAACCGAAGGGAGTCATGCTTACGCACAGAAACAACTATTTGCATGCGTTAAGCAGCATGCACCATTTGCGGGTGACGGATCAAGATGTTCTTCTTCATGTATTGCCCATGTTCCATGTAAACGGATGGGGTTCGCCGTTTTATTACACAGCTAACGGAGCCACTCAAATTTGCTACCGGAGAACGAAACCGGAAGATATTTTCAATGCCATCGAAAAGCATAAAGTCACTATCATGCATATGGCTCCGACTGTGCTCAATTCCCTTTTTCAATTGCATGAAAAAAGGAAACTGAAAATCGATCATCCCGTCAGAGTGATTGTGGCAGGTTCCGCACCGCCGCCGCCTTTTGTTGTCCGTGTTGAGAAAGAACTGGGTTGGGAGTTTATCCAAGTGTACGGCATGACGGAATCTTCCCCGTTAAGCCTGATTTCCCGGATTCCTTCCCATTTGCAGGACCTTGACGAGGAGCACAAATACAGGCTGAAAGCAAAAGCCGGAACTCCTTTAATAGGTTGCACAGTCAAGGTAGTGAACGAGCATGGGGAAGAAGTGGCCCGCAACGGGAAAGAAATGGGCGAGATTATTGTCAAAAGCCACGGTGTCATGAAAGGATACTGGAAGGACGAAGAGACAACGATGGAAACGATCCGCAACGGCTGGCTTCACACGGGAGATATAGGAACGATTGATGAATATGGATATATCGATATTGTAGACCGCAAAAAAGACATTATTATCAGCGGTGGGGAAAATATCTCGTCCATTGAAGTGGAAGGGGTTCTTTACGAGCATCCGGCCGTATTGGAAGTGGCGGTAATCGCCGTTCCCCATGAAAAATGGGGCGAAACCCCCCATGCCTGTGTCGTGCTGAAAGAAGGAAAAACAGTGACCGAACAGGAATTGATTGACTTTTGCCGTTCCCGTCTCGCTCACTTTAAAGCCATTACCGGTGTAACCTTTATGGAAGAACTGCCCAAGACCGCATCCGGAAAAATCCAGAAGGTCCATTTGCGCAATGAATTTTGGAAATCAGCGGGTAAAACGGGGAAAATGGTCAACTGACGAAGGGCAGTTTAACAAGAGGCCAAATGTTTAAGCATTTGGCCTCGTTTCTTTTTTTGGAGAAATTTTAAAAAAAGTGCAGAACTGTAATTATTTTTTA
>CALKIU010000029.1 GCA_937995745.1 uncultured Bacillaceae bacterium | reverse complement strand
TCTATGCGTCAATTTTCGAAATCTATGCGTCAAATTTTAAAATCTATCCGTCAAAATTCCGGTTCTATGCGTATTTTTAAAATTCTGAACACAAAAAATCATAAAAAGCAGTGCTGCCACTCGAATAACAGCACTGTTTTTAATCCGGAACGGACACCTGTCATCCTGTATATTCTTATCCCATCGAAATTTTGGGACGACGTACCTGTCCCCCTGTCCCATTGGGACACCGAACCTGTCCCCCTGTCCCGCCGATGCCGTTCCATTTGCCGAGGAAGGTTTTGGTGCGTTCGTTTTGGGGGCGGCTGAAGATTTCTTCGGGTGTTCCGGTTTCGACGATTTCGCCGTTGTCCATGAAGATGACCCTGTCGGCGACATCCCGGGCAAAGCCCATTTCATGAGTGACGACGACCATTGTCATATGTTCTTCCGCCAATTTTTTCATCACCTTCAGCACTTCGCCGGTCAGTTCCGGGTCCAGGGCGGATGTCGGTTCGTCAAAAAGAAGGATGTCCGGATTCATCATAAGCGCCCGGGCGATGGCCACGCGCTGTTTTTGGCCGCCGGACAGCCTCGCCGGATAGGCGTCTGCGTGATTAATCAAACCGACCTTTTCCAGGAGATCCTGGCTTCTTTTTCTAATCTCTTCCGGAGGCTCCTTTTTCACAAGTTTCGGCGCCAATTCCAGGTTTTGTCTTACCGTCAGATGGGGAAACAGCTGAAAATGTTGAAACACCATGCCCATCTTGACAGTGATTTTCTTAATTTCGCTCGATTTGGCATACACGCCGTTTTTCACCAAATAGCGTCCCGAGATGGCAATGTCCCCGCCATCGATTTGTTCCAAATGGACCAGGCTTCTCAGCAAAGTGCTTTTTCCCGAACCGGACGGACCAATGATAGCCACCACTTCATTTTTATGGACTTCAAAGCTGATATTTTTCAACACTTCCAATGAGCCGAAAGATTTCTTTAGATTTTTTACTTCAATCATGGCCATAATTCCACTCATCCTCATTCAAATTGAAATCTTCTTTCCGTTCTTCTCAGCAAGAATGTGACGATCATCGTGATGACTAAATAAATACCTGCCGCCACAAAATACGGAACTATCGTGAAGTCGCGGTTGACGGCCGTTTGCGCAAAATGCAGCAATTCCGGAACGGCCACCGCATACAACAGAGACGTGTCTTTCACCAAATTGACCGTTTCGTTCGTCATCGCCGGCAAAGCGATCCGGAACATTTGCGGGATAATGATCCGGGTGGTCGTCTGCCATTTGTTCAGGCCGAGAACTTGAGCCGCTTCATATTGCCCTTTGTCAATGGCAAGCAGCCCTCCGCGGAAAATTTCCGCAAAATAAGCCGCGTAGTTCAGCACAAATCCGATGCAGGCGGCCGTGAATCGCTCCAGCACCAAATATTCCCCAATCACGGGAATCATCGGCAAACCGAAAACGATAAATAACAATTGCAACAACAGCGGCGTTCCCCGCATGACATAAATATAAGCATTCACGAGCCAAGTGAGCGGCTTAAAGCGCGTTCTCCCCAGCAAAGTAATGATAAACCCCAACGGAATGGAAGTGGCAATCACAATAAAAAACAGCAACAGCGTGATTTTTGTTCCTTCCAGCATGGGGCGGATGACCATATTGATGTAATCAAAAGACATGCACAATATCCTCCTGTCCAAAAAGCGGTCTATTGCTCCCCATTTCCTATTCAGCACCCGGCCGGGCCGTTTTTTAAAATTTTTCAAAAAGCGGCCAGTTGCCGCCGGTTCGTCCATTGAACAGCTGCCGGATTGGCACCGCCATGCAGGCGCTTTGTCGTATCCGCGCCAAACAGAGAGAAAAGCAATCAGTTTCCACCGATTGCTTTTCCAGATGTATATCCAAGGCGGATATGACTTTAAAAATGATATATGTCCAAAGGCGATTTTAATGATATATGTCCAAAGGCGATTTTAATGATATATGTCAAAAGACGGTTTTAAAGAATATGTCAAAAGACGATTTTAAAAGATATATGTCCAAAGGGGGACATTCCTTTAAAATGATGTATTTTCTAAGGAGGGCGTTATTTTAAAATTTTATCTTCACCGAACCACTTTTCCGAAATTTTCGCCGCCGTACCGTCGGCGATTAGTTCATCGATGGCTTTTTGGACTTCTTCCAGCAGTTCCTCGTTTCCTTTTTTGACGCCGACCGCATATTGTTCAGGCGCCAAAGATTCGTCGAGAACTTTAAACTTGTCCGGTTTTATCGTCATGTAGTAGTTAATGGCGACTTCGTCAATGACTACGGCGTCAACGCGGCCGTTTTCCAGATCCTGCAGGGCAAGGACGTTCGTTTTATATTCATGGATTTCCGCAATCTCCGATTTAATCGGGGCCGAATCCAGGGCAATGCTTGCGGAAGATTGCGCTTGGAGGCCGACTTTTTTTCCTGCGAGATCGTCGAGTTTTTCAATCGGTGAATCTTTCAATGTGGCCACGACTTGGGAGTTGGCCAAGTACGGTTTTGTGAACAAAACTTTCTTTTTTCTTTCCTCGGTAATAGTGTAGCCGTTCCAAATCAAGTCAATTCTGCCGCTGCTTAATTCCGCTTCTTTTGTGCTCCAGTCAATCGGCTGGATGACGACTTCCCTGCCCATTTTTTCGCCGGTCGCTTTGGCGAGGTCGATGTCAAAGCCGACAATTTCATTATTTTCATCGCGGAATCCCATCGGCGCAAATGTATCGTCAATTCCGATGACCAGTTTTTCTTTGCCGTTTGTATTCTTTGAGTCTTTGGCTGCGTCATCGGACGAACAAGCTGCAAGCAATGTGAAAACCAATATGGCGACAAGAATTTTTCCGAACCGTTTCATTCCATCCAGCTGCCTTTCTTTTATTTTTATTATTGATAGAATTTTAAAACTGTGTTTTCGGAGAGACATTTTAGTTCGCTAATAAACTAAAAGGTTATATCGCAAAACTATCTTAGCATCACAAAACAGGGGTGTCAATAAGAAAAGTTTAACTTATTAGCGAATTAAAGCGGTTTTGTTTGGAAATAGAAAAAACAGATGACCTGAAAAAAATTTCAAGAAATAACTTTATCGGTTCATTAAGCCGAATCCAAAATACAAATTTGACACGTTCGTCATCGGTTCCGGAAACCTTTTTGGTGAGAGCGCCTCCGGCAGGACTTGCGCGCGAAAACGGCTTCCTTGGACAAAGCGGGCCGTTGGCGGATAAACCCGGTTCCGCCGGGAAGTTTTTAAAAAACGGCCGTCTGGCAAAACTTCAAAGAAAATTAAAACTTATTAATTTGGAATTTACCATAAATAAACATTCACCCGTTATGATAATGATAGAGTTTTTTGAAAGAGTCTACGAAAAGAGGCAGGGGAGGAAATGCAGTGCAGAATATGAATGGAAAAACGATAAAGGGGTTTTGGAGGGCAGCCTTTATTTTTTGCCTGTTATTGATTCCTTTCATATTATGGGGCTGCCAGCAAGATTCAGAAAATTCATCCGCCAGGTCGCAAAATGCGAACACCGGGGAAACAGCGGGTTCTAAAGAAACGAAGCTGCTGGACAGCAAGCCGGAAGTGGCCGAAATCGAACCGAACAACACGCCGAACCGCATCATTGTCACCTTTCACGGCGATACGAGAACACAAATGGGCTTTAACTGGTACACGACTGATCTGTTTGAAGATTCTTATGTGTGGGTCAGCAAATCCAAGGACATGAGCGATGCGAAAGCTTTTAAAGCGGAGGCCAAGGAGGTCACAAACCGCTATGCCGAGCGGACAAAAGACGGATATTTTATCTTTGCCGACGTTGAAAAAGACGAAGAAGGAAAGCCCGTTACGGGGAAAGACGGCGAACCGGTCATTAACGGTTATTTTACCGATGAAGGCAAAAAAGGGACGGGCTGGACAAGCGGAGAGGAAAGAGGACATATCGAACTCATTGACGTAAAAGAATATTCCTATAAAGCGTTGGCCACCGGCCTCGAACCGAACACGGTCTATTATTATCAAGTCGGCAGCGAATCCGGCGAGAAAAGCAAGGTCGGCACCTTCAAAACGTCCGGTGATGACGGCGAAGCCTTTACATTCATCCAGTATACGGACACGCAAAACGCTTTTTGGAATGAAAATGTGCGCAATGAGGCCGCATTTGGAGCGGATACGATTAAACGGGCTCTGGAAACAGCCGGCGGTGCGGACTTTGTCCTCCACACGGGCGATTTGGTGGAAATTGCCGAAGTGGAAGATGAATGGGTGGACATTTTTACCCAATCGGAAGAATCTTGGCTGAAACAGCCGCTTGTCGTCGCGCCCGGGAACCATGATGAATACTCTTTGAACGGCGGCGGACCGGTAACGGAAAAATTCAACGAGCATATTAACGTTCCGGTGACGAACAATCAAATTTCCGGAGGTTCCTACTATTCTTTTGACTACAACGGCGTACATTTTGTCGTTGTAAACACCAATGATAATAAAAATCCTGACGGCAAAGCGATCGGCGACGAGCAGCTGGCTTGGATCAAAGAAGATATTAAAAAAGCGCGGGAAAATGGGGCGAAATGGGTCATTTTAACTTATCACAAACCGATATTCTCAAAATCGTACCACTCCCTCCAGGACGAAGATGTGCAAAAAGTCCGCGAAGAGTTCATGCAATTGATTGATGAGCTGGATGTGGACCTCGCTTTGCAAGGACATGATCATGTGATTTCGAGAACGAAACCGTTGGCTTTTGTGCCCAGCAAAGAAAACTTCTCCAACGGAAAAGTCGTTGAAGCGGAAACGGTGACGGAAGACGGCATTGAATATTATAAAAACCCCGCCGGAACGGTGTTTGTGCTTCCGAACACGGGCGGCACGAAAACATATGACGACATTTACAACAAAGGATTGGATCATTTGAAAAAAGTCCGTCCGAAGCTGGACTGGATGACCCAAGAAGATTTGGACTACTACAATGATTTGTTTGCCTTCGGCGGCCAGCCGCAAGAAACGGATGCCTTCAAGGAATCCCATTCCAACGCCCGCGACTCGGCCGTGCAAAACTTCGCCATTTACAAAGTGGAAGGAAACAAACTGACCGTGGGAATCTATCAAGTTTCCGGCGAATTGCTTGAAGGCGAAGAACGCAAAGTGGAAAAAGTTCATGAGTTTGGAATTATAAAGGAATAGGGAGGACGGATTTCGGGCTGCCCGAAATCCCGGGCCTCCCAATTCCCGGGGGTGCCCCGGTTCCTGAAGCCTCCGTTTATTCTGCGGGGCATCCCCGGGAATTCAACTTTACCGTATTCCCATGGAGCAGCGGCACAATCATGCACACCTCTCAAAGTAAGTTTCGCGGATTTTTGTGTTTGTGCGGTTGCAGGAATTCCGGCCCGCATGATGGTTTGGGCAATACGGAATTGGTTGCGCCGGAGTTTTTTCAGAGAGAAAGAGTATCCGGACCGTTCCGGGTGCTCTTTTTTGTTTATTTCGGGGACACCGGCCTAAAAAGGGGAAATCGGTTGAAGCAACGTTCTTTTTGCGGGAAGCGGCGCGGGAAAATGATCCGTATGTAAGGGAATTCCGCCTATTCCTTATTTGATATGTTTGCGAAAATATGAAAATATTAAAGAGAATTCTCTTGGCCTTCTCGGCAAAACAGCCGAACTTCTGACTGTGGTAGTATCCATACGATCGCAGTTCGTTGCTGTGAATGTGCCGGCCCCGGCCGGCACCTCCTTTTTCCCTTCACCAACCTCATCCCTGCAGCGGATTTGGAAAAACTTCTTTGTCCCGCTATGGGGGACCCCTCGATTAGGAATTCCCGGAAATCCTCAGCCATTTTAAAAATCAATGATTTTGTTCTCCGGAAAAACTGTGCTGTGTTGTTTCCCCGGAAACTCCGGGCGATTTTTCAAAACTTGATCATGAAAGGAGAAATTGCGCATGGGACACGACATTTATGGAATAAACCGGTCCGGTAAAGAAATCGCCTATGCCCGTTTTTCGATGTGGAATCATCATGCCAACATCCTCTATGACCTGCTCGACGCGCAAAAATATAACGGCGGCGTCAGCGGCATCGGCGCCACCGCCGTCTACACGAGGCAGGAAATCGAAAAAGCGCTTCACGATTTCAGAGAAAGGTTTAAAAAGGACATCCCGTTCGCGGACGAAGATTGGATCTGGGACAGAAAACAAATTCTTGAATTCATGGAAAATTGTTTAACAACGGCCCGGGAGGAAGGAAGCGTGAGAATTGTCTTTTTTTGACGGGATTCCCGGCAAGAAGAAGGCGGCAAAATCCATCGTCGGCCCCCTTACCGGTTCATCCGTCTTTTGTTGCTTTTCTTGAGAAAAACGGCCAAATCCCCCTTTAAAAAACCTTCAACCATCATCCCCGCTGTATCCCGTAGCTTTCTGTCCCGCCGCCAAGTTTGTCCCGGAAAAGCAACGTTTCCGGCAAAGACTCCGGACAAAAAGGGAAATAACGCCGGGCACCCGCATATATTGGTTGGCAAAGTCAGAGAAACAGGAGAGTTGGCATGTATTTTTTAAAAGACATCACAAGGGAAGTCCGGCCGCTGCAAGTGGCATTCCGCAAACAAAAGCGGACAGTCCGGCTGATGGCGGTCTCCTTGTTTTCTTGTTTGGCGGCATTGCTGCAGGCGGCCGGCGGTTTTTTGCCCGTGCTTGGTTATGCCGTCAGTCCGCTGGCGACGGCGCCTGTTTTCATATGTGCCGTGCTTTCCCGCCCGGCCGGTTTGGCGGCATATGTTTTGACATGTCTATTGCTGTTTGTCATCCAGCCGGCGGAACTGATGATTTTTCCTTTTACCACCGGTCTATTGGCTGTCGCACTCGGGCTGGCCGTCCATTTTTTCCGGAAAAGGCTGGCGGTGGCGGCAGCCGGGGCGTTCGGGTTGACGTGCGGCATTGCGGGGCTTCTGTATATTTTCCGGTTTCCCGTTTTGGGTCCGTTTGTTTCCGTGAATTTTTCCGTTGCGGCGTCCGGCGGGATTTTTCTGTTCTGCTTTTGTTACAGCTGGATATGGCTGGAAGCGGGACTCCTGCTTGTGAAACGGCTGCGTGGCGGGGGAAGTTTTCTCCCGGGGAATTAACGGTCCGGCACTATTTCAAACACGGTTCCTTTGTGAAAATCGGTCACATTGCCCGAGCCGTTCACGCCCAAAAATAATCGTGTTTGCGCCAAATTGGCTCCGAGACTGACAAAATGGGCCGGCTGCGCGCCAAAATCATGGTTGACCTCTAGCAAATAAAAATCGTTTTGTCTGCCGTCTTGCCTGACATACGTGTAAGCGAGCGCTCCCCGGATGCGGGGGGCCGTTTCTTTGCGGGCAAAATCGGTGAAAACGACGGCGCCTGTCAAAGCGGGGATGTTCGTGCCCAAATAGGCTTGCACGCCGGTCAGCGCCGTGCCGGAAAACTTTCCCGGCCGCGGGTCTTCGTGAAAATAGCTTGTCAGCGGCCGGAGGCGTTCTGCCGAGAGGGCGGCCGCTTCTTTGTAAAAGGAAATCGCTTTTTGCCTCCCGCCTGTACCGGTCGGACAAGGTTTCATGACCGGAGTGGGGAAATCCCCTTCCCAACCCCGCCAGCCGAAATTGATGATGCCGTTCCCTGTGTTAATGTTGTTTATGCCGTTTCCGGCGGCGGACTGCCTTTTCATACGCGAAGCTTGGACAAGAAGCGGAACTGGAACAGGCCGGTAGTGAATGAAGGAGTAGATCGACTCGACGAAATCTTGTCCGGTTTGTCCGGCATATTTTATAAAGTAATTTTGCATCGGCTGATAGGACGGGGACGACATGTTGCGCACCCCTTTGGCGATGACGGACAGCATGTTTTGGACGGGAGCGGGCAGCTCATCGAAACGGGTGGCGGCAGGGAGGTCTGTGATGCCGATCGGTTGGTTGACGTCAATTTCGATGATTTTTCCGGCTATTTCCATGTCATCCTGACTTAAGTTAAACGGATCGAAGCCGGAACCGCCGTCTCCCGTTGTCAGGACGAGCCTGCCGCTTTCGGGGGAGAAAGTCAAACTGTTGTAGCCGTTGTGATTCATGAACGGCCGCCGCAATTTCAGCAGCGTCCGCCGTTTCCGAGGTCTTCCGTTTGTCTCCAGGATCCATTCTTCCACGGTATCGATATGGTCGTAGCGCTCTTCGCGGTTGTTCCATTTCAGATGCAGTGTTTCCGGGTTGCACGGGTCGGGGGAGTATCCTCCGGGAAGGGCGCCGGGTCCTTGGGTTCCCGCTTCCGAATAATGCAGATAAAAAAGCCCGTTGTAAAAGAATTGCGGGTGGAACGCCAGGCCGAGCAAGCCCCGTTCGTCATATCCGCCCGTGTTTTCGCCCAATTTTATGATGCGCGGCCCGATATCCAAAAAGAGCGTTAAGCCTTCATTGCCTATGTAATAAATTTGCCCGGTTTGTGTGGCAATAAATATTCTTTCTTGGGGATCACCTGGACGAAAGGCTGTTTTGATTACTGTCGGCAAATTTATGTTGCCGGCCACCGGACGTAAACGGACTTTCACATTTCGCAACAGTTTTGCGCCCCCTTTTCAGATTCTTTTTATATGAATATGGAACGCGTTCTTTTGTTAGTACAGGAATACGGGTCTTGCGGGGGCTTTCAAAAGGGGAGGCGGACTTTGCCGGAAGGTCCCGGCGCGGATAAAGACGGAATCGTCCCGGGCGGATTGTGTGTATTCCGGCAAAATTATTGGCGGGGTTCGGTGTGAGGCTCTTATATTATCAACTGATGCGCCTTTGCCATCTTTCACAGGCATCATTAGTATTGATTTACATATGGCATAGACGCATTAGAAGCTTTGGAAAGAACGGTCATCAAAATAAACAGTTCTTTTCCCTTCTTGCTTGACTGGTTTTAAAGTTTGAAAAGGGATTAAGGTTAAGATTTCGGCAGACGAGGGTTTCAGTTAGCCGGGCGTTACTATGAAATCGCGCTTTTCCCGCACAGGGGGAAGAGGCATGGGCCGAGGGAGTTTTTTAGCCAAAAAAAGGGAACGAAAGCCGTTCCCGAGAGAGTGTTTATTATAAAATTTCCATTTTTTGATCAGCTTGTCCCGGAATCCATTCAAGCTCAATTTCGAAAGAATGTTTGTCTCCTTTTACTTCATACTTGATCTCTGTTTGGATTTGTCCGGAGGGCTGGATTTCTATTTCTGTTTCCCCTTGCTTGAAGGTAAATTTGCCTTGTTCTTTCAGTTTCGCCACAATGGTTTCAAGCAAGGCGGTCGCCTGTTCAAGGCTTTGTCTTTCCTCGTAGTCGATCAATACTTGTTTTGTCGGTCTGTTTTGCTCATTCATATCGCATCCCTCCTCATAATACTTCTACTATTAGTATACCTAATATTTTTTGTCTTTTCAGACAAAATTCGCACAAATTGACGTCAATTGGCATTATTTTTTGCAAAAGAGGCAGACGGACTTCATAAAAATACGAGACTTGGAAAAGAATGACACTATGCCGGAAAGGTTCGTATGTTATAATTATTGTTATCTTTAATAGAATTTTTATCAATTTTTGTATAAAAGAAACCGGTGAAAAAAATGGAAAGACAAAATGCCACAGGAATTGCTTTTGTACTGACAGCTTATATATTATGGGGAGTTTTGCCGATTTATTGGCGGTTTTTAGAAGAAGTTCCCCCGTTGGAAATACTCGCCCATCGGATCGTATGGTCTTTTGCGTTCGTCTTGGTCATTGTCTTGGTCATGAAAAGAAAGCATTTAAAATCATTTTTTCAAGTGGAAATGAAGCGGAAGAAAACGTGGCTTGGCCTCTTTTTGTCTTCAGCGATCATCAGCCTGAATTGGTTGACATACATATACACGGTAAATACAGGCCATATTCTTGAGGCCAGTTTGGGCTATTATATCAATCCCCTTGTATCCGTTGTACTCGGTATTGTTGTATTGCGGGAAAGACTGGACCGGGCGCAAACAACTGCCTTCGTGATCGCCGCCGCCGGGGTTTTGTATATGACGCTGTCCATTGGCAAGTTTCCTTGGCTCGCGATCACCTTGGCGCTGACTTTCGGGTTATACGGATTGGCGAAAAAATTGATTAACGTGGATTCCATGCTCGGCCTGTTTTTGGAGACTTCCTTTATGCTTCCTTTTGCTCTTATGTTCTTAATCTATTTGGGGATTGGCGGTTCCCACGAGTTTATGGCGGGCTCTGCGGCCATTGACCTTCTTTTAATCGGAACCGGCATTGCGACCGCTTTGCCGTTATTATGGTTTGCAATTGGTGCGCAGAAAATCCCCCTTTATATGGTCGGTTTCATTCAGTACGTGTCGCCGACAATCAATCTCTTTATCGGTGTTCTCCTTTATAACGAAAGCTTTACATTCGACCACTTTGTGACGTTTGCTTGCATCTGGACGGCAATCGCCATCTTTACTGTTGCCAATATCCGCGGATTGAAACGGCGCAAAAAAATGCCGGCAACCGCCGTCCAAGCAAAAAATATGTAAAGCCGAAAAAACCGCTTGCGTGAGCGCCCTTTCATCCATGGTTATGCCCATGGATTATTTTTTGGAAAAAGGATCCAGTTGGCCATAGTAACAGCTTTTTTTAATGATGTTTCCGGGATCCTCAGTAAAACAAAGCCTCATCTGAACAGGGGGGATGCAGAAAAATAGAGACAGGTATTGTTGAAAAAGTGACGTGACTGCTGTTAAAAAAACCCCGGAAAAAGAAATGTATGAGATGGATGAGTCAAGTCCAGACTTTGTGTAAAATTCCTATACAATGTATCCAGCCGCGATAAAATTCTATGGCGTTTGAAATGGGCAACCGTTTCTGTCCAAATAGGAGTTTTTTGCGAATTATTGATTTTAATGGACAAATCGCCCAAAATTTTTTAAGTTTTGTCTTTAGAATGGTAAACTGAGGACAAACCAGTTTTAAAAGATGGCTGTTTTGTCTTCAGAGTGGCGAACTGGGGACAAACCGGTTTTAAATAAAGGTCGTTTTGTCTTCAGAGTGGCAGACTGAGGACAAAGTTTGCTTAAAAAAGATGGTTTTGTCTTCAGATTAATGGTCTGAGGACAAAATGGTTTTAACTGAAGGTCGTTTTGTCTTCAGAGTGGCAGATTGAAGACAAACCGGTTTTAAAAAATAGCTGTTTTGTCTTCAGAGTGGCAGACTGAGGACAAAGTTTGTTTAAAAAAGATGGTTTTGTCTTCAGATTATCGAACTGAAGACAAATCGGCATTGAACCACGCTTGTTTTGTCTTCAAAACAGGTACATAATAAAACTTACATAAAAAACCTGCTCACTGAACCGGCTCACCTTAAATCCGGCATTGTTGTATCTTCCCATCCTCGTTACCGCAATCCGTAAAGGCCGGGGTCCGCTGTTAAAAATATCAAAAAGAAGGAATGGATCATGAAAATTACCAATTTTGAGAGCTATGTCGACGACAAGATTTTGGCGCGAGGATACGACTATTATTTAAAGGGCTTTGTGAAAGAACTGAAACAGACCTTTGACCATGTTTTTACGGCCACTGTTCAAGGAACCGATGATTATTATGTGCTTGTTGAGATGGGGGCAAACGGTCAGATTCGTTTTTCCGATTGTGAATGCCCCTATGATTCGGGACCGATTTGCAAGCATGAAGTGGCGGTTTTTTACAAAATCCGGGACATACTGGGCGGAGGAACCGCACCGGCCAAGGAACATGCTCCGGAAAATGTCCAAACAAACTCTTTTGATTTAAGGGCGGTTCTGAACACCCTTTCCAAAGAGCAATTGATTGATATAATCCTTCACCTCGCCGACGAAGATGAAGCGTTAGAAAAGCGGCTGATTTACAAATACTCGCAAAGAGATGACAAAGAAGAGTTAAAAATGACCCGGAAGTTAATCAAATCGCTTGTGCAACAGTATGCCGGCCGGAAAAGGTTTATCTCATACCGGCAGACGTTTGACTTCGCGTATGAACTGTCAGAGGTTCTGAAACGGGCAAGAGAGACGGAAAATCGTTTGCTGGCACTGGATATTGCATTGCTCATTCTGAAGGAAGCGGTGCGGACATATGATTTTGCTGACGATTCGGCCGGCGCCATCGGCGGTGTCGTTGCCGACACTTTAGATTTAATAGAGGAGATTGCTGATGAAATCCAAAAACAAGGCAACCAGCCCGAGAAAGCTTTTAAGAAAATCGTCGCCCTTTCGGAAAACAAACGGGCTTTTGACGGATGGAACGAATACCGCATCAACCTTCTGCAAATTTGCCTCGTTTTTGCCGATGACGACAAACTGAGGAAACGCTTAATCGAGAAAATCAATGACGCATTGAGCGGAAAATCCGGCATTGATTATTCGGAGTACGGGAAACAAGACCTGTTAAAATTGCAGTATCATATGATTAAAAAATATGACAGTGCAGAAGCGGCGGAAAATTTCATTTATGAGCATCTTCATTATCGGTTTTTCAGAGAAGAATTGCTGAAAAAGCTGCTCCGCGAGAAAAATTTTCACAAAGCCATTGAAGTGGCGGTGGACGGGGAAAAGCAGGACGGGCAGTACCCCGGCTTGGTCAATCAGTGGAAACAATACAGATATGAGGCATACAAACAGCTTTCCTTGAAAAAGGAACAGAAAAAACTGGCCAAGGAACTATTGATTGGCGGCCATTTTCAATATTACTTTGAATTAAAAGAACTGCACGCTGATGAATTCGATGAGTTCTATACGAATCTCAAAAACGAATTGAGAGGGGACGAAAGGTATCCGAGCAATGTATTCCTAAAGATCATTGAGGAAGAAAATGATCTGGAAGAACTCTTGCGGATTGTCAAAAACGAGCCGTATTATATTGAATCCTATGCGGAAAAATTGCTCGGAAAATACAAAGATGAAGTTATCGAAATCTATGAGCAGTATATCTTCACTTCCGCGCAACAATCAAGCAACCGCCATCGATACAGGGAAGTATGCAAAAAAATAAAGAAATTCAAAGACATTGCCGGCAAGGAAAAAGCAGGGGAAATCATTGAACAACTCATGGAAATCCACAAAAGAAGACCTGCCTTCATTGACGAACTGGGCAAAATAAAGCGGAAAATGCCGTAACACAGGGCCGGCTATTTTAAAAATACTGTTTTCAGTCAGTTTTTTTGTGAAAAATGGGCCAGTTTGCCGGAGTTGATCACTTTGCAACGCTATATCCTTGCGGACACATGAAGGGGGTGTCCAAAAAGTCACATAAAGTGACTTTTAAGACACCCCCTTTCCCTTTTTATATAGAAGGGGGATGCGATGAGTTGGAATGGAACTGGTTTCGAAAATCGGTGGATTTGGGGGGCGGCCGGGTTTCGAAGAAGGCAGTATATAGGTCGGGGTTCAATTGGGACAGAGGGCGCTGTTAATATGAGGGGTTCGAATTTGGTTTTCTCGTCGGCTTTGTCTCGAACGAGGGTTATGTGGACAAACTCGGCAGATTTAATGGACGTTGTCTAAAAGAGGAATGTATTTGGACAAAACGAGGTCTGTTTCATTAGGTATTGTCCAAAATGTGCAGTAATTTGGACAACCCCTCGTGAAAAACCGAGC
>CALKIU010000028.1 GCA_937995745.1 uncultured Bacillaceae bacterium | reverse complement strand
ATTGATCAAGGGGTATGCGGATTTTAATAAAATTCGCGTTAAATGACTTTAAAGGCTTGTTTCCTGTTGGAACAAGCCTTTTTCATCCAACCCGCGACCGTTTTTGCCGCATAAACTGTAAGAAGAAGTAAATGTCAGCGGGAATTTTTGATGAAGAAAGTCGCGGGACCATTGGTTTACAAAGTTCCAAAAAAAGCGCCGCCAATGCTGCCTTTCTTTGTTAATTACCTGAAATAGTATATAATTAAGTATAAAGCAATATGCAAAAAGGCACTATGTGCAATAGGTGGTGGGTACAATCGAACTGAACAGCCGGCAGCAAAAAATTTTGGAAATTGTTAAAAAACATGGCCCGATTACGGGAGAAAAGATTGCGGAAAAATTGAATGTCACTAGAGCAACATTAAGGCCGGATCTGTCTATTTTGACAATGGCCGGATTTTTAGATGCCCGCCCGAGAGTAGGCTATTTTTATACCGGGAAAACCGGTGATGAACTGATAAGGGAAAATTTGCGAAAACTGAAGGTGAAAGATTTTCAATCCATACCGGTTGTTGTCGCCAGCGGGGTTTCCGCATATGATGCCGTGTGCACGATGTTTCTCGAAGATGTGGGCACATTGTTTGTCGTCGACGAAGAAGGATTGTTGTTAGGGGTTATTTCCAGAAAAGATTTGTTGCGCGCCAGCTTAGGGAAACAAGATCTCACATCCCTCCCGGTTGACATTATCATGACAAGAATGCCCAATATCACGTTGTGCAAAAAAGACGATTCGCTATTGGATGTTGCCGAAATGCTCATTGAACGACAGATTGATGCCGTTCCCGTAGTCAGGGAAAAAGGAACAGGCTACGAAGTGATCGGACGCCTGACGAAAACAAACATTACTAAAGCCCTTGTTTCGATAGGCAAGGAAGACTAAAGGGGAAAGCTTTTTCCTTTTTACCGCAAACATTCAATCTATTTGGAATTTTTTATGGGGGAGACTGCAGTTGGTTGAGATGTCCGTTATTTATGTTGTATCAGATACAGTCGGGGAAACGGCGGAATTGATTACAAAATCTGTTTTAAGCCAGTTTCATGCCGATCATGTTCAAATAAAAAGATTTCCGTATGTAGAAAATAAAGCCAATATAGATGAGGTTATTTCCCTTGCGAAATATGACCAGGGAATGATTGTCTATACATTGGTGGATGGGGAAATCCGCCAGTATATGAAGGAAACAGCCATGAAGGAAGGAATTTGTGCATGCGATATTGTCGGTCCATTGATGGAACAATTGAGCACGGTTCTGGGGTTGCGGCCGATCGGCAAGCCGTATGCCGTTCAGGAACTTGATGAAGATTATTACAAGAAGATAGAAGCTATCGAATTTGCCGTCAAATATGATGACGGCCGGGACCCGAGAGGGATACTTAAAGCGGATATTGTCTTAATCGGCGTCTCGAGAACTTCGAAAACACCTCTTTCGCAATACCTCGCGCACAAACGCCTCAAAGTGGCGAATGTTCCCATCGTTCCGGAAGTGGAACCGCCGGAAGAGCTTTTTGCCATTCCAAAGTATAAATGTTTCGGGTTGAGAATCAGCCCGGAAAAATTGGCGCAAATACGGAGGGAACGGCTGATTTCGCTCGGGCTTGACAGCGGGGCTGCGTATGCGCGGCTGGACAGGGTGGTTGAAGAGTTGGAAAACTTTGATAAACTTGCCTCACGGATCGGCTGCCGGGTCATTGACGTTACCAATAAAGCAATCGAAGAGTCGGCGAATACCATTTTATATTATTACTATAACGATAAAGAGCAACAAGAATAGTACAAGTCTGCGAGGCTTGTACATTTTTCTTTTATGCCGGACGCCGGCCGCGGAGAAAAAACAGCTGAATAGTAGCCAAAAACTTTTTTATAAGATATAATAAAAAATTGTGATAAAAATGTTCCGTTTAGGTTTAGACTTGTAAAGGAACGAATAGACTATGTACTGTCAGACGGAAAACATGCAGGAAAAAATTTCGACAGAATCATAATTTCTAAAAAGTAATTCCGCTTATAAAGAAGGAATCTCTGGAGTGATGTAGAATAAATAGAACAACAGGAAAGTCGGCAGTTTTGGTGGATGCCGATTCCTGCCCCGTAAAAAAAGAAATTGTCGAAATTTCCAACAGTTATCACATAAAAGTGGTTTTTGTTTCATCTTTTAACAGTTTGCAGAGGGAACAAGGGGCCAGTCACTGGCATTATGTAGACACCGATAAAGAAGCGGCTGATATGTATATCATCAACCGCGCGCGAAGCGGGGACGTGGTTGTTACCCATGATACCGGCCTCGCTGCGCTGCTTTTACCCAAGAATGTATATGTGATTCATCCCCGCGGGTTTGTGTATTCAGAAACGGATATTTTTTCGTCATTGCAACGGAGATACCTTGCCGGAAAAGAACGGCGGCAGGGGCGTTATCCAAAAGGTCCGAAAAAGTTTACGAAAGAAGACAGAGAAAGATTTTGCAACAATTTCAAAAGAATTTTGTCGAAAATTGCAGGGATTTAGTGGTTTGTGGCGAATATGTTCTAAGCCGGGGGATTTAAGCAGGGATTTGGAGTTGTTTTTCATGGGTGCGCGCATTCCTGACGAGAAAATCAATGAAATACGCCAAGCCGTTGATATTGTCGATGTCATAAGCGAGTATGTGCAATTGAAGAAACAGGGCAGGAATTATTTCGGTTTATGCCCGTTCCACAGTGAAAATACTCCTTCTTTTTCGGTATCGCCGGAAAAACAAATTTACTATTGTTTTGGCTGCGGCGCAGGCGGAAATGTCTTTTCTTTTCTGATGGAACATGACGGCTTGTCTTTTCAAGAAGCCGTTATGAAGCTGGCTGAAAAAGCAAATATCACGTTGGAGTTATCCCATCCCGTTCATTCGGGAAAATCTGCAAAGTCCCGTGAAACGGAGCAAATGATTGCTGCTCATGAGCTGTTATGTAAATTTTACCATCACATACTGGTAAATACAAAAGACGGGCAGCATGCTCTCGAATATTTGCACAACAGAGGGTTTACCCGCGAACAGATTGAAAAGTATCAAATCGGTTATGCATTAAATTCCCGTGATTTTGCTTATAAATTATTAACGGAGAGAAATTTCTCCCCTTCATTGCTGGAAAAGGCAGGTTTAATCATAAGAAGTGAAAGAGACGGGGATTATTTTGATCGATTCCGCAACCGGATTATGTTTCCGATTTTTGATGGAAAAGGAAACACGGTCGCTTTTTCCGGGAGAGCTCTCGGGGAAGATGAACCCAAGTATTTAAACAGTCCGGAGACGCCTGTTTTTGACAAGAGCAAGATTTTATACAATTTTCATCTGGCAAGACCTTTTATACGAAAAATGCAACAAGTTGTGTTATTCGAAGGGTTTGCCGATTGTATTGCCGCCGAACGTTCCGGAGTGGAAAACGGCGTAGCGACGATGGGAACATCGCTGACCGCTGAACATGTTTCATTAATCCGCCGGAATACGGATACGGTTACGATTTGCTATGATTCCGATCAAGCCGGGAAAGAAGCGGCTTTAAGGGCGGGACGGTTGCTTGTCGAAGCCGGTTGCCAGGTGCGGGTGGCTTTGATGGAAGACGGGCTGGACCCGGATGAGTATATCCGCAAATTCGGCGCGGAAAAATTCCGTGATGCGGTCTTTCATTCAAGCTTGACGTTTACCTCTTTTAAATTGCTCTATTTAAAAAAGGGAAAAGACTTTCAAAATGAAGGAGACCGCCTTCAATACATTGATGAAGCACTTAAGGAAATCAGTCTGCTTGACAGTGCGGTGGAAAGGGATTATTATCTGCGCCAACTGGCGGACGAATTTTCCTTGTCATTGGAAGCACTGAAAATGCAGCTGCGGCAATTTTCCTTTGCCGATAAGAAAAAAAGCAGACAAAAACAATCTGCCGCCGGCCGGCCGCTGTTTCTGCAGCACGCGACCCAATCTTTGAGACCGGCATATTACAACGCTGAACGGCGACTGATCGCTCACATGGTGAGGGATCCGGATCTGGCATATAAAGTAAGGGAGATGCTGGGCGGTGAACCTTTTAATGTGGATGAGCATCAAGCTATCATAACTTATTTATTCGGTTATTATGAAAAAGGATTTGAACCGGATTCCAGTTTGTTTATCAATTATCTTGAAGAGCCAAAACTAAAGAAAATAGTCGCCGATATTGAAATGATGGCAATCAACGATCATGTCAGCGAAGAAGAGTTAAGCGACTATGTTAAACAGGTGTTGAATTATCGAAAAATGTTAAAGATAAAAGAAAAAGAAATGGAAGGAAAAGAAGCCGAAAGAAGAAGAGATTACAAAAAAGCAGCTGAGATTGCCCAACAAATAATTGAAATGAAAAAAGCATTAAAATAAATTGCAGCATGTGTCAACTCACTGTTTATTTTGGAAGGAGGGGTACATATGGCTGAAAAATCAGCACGTTCAAAAGAGATGGAAACAGAATTGACCCTGGAACAAGCAAAAGAACAATTAGTGGAAACAGGAAAAAAGACGGGTGTTTTGTCATACGAACATATAGCCGACAAACTCTCCCATTTTGATCTGGAAGCAGATCAAATGGATGAGTTTTATGAATATCTCGGGGAGCAGGGCATAGAGTTGATAGACAGCAGCGATGAAGATGCTGAACCCGGCGAAGAAGATTTTGACGAAGATATTGAAGAGTTTGATTTAAATGACCTGAGTGTCCCTCCCGGTGTTAAAATCAACGATCCCGTACGCATGTATTTAAAGGAAATCGGCCGTGTCGACTTGTTGACGGCGGAAGAAGAAATCGAACTTGCCAAAAGAATAGAGCAGGGTGACGAAGAAGCCAAACGCCGTCTGGCGGAAGCGAATTTGCGCCTTGTTGTAAGCATCGCCAAACGTTATGTCGGCCGCGGAATGCTCTTCCTTGATCTCATCCAGGAAGGGAACATGGGACTGATTAAAGCCGTTGAAAAATTCGATTACCGGAAAGGTTTTAAATTCAGCACATATGCCACATGGTGGATTCGCCAGGCCATTACGAGAGCTATCGCTGATCAAGCCAGAACAATACGCATTCCCGTTCACATGGTGGAAACGATCAATAAATTGATCCGGGTGCAGCGTCAATTGCTCCAAGATCTCGGCCGTGAACCGACTCCGGAAGAAATCGCCGAAGATATGGATTTAACCCCGGAAAAAGTCCGCGAGATCTTGAAAATTGCCCAAGAGCCTGTTTCCCTTGAAACACCGATTGGGGAAGAAGATGATTCCCACTTGGGTGATTTTATCGAAGACCAAGACGCCACATCGCCTGCTGATCATGCTGCGTACGAACTGTTGAAAGAACAGCTTGAAGATGTCCTTGATACATTGACCGATAGGGAAGAAAATGTTTTGCGTCTCCGTTTCGGTCTTGATGACGGTCGTACGCGCACCTTGGAAGAGGTGGGCAAAGTCTTCGGAGTCACCCGCGAACGCATCCGTCAAATTGAAGCAAAAGCATTAAGAAAG
Source organism: uncultured Bacillaceae bacterium (assembly GCA_937995745.1). Lineage (GTDB taxonomy): Bacteria > Bacillota > Bacilli > Bacillales > Cytobacillaceae > CALKIU01. Next base: position 26,114 of record CALKIU010000028.1, on the reverse strand, counting down.
CTCAGACACCCGAGCAGAAGCAAGCGGCTGAAAGATTTTCTTGAATAACAAATGCCGGAAAACAATAAAAGAAATTTGCAAAAAGGGCGCCTCCCGAAGAAGCGATTGGCGGAAGTCGGCATCGGCTAAAATACGCACGGGCGGAAAGCCCTTTTTTTTTGCTCTTTTAATTCCAAAAATTGTAGTTTTGCTTTTATTTTACTGAATTGTCTCTCATTTTGCAAATGGCATTCGTAAATTTTTTGTAAAGGCGTTTGAACCATCAAAGAAGTGGATGTTTTTATCCAAAATTTTGAACAGGTATTTATTTCAATTGTAAGCGATTCCACTCCTCTGTCAAGGGCGTGTCCGTGAAATAGAGTTGTCAAAAAATCGAAAAAAACGATAAATTCACGGTTTCGGTGTTTGTGAACCGGGGCAAAGATTTTTTTCTTTTCCTTTGCGGCTTTTTAAAGTACAATAAAAATATAAATTGGAATAAATTTCTAATTATCATACATATAAGGAGGCAAGGATGTGAAACGAAACCCTGTTCATCCTTATTGGTTGATTATGTCTTTGGGAATTATCGCTATGTTGTTGATGTCATTCAAGGGAATTGGGGATATGAGGGAAATCGCTTCCAAAAATGAAGGCGGACAGGAAGAGACGGAAGTAACGGGAGCGGTGGCGCCCGAAGAATTGTACCAGCAAAACGGCTGTGTTGCCTGCCATGGCGGGGATTATCAAGGTGTCGGAAGCAATCCGGCATTGACGGGTGTCGGTGACAGGTTGGCCAAAGAAGAGATCATCGATGTACTCGTCAACGGAAGAGGAAACATGCCCGGAGGATTGGTGAGCGAGGAACAGGCCAAAGAAATGGCAGATTGGCTTTCTTCATTGAAATAAAATAAGGCGCCGATGGAGAGAATGGATTCAATTTTGACAGAAAGTTGTATTCCCTTTGTGAAAACGGGGATTGTCATAAGAAACATTATTCAGGGGAAAGAAAAGGAGAGAGATTTCCGACTCTCTTTATTTTTTTGATTTGTCTGGCGCGGCAAAAATTCATCAGCGGTTGATTAGTCCTTTGCATATGTAAAGGACATTTTTTATACTTAAGTTATATGAAGAAAATGATAGAATTTGTTTTTATTAGTGTGGTGAAACTATGCGTTCAGGAAAATTATCGCATCGTCTGACCGCCGTGCTTGAATACATACCGGACGGGAGCGTTTTTGCCGACATCGGCTCTGACCATGCTTATTTGCCGTGTTATGCCGTCCGGTCGGGGAAAGCCCGGGCGGCCATTGCCGGTGAAGTGGCGGAAGGCCCTCTCCATTCGGCAAAGAAACAAGTGGAAAGGCAAGGTTTGCAAGAGAAAATTTCGGTGAGAAAAGGCGACGGTTTGGAAGTCATCTCTCCGGCAGAAGTGGAGTGTATCACCATCGCCGGCATGGGCGGGACATTAATAAAAAAAATTCTCACAGAAGGCAGAGAAAAGCTTCGCGGTGTGAAGCGGCTGATTCTCCAGCCGAATGTCAACGCCGAATGCGTCCGCGGCTGGCTTTTGGAGAACGGTTGGCAACTGGTGGCTGAACAAATTTTAGAAGAAGACGGACAAATATATGAAATTCTTGTTGCCGAACCTGGAGAACCATTGGAACCTTACCGGGGGAAAAACAGGGATGCGGCTTTGTTGCTGGGTCCTTATTTGATGGAAGAAAAATCAGAAGCATTCAGGAAAAAATGGCGCAATGAAGTGAAAAGATGGAAAAGAATATTGAAATATCTGCAGTCGGCGTCGGATTCTCCGGAAAACAGGCGAAAAAAGGCGGAATTTGAAAGGAAAATCCAACTAGTGGAGGAGGTATTGCACGATGAAACCAGCTAACGGTTATGAAATCGTCCAGCTATTTGAGCAATTTGCCCCCAAGAAATATGCATTGGAAGGAGACAAAATCGGCCTGCAAGTCGGTCGCTTGAACAAGCCCGTCGAGAAGGTGCTCGTTACCTTGGATGTCACGGAAGCGGTCGTGGATGAGGCTGTTGAAAAGGAAGTTCAGCTAATCATCGCCCATCATCCCCCCATTTACAGACCGTTGCAAAAAATTGATATGGAAACAGCGGCGGGAAGAATCCTGGAAAAATTAATAAAGCATGACATTGCCGTTTATGCCGCCCACACGAATTTGGATGTCGCCCGCGGCGGAGTGAACGACTTGTTGGCAGAGGCGCTCGGTTTGACAAATACAGAGGTGCTCGTGCCCACTTATGAAGAACCGTTAAAAAAGCTGGTCGTTTTTGTTCCCGAAGAAAATGCAAAAGAAGTGAAGCAAGCGATCGGCGATGCGGGAGCCGGCGCGATTGGAGAATATACACATTGCGCATTTTCCGCGCCGGGAATCGGGCAATTTCTGCCGGGAGAGGGCACGAATCCGTACATCGGCCAGCAAGGCAAGCTGGAAGAAGTCAGGGAAATCCGTGTGGAAACAATCGTGCCTGAAAGTATTGAAAAAAAGGTCATTTCAGCGATGTTAAAAGCCCATCCTTATGAGGAAGTCGCTTACGACCTTTATCCGCTTGAAAACAAAAATGAGCCGCTGGGACTTGGCCGGATTGGAGAAGTTCCGAAAATGTCCCTCAAAGAATTTGCCGAACATGTGAAAAAAGCGCTCGATATTCCCGCCGTACGGGTCGTGGGCGATTTGAACGCGGAAATCAGCAAAGTCGCTCTTCTTGGCGGAGACGGCAACAAATATTTCATGTCCGCCAAATTTAAAGGAGCGGACGTCTATGTCACGGGCGATATTTATTATCATACAGCCCATGATGCTTTAATGGTTGGATTGAACATGATCGATCCTGGCCATTATGCGGAAAAGGTCATGAAAAAAGGCGTTGTCCGGGTCATGAGCGGGCTGTGCCGGGAAAAAAATCTTGCCGTTTCTTTCCTTGAGTCTGAAGTTGACACAAATCCGTTTCAGTTTGTATAAAAAAAGCTGCCCTTATTCATCCGTAAGGGCAGCTTTTTCTTGTGCGGCAGATTCAGCCGGATTTCATCGGGACGCCTTCTTTTGCGGCGTTTTTACTTTTGGAAGAATTTTTTCCAGCGGCACTTTTCTTTCCGTATTCCATGTTGTCTCGTCATTTGGATCAAATTGTTCCAAAAAGGCAATGACTTCGTTCGTAATCGGCGTCGGGGTGGAGGCGCCGGATGTGACAGCGACCACTTTGGCATCTTTTATCCAATCAATCTTAAGTTCGGAAAGATCGCCAATCCGGTACGCTTTTGTGCCGGCGATTTCTTCGGAAACCTGTGCCAGCCGGTTGGAATTATTGCTTTTTGGATCACCGACGACGATTGTGACATCGGCTTCCCTGGCATATTTCGCCACCGCCTCCTGGCGGACTTGGGTCGCTTTGCAAATTTCATTATAAATTTCCGCATGGGGAAATTTCTTTTTGACCTTTTCCATGATATGGGCCACGTCCCATTGGCTCATCGTTGTTTGGTTTGTGACAATGATTTTGTCGTTGTCCACTTCAAGATTCTCAATATCTTCCTCTGTTTCAATCAAGTGGACGACGTCAGGGGCGACTCCGACCGCTCCTTCCGGCTCCGGGTGTCCTTTCTTGCCGATGTAAATGATATCGTATCCTTGGCCGGCTTTTTCCCGGATTAAATCATGTGTGCGGGTGACATCGGGACATGTAGCGTCGATCGTGACGAGCCCTTTTTTCTTTGCCAGTTCACGGACTTCGGGTGAAATTCCGTGGGCGGTGAAAATCACGGTTCCCTTATCGATTTTTTCCAGGATTTCCTTGCGGTTTTTTCCATCGAGCGTAATGATGCCTTCTTTGGCGAAAGCCTCCGTTACGTGGCGGTTATGAACAATCATTCCCAAAATGTGAATCGGTCTTGGCAATGATTTATCTAAAGCGGCGTTTCTTGCGATGACCATGGCATCGACTACGCCATGGCAATAACCCCGCGGTGATATCTTGATGACTTTCATAAAATGAAACCTCCTGTTATGAGTCTAGACCTTATTATAAAGGAGTTCAGTAAAAACGACAATTGTCGCGGCTTCTCAAGAATTACCAAGCGGGGCGCAACAAATAACGCCTGTGAAGACGGCCGGCAGGAAAGTTGAAATTTAAATGTAAAGTTTCGGTACCGATTGGCCTTTGCGTCCAATATTTTCTTTCTTTGCCGAAGGGGGCGTCCGTTTCTTTGTTTCCGTTTTTTCTTTTTCTTCGGTGTCCGATTCTTCCGGAAGCGAGATTTCCGCTTCCGCCGCCTTTTCATTTTCATCCTCATCGGCATTTTTGAGCCCTTGATAGATTTTCCACATGGCGGGAAGATTTTTTATGAGAGGACCGTATTGCTGCACCACAGAACCGATTTGGGATGCGGTATTCAATACTTTTTGCGTGTTGGCGAGAAAATTGACAATGGATTGGGGATTGCTCAGAAATTGAATAAAACTTCCGGTTTGCGGCGGGGGTGGTCCCAATACCGGGCCGAAAGGGGAAGGGTTCATGCCTATCGTTCTTCCCCGGCCGAACAATTTTGCCAACAGTCCGCCCCGCATACGGGGGGCTCCCCCCAGTCCCCAGCCGGGAACAGCAGTGCGCCGGGGAAAAAAATGGCTCGGCGGCGAATGGGGGAACCGGGGAGGCATCCCGTGTGAAAAAGGAAATTTTGGTCCCGAAAACATGATGTATGTCTCCTTTCCGCTCTTTTATTGATCCAGTTTATGCATGCGGTTTGATGAATGCCCGCTCTTTCGAAGCGTGATAAATGGGGCGCCGTTCCCGGAAAAGGTTGTTTCGTTCCAGTTGTATGATTGGCGATTTAGGGAAAACTTTATTATAATAAAATGAGCGGTTTCGGGATAGTACGGCTCAGGAGGCAGCATCCTGCAGCTACTATATTACATAACGGTTTATCGTGGAATAGTTTTTATTTTGCAACTTTTGGAAAAGGAGTACCGTCATGCCTGAAACGAAATTTCATGTTTTCCGTTTAAAACCGTTTATTTTGGAAGCGTTGCAAGATATCGGTTTCCATGAACCGACAGAAATACAAAAAAAGTTGATCCCGGTTGCTTTAAAGCGGAAAAGCGTCATTGGCCAGTCACAAACCGGCACGGGAAAAACCCATTCTTATTTGCTGCCGATTCTTCATTTAATTGATCCGTCGGAGGAAAAAGTGCAAGCGGTCATCTTGGCTCCGACCAGAGAATTGGCCGGGCAGATCCATGAGGAAATATTAAAAATAACAAAATTCTGTCCGCCGGGTGAAGAAATTCGTTCCCGATTGTTTACCGGCGGCATGGACAAGAAGCGGGACATGGAAAAATTGAAGCGTCAGCCTCATATCGTTGTCGGCACCCCGGGAAGAATTAATGACTTGGCAAAAGAGCAGGCTCTTTTTGTTCATACTGCCGATATTCTGGTTGTCGATGAAGCTGATTTGGCCCTTGAAATGGGATTTATCGTTGATGTCGATCAAGTGGCCGCCAGAATGCCGGAAAAATTGCAAATGCTTGTTTTTTCAGCGACTATTCCGGAAAAGTTAAAACCGTTTTTGCGGAAATACATGGAGAATCCCGAACATATTCATATCCATCCAAAACAAGCGGCGGCTGAAAACATTGTCCATTATTTGCTTCCGGCGAGACACCGCTCAAAGCCAGATCTTGTTTGCGATTTGCTTACAGCCTTGAATCCTTATCTTGCCATCTGTTTTGCGAATACAAAAGACCAGACGGAAGAACTGGCAGATGAACTGAGCCGGAAAGGTTTGAAAGTTGCCGTCATTCACGGCGGATTGTCGCCGCGCCAGCGCCGGAAAGTGATGAAGCAAATAAGGGATTTGGAATTTCAATACATTGTAGCTACAGATTTGGCGGCGCGGGGGATCGACATTGAGGGGGTCAGCCATGTCATTAACTATGAACTTCCGGCTGATTTGGACTTTTATGTGCACCGCGCCGGTCGCACGGGGCGGGCGGGCATGCCGGGTACGGCTGTCACCATATACGAACGGTCTGATGAAGATGCTGTGAACCGTCTTGAAAAGAGGGGAATTTCTTTTGTCCATGTGGACATAAAGAAAGGGCAATTGGTGGAAATTGAGCCCCGCTCCAAGAGAAAAAAACGGCCCCAAGAAAACAGTGAAATTGATGCCATTGCCCGGGCGCTTTTAAAAAAGCCGAAAAAAGTAAAGCCCGGTTACAAAAAGAAATTGAAGAAAGAAATAGAAATGATGAAAAGACGAGCCAAGCGGTTTAAATAGAAAAAACGTGTTCTTTTTATTTGACTAAGCGGAATGAACGTTCAGCCCGTTTGATTTAGTAAAAAATGTGAGGGGAGAGGGAAAAATGTTGAAAATCGGGTCCCATGTTTCGATGAGCGGGAAGAAAATGCTGCTTGCCGCAAGCGAGGAAGCCGTTTCTTACGGTGCCAACACGTTTATGATTTATACCGGCGCCCCGCAAAACACGAGACGGAAAAAAATAGAAGAGTTAAACATCGAAGAGGGCCGGAAACATATGGCCGCCCACGGGATCGAGGAGATTATCGTCCATGCTCCTTATATTATCAATATCGGCAATACGAAAAACCATGCCACTTTTGAATTGGGAGTCAATTTTTTAAGAAGCGAAATTGAGAGAACGGAAGCGATCGGCGCCAAACAAATTGTCCTGCATCCGGGCGCCCATGTGGGAGCAGGCGTTGAAGCGGGAATTAAGCGGATTGTTGAAGGCTTAAATGAAGTTTTGACCGGGCAAGAGAATGTGCAAATCGCCCTCGAGACGATGGCGGGAAAAGGTTCGGAATGCGGAAAAACTTTTGAGGAATTGGCGATGATTATAGACGGCGTCACCCATAATGACAAGCTTTCCGTTTGTTTTGACACTTGCCATACCCATGATGCCGGCTATGACATTGTCAACGATTTTGACGGCGTATTGGAAGAGTTCGATAAAATCATCGGCCTCGACCGTTTGAAAGTTCTTCACATCAATGACAGCAAGAATGAGCGGGGAGCCAGAAAAGACAGGCACGAGAACATCGGATTCGGCCATATCGGCTTTGATGCTTTGAATTATATTGTCCACCATCCGCAACTGCAACATATACCGAAAATCCTTGAAACGCCGTATGTCGGGACAGATAAAAACAACAAAAAACCGCCTTATAAACATGAAATTGCCATGCTGCGCAACAAGCAATTTGATGAACATCTGTTAGAAAAAATCATGCAGGAATAAAACAAATAATAAAATGAAATAAAAAGGAAGAAAAGCTGTAAATAGCAGCTTTTCTTCTTTGTCCGGATTTTTTGCCGGTGCTGAGAAATGGCTGAAACGGGATATTTTTCAAAGCAGAACTTGATTAAGCGGTGCTTTTATTTGATGTTTACGCTTGCCGGCAAGAGAGTTCACGATTCGCTGTCACTTTGTAAACATGACAAAAAGACGGTTTACTTCTTTGGCAACTTCCGGCCCGGACACTTTGGCAATTTCTTTAATCAACTGAACCCGCTCCCGTGTATTGAAAATATTTATCTGTTTTTTCCTTAAATAAGCGGCGATTTTTTCCGCTTGTTCTTTTGTCACTTCCAGCTGAAATTGGCGGGCGAATTTGAGCAGTTCATCCCCGGTGATTGTGCTGATTTTATGATTGATAAAATTTTCGATCAGTTTCATTTGCACCACTCTCCCGAAACTATGATATGTTTTTTTGGGAGAATGGTTCCCTGCTTTCCCCGCCAAAAGGCAAAAACCTTGTTGGAATGACAAGCTGCAACCTTTACACACCATTCTTTTTCCGTTATACTGTTTGATGTAAATCGTAATCATTCTATTTTACAAGGTGGCATACATGAACAACCGTACAGTTTTGGAAATCCATCATTTGTCGTACCGCTATGAACGGGAAAGCGTTCTTGAAGATATTCATTTTTCGCTGTCTGAAGGTTCTTTTCTTGCCCTCATCGGTCCGAACGGTTCGGGCAAATCCACGTTGCTGAAATTGATTCTCGGGTTGTTGCGGCTTCAGTCCGGCGAGATCTTTCTTTTCGGTAAAAAAATTTCCCATTTCAAAAATTGGGAAAAAATCGGCTATGTTTCCCAAAAAGCGAATGCGTTCAATACGGGCTTTCCGGCCACTGTCCGGGAAGTGGTCGCCAGCGGTTTAACAAAAAAGCTCGGCTTGTTTGCGAGAATGGGTAGAAAAGATTGGGAGACGGTCAGTGAAGCCTTGCGCATGGTGGGCATGGAAAAATATATAAACCGGAATATCGGAGAATTATCCGGCGGACAGCAGCAGCGGGTTTTTATTGCCCGGGCGCTCGTCAGCAAACCGGAGCTTTTGATCTTGGATGAGCCTACCGTCGGGGTCGACGCCAAAAGCAACCGGGAGTTTTTGCAACTGTTGGAGGAACTGAATCATAACTTTGGGCTCACCCTTCTTTTAGTCACCCATCACTTGGAAGAAGTAACGGACATTGTCACACATGTGGCTTGTTTAAATAAAAAATTGCTTTTTTACGGAAAAACGGAGGAATACAGGAAATTCATGTCCGGCAAAACAACCATATTTTATCCTTTTGCCGAAAGTTTTCATCCAGAAGGTGCTAATCGATGATCGAAGGAATTTTACAATATGAGTTTTTGCGAAATTCATTTTTAACCGGCATGATTGTGGGAGTGATTGCTCCTTTGTTGGGAGCATTTATCGTCGTCAGAAGGCTTTCGTTAATTGCCGACGCTCTCAGTCATGTCACATTGGCGGGGATAGCGGCAAATCTGCTTCTTGCCAAACGTTTTGCCTTCTTTGCCGGCATCAGTCCTTTATACATGGGAACCCTTTTTTCGGTTGGCGGCGCACTGTTGATAGAGAAGCTTCGCGGTCAATACAAACATTTTCAAGAATTGTCCATCCCGGTTATAATGTCCGGCGGCGTTGCTCTGGGAGTTATTTTTATCTCTTTGGCCGACGGATTTAATACGGATTTGTTCAGCTATTTGTTCGGCAGCGTCAGCGCCGTAAGCCGGATGGATTTGTATCTGATTATTTTCATCAGCATTGTCGTCATCGCTGTAGTCTTTGCTTTGTACAAAGAATTGTTTGCCCTTTCTTTTGACGAGGAACATGCGAAGGCGTCGGGATTGCAAGTAAAAGGCATTCATTTTATATTTATTTTTCTGGTAGCGTTAGTGATTTCTGCTTCCATGAGGATTGTCGGCATTTTGCTTGTTTCTTCTTTAATGACTCTTCCGGTGGCGGCAAGCATCCGGATTGCCAAAGGTTTTAAACAGACGATTTTTTTATCCATTATTTTTGGTGAAATGTCCGTTTTGGGCGGTTTGACCGTTTCATATCATTTGGACTTGGCTCCGGGCGGAACGATTGTGATGCTGGCCGTGCTGATTTTGGTTTTGACGAACTTTTATAAAAAATTTCTATTAGTGAGAGCGGATAAAGGAGAGAAATCCATTGACGGTAACGGAGGCGCTTAAGCTGTTAAAAGAAAGAGGTTTTAAGCATACAGGGAAACGGGAAGAAATTTTGGAGTTTTTCGCCGAAAATGACAGATATCTCACCGCCAAAGATGTGTATGAAAAAATGAAAATCGATTATCCGGGATTAAGCTTTGATACGATTTATCGAAATTTGTCCGTGTTCGTGGAATTGGGAATTCTTGAAATGACGGAACTATCGGGGGAGAAACATTTCCGCTTTGCCTGCTCCCGTGAGGAACATCATCATCACTTTATTTGCATGGATTGCGGCAGGACAAAAGAGATCGACATATGTCCGATGGAGAAAGTCAAGGACAATTTGAAGGGTTTTGACATTTACGGCCATAAATTTGAAATATACGGCCGCTGCCCGGAATGCATTCAATGAAAAAAACGGCTTCAAAAGCCGTTTTTTTATGCCTCTCTTATGTGCCGATGGATTTCTTTCAGCCAGTTGTCAACCCACAACTTCGCTTCAAACCAATTTTTTACTCTTATAACTCCCTCCGGAACTGGATCGCGGTTATATGGCGTATCGAATAAAAGAACGGGAATGCGGCATTGTTCATGGATATTTACGGCGTTATCGTGTTTATCTTCCAGGAAAATGTCCACTTTGTATTTTTTCACTAATTCCACTTTGTCATGGGAACCGATCAGTTCAATATGGTCATATTTCAGTTGGTGTTCATGAAACCAGTTTTTTGTCAGTTCCACCAAATGGGTGTTTCTTGCGCTGATAAAATACAACTCATGCTTTTTTCCCCACTGAGCCAACACTTCCCGCGCACCTTCGGCAAGGGGCGAGTTGGCATAGATTTCGGCTTCATTGTCAAGCCACCATTGGGCAAACTCCTCTTCAGAAATATCGACAAGCGGGGTCAAGTCATATTGTTTGACATCATCAAGGGTCAAATTCAGTCCAAATGACTTGTTAATATAAGGAACAATGGTTGCCGGGCAAGTAACCGTTCCGTCGATGTCTATCCCAAACCTTATTTTCATGCTGACTCTCCTTTTATTATTCTAGACATGATCATATCAAATGAAACAGAATACTTAAAGCAAATAACACAGCACCTCTTGGCCCAAGCTGAAATGAAAGGCATTTTTTACAGAGATTGACACTTTAAATCAGATTGGAACGACAAACAATAATACTGCTTCCACAAAGAAAGTGAGGGATTATCAAATGGCGGAAGAACAATACAAGAGACCTTCCGGCAACGCCAATATGTTCTATGGAAGCAGTCCGGCCGGCACAGGGAGCGAAAATTCCCCAAGCCAAGGCGATTCGGGATATGATGGTGTAGATGCCGGCCTTTATGACAGTACAGGAAAGACAAGGGAAACTCCCGTAGATCATAATACTTTTACAGAGGAAACGGCCGCTGAATTTGCCGCTCCTGTCACGATTGACCGCGCCCAAACGGGAGAAGAAGGCGGCACGGCGGCGGGCGGCACCGGGATCGGGGTTGCCGCAGTCGTGTTATCCATTATTTCTTTATTTGTGCTGCCGGTATTATTTGCCGGTGCAGGCATCGTCTTGGGTTTTGTCGCCAGAGGCAGAGGAGCCGAAGGTCTTGGCTCCTGGGCGATAGGTATCGGGGTTGTTTCATTGATTCTGGCGTTGTTCATAAACCTGATCTTTTGAGGGCAAAAAAAGGCTTGGCACACGATGCCGAGCCTTATTTATGTTTTGCCGCGTATTCTTCGGCGAGCAAGTCAATTTCTTTTTTCAATTCCTCGACCATTGTTTCTTCCGGCACTTTGCGGACAATTTTTCCTTTGCGGAACAGAAGTCCTTCCCCGCGACCGCCGGCAATTCCGATGTCGGCTTCGCGCGCTTCTCCGGGACCGTTTACGGCACAGCCGAGAACGGCAACTTTGATCGGGACTTTGATGTTTTGAATATATTCCTCGATTTCATTGGCAATGCTGATTAAGTCAATTTCGATACGCCCGCATGTCGGACAGGAAATCAATGTTGCCGCATTGGAAGCAAGACCGAATGCTTTCAGCAGTTCTCTGGCCACTTTTACTTCTTCGACGGGATCGGCGCTTAAAGAGATACGCAAAGTGTTGCCAATGCCCTTGCTGAGAAGCGCTCCCAAACCGGCTGCGCTTTTAATCGTTCCTGAAAAAAGGGTTCCCGATTCGGTAATGCCGAGGTGCAAAGGATAATCGAAAGTGCGCGCGGCTTTTTCATACGCCTCAATGGCCAAGTTGACATCTGAAGCTTTTAAAGACACGATGATGTCGTGAAAATCAAGATCTTCAAGAATTTGTATATGATGCAAAGCACTTTCAACCATTCCGTCAGCGGTCGGATATCCGTATTTTTCAATAATTCGTTTTTCCAAGGAACCGGCATTCACGCCAATCCTGATCGGCACGCCTTTCTTTTTGGCCGCTTGGACAACCGCTTCCACTTTTTCCTTCTTTCCGATATTTCCGGGATTGATGCGGATTTTATCCGCTCCTCCTTCAATAGCCATCAAGGCCAGCTTGTAATCAAAATGAATATCGGCCACAAGGGGAATGCCGATCCTTTTCTTAATGTCAGGAATGGCTCTGGCGGCTTTTTCATCAGGACAGGCGACTCTGACAATTTGGCAGCCTGCTTCTTCAAGCCGTTTAATCTGTTTGACCGTCGCCTCCACGTCGTCCGTCTTTGTGGTGGTCATGCTTTGGATGTAAAGTTGGTTGTTTCCGCCGATCGTCAGTGGTCCGACTTTTACCGGGCGTGTCTTCGTGCGATGTATGATTTCATTCAACAATAAGCCTCTCCTTTGATTGAAAAATTCGAACAATTTCATGAACGTTTCCGGCAAAACTATTGTATCAGTCTTGAGCGGCAGTTGACAAGAAGCGCGCCCGATTACCCGGAACGGTAAGCGGGAAATTTATAAATTTTGCCTACCTGAATATTTTGCGGATGCAAACCGTTATTGAGCTTTTGAAAATCTTTTATGACCGTCTCGACGGAAACGGGGAGCGGACCGCCCAGATAGGCTTCAACAATAGACAAAAGCGTTTCGCCGCTTTGCACACGTTTTTCGAAAAAATCCACTTCTTTTTCCGCAAACGGTTCTTTATAAATATGTTCGTTGCCGGCATTGACAAATGTTAGCGTTCCTTTGCTTAAGTCAAAATAAACGGCATAGACGATAAGGATTGTGGCGAGGAATAAAGTGACGCGTTTCATTCTCCTATCCTCACAAGAAGGTTTGTACCATTATACATATGCGGGGAAAGCGCCGTTTAGACCGGGAGCGGCTGCCGGACGCTTATATATAACCGGGGGGAACATTTTTGCAGGGCAAGACGGCGGTACTGTATTTTAAAAAAGTATCTTTTTTAGAAAAGAAAAAACAGAAGACGATTGTCCCGGACAGCGGACAGTCTTCTGTTTTGGATTCAGTTTCAGTTAATTCCGCAAATTTCTATCGGACAGCGCTGGCAGTCAACTGACTTGCGCAAATAATTTAAATCTTTAACGGTAAATTTTTGTTGTTCATAACTGATGACGCCTTTTTCCCGCAATTCTTTCAGCATTCTCTGCACTACTTCCCGCGTGCCGTAGGTAAGATTGGCCAGCTCTTGATGCGTCAACGGAACATCGATGAGGATTCCGTCTTCTACGGGAACGCCGTACGTATTGCATAAGCGGATGAGTATGGAATACAATCCTCCCTTTTTCCCATTCATCATGAGATCCATACACTTCATTTGCGCTTTTAAATAGCGGGTGGCCAGCCAAGCTGTCAAGGCACTGTTTGCTTGCGGATTTGTCCGGACGAACTCTTCAAAGTCCTCCTTTTTGATGAGCAGCATTTCACAGTCCGTGTAAGCCTTTCCGGAGTAATGGTAGATTGGTTGATCTTTGAACACTTGGTATTCTATAACCAGTTCCTCTCCGCTTAAAATTTTAATGATAAATTCCTTGCCCTTCATGTGGACCCGTCCTAGAGAAACGGCTCCGTCCACGAGGATGTACACATACTTAACCGGTTCTTTTTCACTAAAAAGAATCGTTCCTGCTTTGAATTTTTGAATGGGCTCTTTGTCGATAAATTCTTGAATGAGCAAGCTGTACAGGGAAATTTTAAGCTCTTTCACAGCGGACAACCCCTTCTATACTCTATACTTTGATTAAATAAGATTGCGTGACTTATGTCAACCTGATTTGTGAAGATGTAACTACCCTAAAGGTCCCAGGTATGACTTAAATCGCTTATTTCACGCGGTTTCTACTGAAATTGACAAATTTTCGAATCTTGTTAAAAAGTGAAAAGATTTTCCTCAGACAAGGTATAATTTTATTAGCGACGTTTAAAATATCTCTATTGTTGGAGCATTCTGTTTGCATAAAGGTGGCGGTTTTGTTATTCTTTAGGTAAACAACACAAAGATGTTGTAAACTAAAAAAGGATGAAAAGGCAATTTTTACATAAAATTGCTTTTCAAATAAGATGAGGAGGAATGTACAATGGCACACGAATTGCCGCAACTGCCCTATGCATATGACGCTCTTGAGCCCTACATCGACAAAGAAACAATGAACATTCACCATACGAAACACCACAACACGTATGTAACAAATTTGAACAAGGCTATCGCCGGACATGCAGAACTTGAAGCAAAAACGATTGAAGAATTGATTTCCAATTTGGATGCCGTACCTGAATCCATTCGCACGGCGGTAAGAAACAACGGCGGCGGCCACGCAAACCATAGCTTGTTCTGGACAGTCCTTTCACCGAATGGAGGCGGGGAACCAACAGGCGAACTGGCCGAAGCAATCAAGGCCAAATTTGGAAGTTTCGAGGCCTTCAAGGAAGAATTTTCTAAGGCTGCTATCGGGCGTTTCGGCTCCGGCTGGGCATGGCTTGTCGTCAATAACGGAGAACTTGAAGTCATGAGCACGCCCAACCAAGATTCTCCGTTAATGGAAGGAAAAACTCCCATTTTGGGCTTGGATGTTTGGGAGCATGCTTACTACTTGAAATACCAAAACCGCAGACCGGAATATGTTTCCGCTTTCTGGAATATCGTCAATTGGGATGAAGTTGCCCGCCGCTATAAGGAAGCCAAAAAGTAAGAAAGCTGAAATATAAGCACGGAGTGAAAAAAGCAGGGAAGCAATTCCCTGCTTTTTTCGATCCGGCGCGACGGTTGCAGGTGTTCTTGGGGGCGTGCATAATTGCCATCCATTTGCGAAAACTACCCTTTAGAGCAAAGGGGAGTTTTTTTATGAAGAACTTACGAAAGATCATTGGAGATGTGGAGCCGACGAAGGATTTGCTTTTTCTTTTATTGATCGGCGGTCTTTATTCCCTCAGCGTCGCTTTGTCAAACACGTTTGTCAATATATACTTGTGGAAGCAATCGGGAGAATTTGCCGATTTGGGGCTTTATAATTTGTCTGTCGTAGTTTTTCAGCCGTTAACCTTTATTTTGGCGGGAAGATGGGCAAAAAAAATAGATCGGGTCATCGTCTTAAGGTTGGGTGTCATTTTTCTTTCTTTGTTTTATTTGGCTGTGCTCGTAACCGGTTCGGACGCATCCGAACATTTGATTTTGCTGGGCGGATTGCTCGGTGTTGGATACGGATTTTATTGGCTCGCTTACAATGTGCTGACATTTGAAATTACCGAACCGGAAACACGGGATTTTTTTAACGGCTTCCTCGGCGTGCTAACATCCGCCGGAGGAATGATTGGACCCATTGCCGCCGGGTACATCATTTCTCATATGGAAAAATTTACAGGATACACAGTTGTATTCGGGATTTCTTTAAGTCTGTTTTTCCTGGCTGTATTGTTGAGCTTTTTCTTAAAGAGACGTTCGGCTGCAGGAAAATATGATTTTTTGCGCATTATGAAAGAACGCCGGCACAACAAAAACTGGCAATATATTACAAATGCTCATTTTTTTCAGGGATTGCGCGAAGGAACGTTTGCCTTTATTATTTCTGTTTTTGTTTACATCACGACCGAAAGTGAAATGGCATTGGGAACGTTCGGACTGTTAAATTCGGGAATATCGTTTATTGCCTATTATGCGGTCACGAAAATCGTCAAGAAGGAAAACCGCAAGAAAGCCATTTTCATCGGCGGAGCCGCTCTTTTTGCATCCATTTTCATTATCATTTTCAACTTTACATATGCCAGGCTGCTGATTTATGCCGCCGTGATAGCGATCGCATATCCGTTGATTTTAGTTCCTTATTTGTCAATGACTTACGATGTGATTGGCACGGGCTGGAAAGCGGCAGAAATGAGAATTGAATATATTGTCGTCCGGGAAATCTTTTTAAATTTAGGCAGAATTTTGTCCGTTCTTATTTTCATTTTTGCGGTCTCCTATGCAGATCCGGTGAGAGCCATTCCCGTTCTGTTAATTTTTTTGGGCGGGGGCCATCTTTTTATTTATTTTTTTGTCAGAAATGTACGGCTTTCGCCTTCTTAACGAATGGCCAAACCGTTTGTTCACAAGCGGGGTGAAAGGAAGGAAAATTGAAATACCAGTCGGAAAAAAACAATCAACAACACTTGGTTTTCCGAATGAATGTCCTTTTTTTGCTTGTATTTGTTTTGTTCTCCGTTCTCATATTAAGGCTCGGCATGGTGCAAATCGTTTACGGACCGGAATTTAAAAGGGAAGTCGAAAAAACGGAAGAAATTATTTTTAAAAATCCGGTGCCTAGAGGAAAAATGTTTGACCGGAACGGTAAAATGATCGTTGGCAATAAGGCACAGAAAGCAATTACGTACACAAACCACGGGGCAACCCGTTCCGAAATGCTGGCAGTTGCCGAAAAGCTGGCGGAACTCATTGATGTCCCATATGACCGTGTGCAGCTGAGGGACAAAAAAGAATATTGGCTGTTGAAATACCCGGACCGGGCCGAAGAAAAAGTATCACCGGAGGAGAGAGCGCGCCTTAAACAACAATTCGCCGGTAATGAATATGACCGGAAATTATACCGGCTGCAGTTGGAAAGAATAGATGAATCTGAGTTAAACGAGTTGACGGAAAAAGATTTTGAGATCATCGCCATTCTTCGTTCGTTATTGCGTGGGGATGCCCAATCGCCCCAGATTGTCAAAAATCAGGGAGTCACTGATGAAGAGTTTGCTCTGGTGAGTGAAAACCTTCAAGAATTGCCCGGAGTGGATCTGACAACGGACTGGGAACGGGATTACCATTTCGGGGATACTTTGAAGACCATCCTCGGCAAAGTATCGAATCATGAGGAAGGCGTTCCGAAGGAAAATCTCGATTACTTTTTGGCGCATGACTACAACCGCAACGACCGGGTCGGAAAAAGCTATTTGGAAAAGCAATATGAAAATGTTTTAAGCGGAAGGAAAGCGCTTTTTAAAAAAATCACCGACAAAAGCGGGCGGATGATCGATGCCGTCCCCGTATATGGAGGGCAAAGAGGGTACGATTTGGTATTGACGATCGATATGGAATTGCAATTGGCCGTGGAAAAAATTATCGAAGAAGAATTGATGAAAGCCAAACAACATCCGGAAACCGATTTGCTGGACCGGGCTTTTGCCGTTTTAATGAATCCATATACGGGCGAAGTGCTGGCGATGGCCGGAAAACAATTGACGGAGAATCAAGAAACAGGAAGATTCGATGTTCACGATTTTGCGCTCGGGAATATTATCACTTCTTACAATGCCGGTTCTGTCATAAAAGGAGCGACCGTATTGACAGGCTATCAACTCGGGGCGATTCGTCCGGGAACCAGTTTTTATGATGAACCTTTAAAAATTAAAGACACGCGGGAAAAAGGTTCGTGGAAAGACTTTGGCACAGTCGACGACATCCGGGCTTTAAGAGTTTCATCCAATGTTTACATGTTTAAAACGGCGATCAAGATTGGCGGCGGACAATACCGCTATAACCAGCCGCTGGTCCTCAAGAAGGAAACATTTGATATCATGCGCGAATCTTTCGGCCAATTCGGCCTTGGCGTTCCCACGGGCATTGATTTGCCCAATGAAGCAACCGGATACAAAGGTGCGCTGGAGGACCCGGGATTGCTCTTGGACTTAAGCATCGGCCAGTATGATACTTACACTCCGATGCAGCTGGCCCAATACATCTGCACGATCGCCAACGGGGGCTACCGGATTCAGCCGCGTCTCGTCAGGGAAATCCGGGAACCGTTAATGAATAAAGAGGAGCCTGGTCCCGTCTTGAAAGAGTTTGAACCGAAAATTCTCGGCCGTGTAAAGCTTGAGAAAAAGTGGCTGGAAAACGTGCGCGAGGGCTTCAGGCAAGTCATGCAACATTGGGAAGGCACCGCATATAAATATTTTGGCGATGCGACATATCGCCCGGCCGGGAAAACGGGAACGGCCCAAGCTCTTTATGACGGTCCGCAAAGAATGAAATATGACCGCCCGCCCGAAGTAGTCAATTTAAGCCTTGTCGCATATGCTCCTTGTGACAAACCGGAAGTGGCCGTTGCCGTTGTCGTTCCCTGGGCTTATCAAGGAGAAAAAGGCCATCATGCCAACAATATGATCGGCCGCAGGGTTTTGGATGCTTATTTTTCGTTAAAACAAAAAAGAACTTGATTTTTGGGGATGCAGATCATTTCCGGGAACGGCCAGCCATTAATGTCCGCGTTTTGCGGACATTTTTTTACGTTCATTTACGAAAGGTTTACAACCAATTAAAACCGCATTAAAGAACAACTTGTATTCTGTATATGTCAACAAAATTTATCGCGAATGATGCAGGGGGTACATTATATGAAATTGGCAAAAAAATGGGTCATGTTTTTAGTAATGGCAGCTTTGCTGGCAACGGCTGCCGCGTGCGGGAACGGCGGGGAAGATGAGGATAAAAATAATAGCAAAGACGCAGGCAGCGGCCTTTCAGGCAGTGTTGTCATTGACGGTTCAGGAACTGTTTTTCCGTTTATGTCGAAAATGGCGGAAAATTATATGGTTGAAAATGAAAATGTATCCGTAGAAGTAGGCCGCGCCGGAACTTCAGCCGGATTTGGAAAATTTCTGGTTGATAAAAACGGCACAGATTTCAATGATGCGTCCCGTCCGATAAAAGACGAAGAAAAACAAAAAGCGGAAGAATTGGGGATTGAAATTTTGGAATTCAAAGTGGCCTTGGATGGTTTAACGATTGTTATCAACAAAGAAAATGATTGGGCAACCGAGTTGACGAAAGAGGAAATTATCAAGATTTTCCTCGAAAGCGGAGGAATCGAAAAATGGTCCGACGTCCGTGCGGAATTCCCGGATGAACCGATCAAAAAATACGGCCCGAACCAAAACCACGGAACTTATGAATTCTTCTTTGAAAACATTCTTGAGGAGCAAGAGTTGGACAAAGACATCAATCTTCAGCAAGAATATTCGACACTTGTTGACTTGGTTTCCAAAGACAAATATGCCATTGCTTTCTTCGGATTTGGTTATTATGACAGCAACAAAGATAAACTCCAAGCAGTAAAAGTAGACTTTGGAAACGGACCGGTTGAACCGACTGTGGAAACAATCGGCGAAGGCGATGATTATCCGTATTCACCGTTTACCCGTCCGGTATTTACTTACTTAAATGTCAATCATGCCAAAGAAAAACCGCAAGTGCTCGATTTTGCCCTTTATGTAATGGAAAATGCCCAACAAGTTGCCAAAGAGACAGGATTTGCACCGTTGTCTGATGAAGAGGTGCAGGCGTCCCTCGAAAAGTTGAATGCATTGAAATAATCAACATTCGGAAGTGAGGAAACATTTTCTTCCCCCTCCCTTCTTAGCAGAAGAAACCGCCGCCGGGCAAACCGGCGGCCTTGTCAAAACAGGGTTGATGATTCGTGCGAAAAGAAATGAACAAACACTAAAAAAAGGGGTTTGTGGCTTTGGAGAAAGTGCTCGAAAGGGGCAAAGAGAATTTTTCCGTCAGGAATTGGATTGAAAAAAACCGCAGGAAGGCAACATTTTCAAATATCTTTGAAAAAATGATTCCTAAAATTCTCTTTGTGATCTCAATTATATCCGTGTTAACCACATTGGGAATAATATTTACCTTATTGTTTGAAACGATCGAGTTTTTTAAAGACGTTTCGTTTATCAGCTTTTTTACAGGCACGACGCTGCAGCCTTTGGGACCGAATGCTGAATTCGGGATTTTGCCCTTGGTGACAGGGACACTTATGGCTACGGGAATCGCGATGCTTGTCGCCATTCCCATCGGGCTCATGACAGCTGTTTATTTAAGTGAGTATGCTTCTGAACGGGTGAGGAGAATCCTTAAACCTGTCCTGGAAATTCTCGCGGGCATACCGACAATCGTATACGGATTTTTTGCATTAACTTTTGTGACTCCATTGTTAAAGAATTTTATTCCCGGTTTGGAACCGACGAATATTTTAAGCCCGGGCATTGTCATGGGGATTATGATCATTCCGATGGTTGCTTCCCTTTCTGAAGATGCCTTGTCGGCAGTACCGAAATCCCTCAGGGAGGGGGCTTTGGCACTCGGTGCCACAAAATTGGAAGTAACATGGAAGGTGGTTGTTCCCGCGGCTGTATCGGGAATTGTCGCTTCTTTCGTTCTTGCTGTTTCCCGGGCAATCGGAGAGACAATGATTGTAACCATTGCAAGCGGAAGTTCAAAAAACTTTACATTTGACGTAACACAATCGATGCAGACGATGACGGCTTACATTGTTGAAGTAACAGGCGGCGACGCACCGGCCGGGTCGACATTGTATTACAGTCTTTATGCCGTGGCCATGACGTTGTTCGTCTTCACGTTAATCATGAACTTGGTCGCGCAATATATTTCCCGGAAACTCAGGGAGGAGTATTAGAATGAAATACATCAATCATGCCCACACTCAAAAGCGGATGAATATCCGGCTGTTGAAAAACGCAGTTGCAAAAACGCTCTTTTTCTTGGCCACTTTATTCGGTCTGATCGTGCTGGTGGCATTGATTTATCGTGTCGTCACTCAAGGTGTTCACTGGATCGATATGGATTTTTTAACAAACCGTTTATCAACAGATCCTGAAAAAGCGGGAATCTACGGAGCTGTTATCGGAACATTATGGCTGATGGCGGTGATGGCCCCGATCACTCTAATCCTGGGCGTCGGCACGGCCGTTTATTTGGAGGAATACGCCAGGAAAAATCGTTTTCATAGACTTATTCAAACAAATATTTCAAATTTGGCGGGAGTTCCTTCCGTTGTCTTCGGTCTGCAGGGGTTGACCGTTTTTGTAAGGGGGATGGAACTCGGAGCGGTTGTTTTGGCCGGGGGCTTGACGATGAGCCTTCTCGTATTGCCGATTGTTGTTGTGGCGGCCCAAGAAGCCATTCGCGCGGTTCCCCAATATTTGCGGGAAGCTTCTTTCGGCATGGGAGCGACAAAATGGCAGACAATCCGAAACATCGTTCTTCCCGCCGCGTTGCCCGGAATCTTGACCGGGGTGATCCTGGCACTCTCCCGTGCGGTTGGGGAAACGGCCCCTCTTGTGGTATTGGGAATACCGGCGTTATTGATTCCCGTACCGGACAGCCTGTTTGACAAATTTACCGTTCTGCCCTTGCAAATTTATTATTGGACATTGGATTCGGCGCTTGTCCGAGAGTATGCCAATCTTGCGGCAGCATCGATCATGGTCTTGTTGGTGATTTTATTTTTAATGAATTCCATCGCCATTTTGATTCGCAATAAATTCCAAAGAAGGTTTTGAGATGATGGAGGGAAAGAACATGACAGTACTGACATACAGGGCCAATCCAGGGGATGTATTGGCAACGGCGGAAGAAAAAGCGGCCAGTCCGGCATTGAATAAACATGATGTTTTCAGTGTAAGTGACTTAAACCTTTGGTACGGCGAAGTTCAAGCTTTAAGAAACATCAATCTCGATTTAAAAGAGAATGAAATTACGGCCATTATCGGCCCGTCCGGTTGCGGAAAATCAACATTCATAAAAACGTTGAACCGGATGGTTGAACTTGTTCCGTCCGTACGGGTCAGCGGAAAAATTTTGTACAGGGGAAGGAATATTTTGGACAATTCTTATAAAGTTGAAGAGTTGCGAACACGTGTAGGGATGGTCTTCCAAAAACCGAATCCTTTCCCGAAGTCCATTTATGAAAACGTCGCATACGGTCCGAAAATTCACGGAATCCGCAACAAGAAAATTCTCGATGAAATTGTGGAGAAAAGTTTGCGCGGAGCGGCCATTTGGGACGAAGTGAAAGACCGCCTCCACGAAAATGCGTACGGTTTGTCAGGAGGGCAGCAGCAGAGGCTTTGCATCGCCCGCTGTCTCGCCATCGAACCGGATGTAATCCTCATGGATGAACCGACATCAGCTCTTGACCCTATTTCCACTTTGAAGGTGGAAGAATTGGTCCAAGAATTGAAAAAGGATTTCAGCATTGTCATCGTCACCCACAATATGCAGCAAGCGGCAAGAATTTCCGACAAAACGGCCTTTTTCCTGAACGGAGAGGTGATTGAATTTGACAAAACAGACAAAATTTTCTCCAATCCCGGCGACAAGCGGACAGAGGATTATATAACCGGGCGGTTCGGGTGAGACGTTGAAAGGAGGTGGGGAAATTTGGCTGTCAGAGAAAAATTTCAGAGCGATTTGCGAGAGTTGGAACGGATGTTGATGGAACTGGGGGTTTTTGCCGATACGGCTTTGAGGAACTCCATTGAAGCGTTGGAAACAAAAGACACGGGAAAAGCGATCACGATTTTGGAAAAGGACAAGATAGCTAATAAACTTCATGAAAAAATCAATGATTTTGCCGTATTGCTGATTGCCAAACAAGCACCGGTGGCGACTGACTTGCGGCGGATTATCACGGGCATCAAAATTGCCGACAATATTGAGCGCATTGCCGATTTTGCCGTCAATATCGCCCGTTCCGCCATAAAGATTGGAAACAAAGAGCATATTAAACCTCTCAACCGCATTAAAAAAATGTATGAACTCGCTTCAGTAATGCTGAAAATGGCTTTGGAAGCTTATCATCATGAGGATACGCGAACGGCAAAAAAGATTGTGGTCATGGACGATGAAGTGGATGTACTGTATGACCAAACCGTATTGGAGCTTCTCGGGCATTATCAAGAGGATCGTAAGGCTACGGTGCAAATCATCCAGCTGCTGCTCGTTGCCAGATATCTTGAGAGGGCGGCAGACCATGTAACGAACATTGCGGAACACATTATTTTTCTTGTGAAAGGCAAAAGATACGGATTGAACGGCTAAGCCGGACGTCCAATTTCAAATTTAGCGGGAATTAAGTAAAAGAGCAGACTCCGTCCTGTTCTTTTATTTTTTTTATGAAATTCCCTCTACATGCGGCAGCGATTCTTTTTAAACGCTTCCAAGCAAAATGGTTAATGCGGGAATGGCTGGCAGATTGTGCGCTCCATTGGCATCGCCCGGCTTTTCCTTTTTGAGGATGAACCGGCACAGTGAATGCTTGCAGTCCAATCGGCCAAGCGCAATCGAATTTTAAAATCATTCCGGGCGGCATTTTGTCATTCATAACGCCCGCCTTCATTCTCCTTTAAGACCATCCTTACTTGCTCTTCCGGCAACGATGATTGTTTGGCTATTTGCCCGATGGACAATCCTTGCCCGGCTAAAGCCAGAATCTGGTTTTTTATGATGGCATGCACTTCGTCGCCTTGCACATCTTCTGTCTTCTTGCCTCCGGACGGCGGGTATTGGCTGTCAACATCCATTAATAGTTCTTCTTTCAATATTTTTAGTTTACTTTTTATTTGATAAAGTTCTTGCAGTTGGTGTATGGTAAATTCATCAAATTCTTTTTCAAGTTTTTTCAACTTGTTCCTTAACATCATGTATAAGACCAACAACAATAACGAAAGGACTAATAAAACCGCCGTTACATACTCCATTTGAACACACCTCCGCAAAATGACGGATATCCCAATTTGTTTTTCTGAAATAATTTTACCATTGTTTGCAGCCATTTACGAAATGTATTTTAATGAATGACACTGTACGACAAATTTTGTTTATTGTGGAAAAAAATAAATAATGTTAATATTGTTATTAGTAAAAATATTCAGCGAAAATTTTCCTGATTGGTCTTCCCGAACTGCCATTGCAGGCGGGATTACGCTATACGAAAGGAATCGGAGAGAGAAGAAAGACTTTTTAATATATTCAGCGGTCATAAATGTTATGAATGGAAATGAATTAGACGTTCTTTTAGATGGTAACAGGCTGATTATAAAATGGCATGTGAAATTGTACAAAAAATTCTTGCTTTCTTGCTATTTTGAGAAACCATTTTCCTGTTTTCAATGGCAGATGAGAATTTTTCGTTTTTGGGAAAAGGAATCACAGGACGAACAGCATGTTGAGTTTAAGACGTTTCAAATCCGGGCAGCGGACGGGATGCTCGTAATTTCCGGCTTTGAACGGGAATTCGCGTACTTTGCGGAACTGGGAATTCTCTTGCCGGGAAACAAATTTTTTCCTGTCTCGCGTTCCGAAATCATACAATTTTCCCCGCACGGGGGGAGCTGGAAAAGCCCTTGTCACAGAACCGTTTTTGAACCGGAGGAAAGGTTGCCAGAATGGCGGAAGTTTGTAAGCACGTACACGTTGTATGACGGCGGGGAAAGCGGTTGGAATATAAAAAAGTAGACGTTAAAGCTGTTACCTTAAGCGGATATGTGGTGATATAAAAATTATGTCCACAAGGAAAAAAGTTTTGATGCTGACGTGGGAATTTCCCCCGCAGATTGTCGGCGGTCTCAGCAGACATGTTTACGGATTGGCGAAAGAATTGGTTTTTTTCAATTGGGAAATTCATGTTGTCACGGCCAAAAAAAATAAAGAATCTTCCTATGAAAACGTTGAGGGGATTCATGTCTGGCGCGTCGCCCCTTTGAATGACGGAGACAACGATTTTTTGCAGTGGGTCGCGGGTTTAAATTTGGCGATGGCCGAGAAAGCTTTTTCCCTTGCGGAAAACAATCATTTTTCCCTCGTCCATGCCCATGACTGGCTGGTTGGAGCGGCAGCCCTTTGTGTGAAAAAATTTTTGCAAATTCCGCTCATTGCAACGATCCATGCGACCGAGCACGGAAGAAATAACGGAATTTATACGGAATTGCAACGTTTTATTCACGAAAAGGAGCGGACTTTGGCAGATCAAAGCGACCACGTCATCGTTTGCAGCAACTTCATGAAAAAAGAAATAACAAATGTTTTTCGCACGGCCGAAAATAAGATATCGGTCATTGCCAACGGAGTTGAAAAAGGGAATCGGTTTTTCAGAAAAGAGGTTCCGTTCCCGGCTTTTCCAATTGATGAAAATCGGAAAATGATTTTCTCGCTGGGGCGCATGGTTGCGGAAAAAGGATTTGATATTTTAATTGAAGCTGCCCGCAGAATGGGAGAAATGGGAACGGACGTTTATTTTATAATCGCCGGGAACGGTCCGCTGCTCAATGACTACAAACAAAAGGTACAGGCTTTATCTTTGCAAAATACGGTATATTTTATCGGTTTTATAGATGATTATATGCGGATCAAGTTGCTGGAAAAATGTTATATGGCTGTTTTTCCAAGCCGGTATGAACCGTTTGGAATCGCCGCATTGGAAGCAATGATAGCCGCGAAGCCCGTGATAGCGGCCAATGTGGGCGGATTGAAGGAAATCATCCGGCACGGCAGAACAGGTTTGTTGATGGAACCGGATAATCCGGACAGTTTTATCGAACAGGCAGTGTTTCTTTTAAAACATAGGGAAGTGGCGGCGAGAATGGGAGAATTGGGCAAGAAATATGTGGAAAATTTTTTTAGTTGGCGGAAGGCGGCAGAGTCAACCGACAAAGTATACAGGCGGTTTGCCCGTTGAATAACGGGGAGGATAATCAGTGAATCGGAGGGGTACAGATTGAATACGAATATTCATATATGTAAGGAAGGGAATTTGAATCATCAACATTCCCCTCACAGACAGTTGGCCGCAACAGCGGGTTTTTGGATCGGCGGAAAAATATATTGGGTTCGGAACCGAAATGAAAAAATAATCCCCGAAGAAGGAATTTCCCTGCACATAAAAGAAGTTCCCCTTCATTCGCAAATCAAGTTTTTTGAAATATATTTCCGGAATCATCTGCAAAAAAATCAACAGGTGAAGCTGGTGTGCAAACATTATTATCCTTACTTGGCCGAGGAGCATTTTGCTTTTGTGTCTCCTGTTGAAAAAGTGCTCTTTCACATGGCAAATCAAACGATTTATTTAGTCAATGCTTCTTTCAACGGGAAAGGAATGCAGCAAATGACCGTACTTCCCCAATGGTATGCAAATACGGGTAAAATATGGAAATCTCTCGAAAAAGGAGTTCTAAGTTATCAACCGATGGCAAAAGGAATGCCTGCCAGTATTTTCGCAATCGATTTGGATCTTCCCGCAGGAACGATGCGAAAAGCAAAATCTTGGATCATTAAAGGAAACAATAAGGATGAACTTTTGCGGTTAAACAGAATTTTGTTAAAATCGAAATAGAATGTTTTCGTAAA
>CALKIU010000027.1 GCA_937995745.1 uncultured Bacillaceae bacterium | reverse complement strand
GAAAAACCGGCCGTTTTGTCCAAAAAGGGCGAGAATTTGGACAACCCTTTTTTTTGCTTCGCCATAGAAAAATGAACAATATTTGGCAACGGACAAGACTTTTGTTCGGTCGGCGTTTTTTATCATCGGATTTTTTCCGTTCGGTTTTCTTCTCCCGTTGATAAGCGGCAAGTTCCGGCGTTTTACCCGTGTGCTTGCGGCAACTTTTTTCTTGAGTTTAACGTTTGAGCTTGCCCAACTCATTTTCAGACTCGGGATTTTTGATATGGATGATTTCCTATTAAATACTCTCGGCGGGGCCTGCCGTTATGCACTTTTTCCCAGGCCTCATCTCCTCGCCGCAATGAAAAGCAGGCGGCAACAGCACACAACCATTAAACCATAACTGATTAACGGAAAGGGAGGGAAGGCGCGGTTGCACAATCATGGGCGCCTCCCGCCCTTTTTATTGGAAACCGTACCAAGCTGCCGCTGCCATTTCCAACCCCACGCACTGTCCCCATAGCATTCCCAAACTTCCGATCGCTTTCCATCCCTTTTTCCATTCTCATGAAATTCTAATTTATCTTTAAATTTTTCTTAAGTTTGTAAATTTATTCTTAAAATAGCAAGTCCGTTCATTTACAAATTGCAAAGAAAGGGAATGGTGAGGGGATGTGGTTCTGGAGATTTTCACCCGCAGGGAGCAAAAGTACTTAATCACAAGAACGCAATACGAAATGCTTGTCGAACTTATGATGCCGTATATGCGTTACGACAAATTCGGCGTCAACGGAAGGTATACGGTGACAAGCTTGTATTTTGAAAACCGCAGCCACCAGATTTATTTTGAAACGAAAAACAAACTGGAATTCAGGCAAAAACTGAGACTGCGAATCTATGATGACACGGACATCAACGGCACCGCCTTTTTTGAAATCAAACAAAAACATAACCGGGTGGTCAACAAAAGGCGGACGGCCCTGCCGCTCAAAGAGGCATACCGATACATTTATTATTGGCCGGACCGGCTGGAGTCGTACCGTCCTTCCAATCTGCAAATCATGAAAGAGATTCATCATTTCCGAACGTTTTACGGACTGGAACCGGAGATGGTCATTTCCTATGACCGTCACGCTTTTCATTGTCTGGACGACCCGGATTTGAGAGTAACCTTTGATTTCAATTTGCGGTGCCGCAGCGACGACCTTCAAATAGAGCACGGTCCGCACGGGGCACACTTTATTGCCCCGGATCTCGTCATCCTTGAGGTAAAAGTGACCCACAGTGTGCCGTTGTGGTTGACCCGCTTTTTGCAGATTTTGAATTGTGAACAAAGAGGGGCTTCGAAGTTCTGTACGAGCCTCGAACTATTAAAAGGCGGCAAGCTGCCGGGAATTTTGCAAAGGGAAAAAATAGAGATGGGAGTTTGATAGGAATGGAAATTTTGAATACGTTATTTTCAAGCGGACAACCGCAGGAAACAACCCTTCTGATGACGATGGCCGCCATGGCGGTGGCGGGGGCGCTCAGTTTTGTCATTGCCCAAGTTTATCAATTGACGTTCAACGGGGAACGTTATTCGCAAAATTTTGTCCATACCATTATTATTTTGAGCATTGTCGTCTCCATTGTGATGAATGTTGTCAGCAGCAACGCCGGAGTCGCTTTCGGACTGTTCGCCATTTTTTCGCTCATCCGCTTTAGGAGCGCTGTGACCGATGCGAAAGATATTTCTTACATCTTTTTTGCCCTCAGCGTCGGAATGACCGCCGGACTGTACCAATTCTGGCTGGCCATTTTGTTGACCGTTTTTGCCTGTGCCGCCATTTACCTGCTGTACAAATTTGATTACGCCCGCGGGAAAGATGGACAAATATTAAAAATAACCGTTCCGGAAAATCTGAATCATGAAGACATGTTTAAGGATATTTTTGAAAAATACACAGAAAGCTGCGTATTGCGCAAAGTGGAAACGACAAATCTCGGCACGATGCTTCTTTATACGTTTGCGATCCGCTGCAAAAAGGACGTCAAAGAGCAGGATTTGCTGAACGAAATCCGGGCCCGCAATGCCAATTTAAAAGTATCGATATCGTATTTGCAAACGGCCAATTAATCCGGCTCAGAACGCATCCGGCCAAATACGAAAAGGACAGCCGGCCGGAGAGTCCAAAACAAAGCGCGTGTCTCCGCTGAAATCTTTTCCGCGCGGGGATGTGCGTTTTTTTTTAAAATAGCCGCCCAGCCTGCCGATTGTTTGCCTAGCAGCGTCAAACGGCACCTGTATTGGAGGGGGGAACGGAAAACATTGGCTGCACTTTCCCTTTTTCCCGGGCCCGGTTCAGACGGCTTTGCCTGTTTCCGGTGACGGAAACTGCGGCGTGTCCCGCGAAAAAACCGTTCCAACCTGAAAAACCGCATTTCTCCGCTTTGTACCTTGCAAACTATTTTCTTCAAAAACATAGTTTAAATGCTATTTTTGTCAAAAAGTAGTCATAATTCCGGCCGGGAAATGGAAGTTTTACAGGTATAATATTAGATGTAAAGAACTTGTGAAAACGTTCACATAATCATATGAACAACAATCAAGTACTGGAGGAATCGGCATGCGTTTAAAAGACAAAGTGGCCATTATCACCGGGGGAACGTTCGGCATCGGCGAAGCCACGGCCTATCTGTTTGCCAAAGAAGGCGCCAAAGTGGTCATCGCCGCCCGCAACAAGGAAAAGGGAGCCAGAGTCGTCCAAAAGATTAAAGAAAACCGCGGCGAAGCGATGTTTGTCCGCACCGACGTTTCCGTCGAAGAAGACATTATCAATTTGATGAATGAGACCGTAAAGGAATACGGCAAAATCGACATCCTGTTCGCCAATGCCGGCGTCGGCGATATGGGAGATGTGGAAGATGTCACCCTGGAAGATTGGAACCGGACGATCAGTGTCGACTTGACAGGATTGTTTTTATCCAATAAATACGCCATTGCCGAAATGAGAAAAACAGGCGGCGGTTCGATTATAAACTGCGCTTCCATTCTCGGGCACGTGGGCCAGCCGTCCGTCAGCGCATATGCGGCAGCCAAAGGCGGTGTGGTCAACCTGACCCGTTCATTGGCGGTGGAAAACGCCAAATACAACATCCGCGTCAATGCGGTTTGTCCGGGCTACATTGAGACCGATATTTTGTCCGGGTTGACCGATGAAATGCTCGAGCATTTGAAATCGCTTCACCCGGTCGGCCGTCTTGGAAAACCGGAAGAGGTCGCTTATCCGGTCTTGTTCCTGGCCAGCGATGAATCATCCTTTGTCACCGGGGCCAACCTGCTCGTTGACGGCGGTTACACGGCGCAATAAAAAGCTTGTTACATGGCAAAACAATTGACCGGAGCCCAACCATCCGCGGGCTCCGGCCGTTTTTTGCTTCCGCTGCCCGTTTTTCCGGACACGTGCCGGCGGACGCCGGAATCCCCGGATCCGCCTTCACCGGCTGTTCCGTCCTCTCCCGCCAATCCGGCCGCCCGGCCATTTCCGCCTCAACGGTTTGCCGCAGCCGCACACTTGTTGCCCATCCTTTCTTTTTAAGCACTGACAAGCGTGTAAAGCGGTCCCTTTTTACAAAAAAACCCTTTCTTGTCCGCCATATCCGTTCCCGTTCCGCGGATGGGGGCATATAATATTAAAACTTCATCACAGGCGGAGGGGACACATGAACACGATCAGCTTGTGCATGATTGTAAAAAATGAAGAAGAAACCCTGGAACGATGTTTAAACTGCGTGAAAGACATTTGCGACGAAATCATCATCGTCGACACCGGATCCACCGACAAAACGAAAGAAATCGCGGCCAAATTTACGGACAAAATTTATGATTATCCGTGGAACGACGATTTTGCGGCGGCCCGGAACTTTGCCTTCAGGCAAGCGACGAAAGACTACATTCTCTGGCTTGATGCCGATGACATTTTATTGGAAGAGGATCAACAAAAGCTGCGGAAATTAAAAGAAGAGTTGACCGGAGCGGAAGACGCCGTGTCGATGTGGTATCACATCGATTTTGATGAATACGGCCAACCGGCTTTCAGTTACCGGAGATACCGGCTCGTCAAACGGGAGAAAAACTTCCGCTGGTTCGGCGCCGTGCACGAATATTTGGCCGTCAGCGGAAACCTGATCTCCTCCGATGTGGCGGTCACTCACCGCCCGAAACAAAAAAAGGGTTCCGGACGGAGCAGGCGCAATCTGGACATTTACGAAAAACGGCTGGCGAAAGGCGAGGCGCTCAGTCCGCGGGATTTATTTTACTATGCCAACGAATTGAAAGACCACGGCGATTGGGAAAAAGCGGTTCACTATTACGAAAAATTCCTCGCAACAGATAAAGGCTGGATTGAAGACAAAATCTGGGCCTGTATTTATATGGCCGTCTGCTTCAGAGCCTTGGGAGACTTGGAAAAAGAAATTGACGCCCTGTTGCGGACGCTGGACTACGACGTGCCGTGGCCGGAAGTCTCTTGCCGGATGGGTGATTTATATAAAGAACGAGCACTGTACGAAAAGGCGATTATTTGGTATTTGCTGGCTGTTTCTGTGGACGGGGAAAACCGGCTCGGTTTCCGTCAGCCCGCTTATGCCACCTGGTATCCTTACTTGCAGCTGACCGTTTGCCTCTGGAAAACCGGCCAGCCGGAACTGGCCGTCGCCTGCAACCAAAAAGCGAAAAAATTCCGGCCCCACGACCCGGCTATTTTACGAAATGAAAAGTTTTTTAAAGACTATTTTGCGAAAAAATAGCCAAAACCCCCTTTCCGGCTGTTCACCGGGGGAAAGGGGGGATCCCGTTTGGCCGGCTCATTTAAAGCACGTTAAAGGTAAAGGCCGTGCTGAAATGGTTCGGTGAGTTTTTCGCTATATTGTTCCTTTTTGGTTTGGATGCTTGATAGGAAGGCGGACCCCTCCCGGGTGAGGCGGCCGCCCATGTCGATAAGTTTGCTGCTGATGTCTTCTTCATCTGTGGCGATGATAAAATCGTCCAGTTCGAGGGATTTAAAGAAGTCAAATACTTTAAAGCGGTACCCGAGGGCGACAAACGGAACCCCGGCGCCGAGGGAAAGATAATTGGCGTGCAGCTTCAAATTTATTGTAAAGGTGCAATGTTGAAGCATGTTCATGACCCCGTGCCGGTCGCGGAGAACGTTGTCAAAGAGGACCATGTCTTTCCGTTTTAATCGGTGATACAGCCGCTGCAGCGGAACGAAATCCGGTTTCCAGACCGCATATAAGTAAATCTGGTAACCGTTCTCCAAAAGTTGATTCAGGGCATCGGCCAGTTCTTTTTCCAGTTTAGCTTCATTGCGTCCGTAAATGTGATTAAAGCTCGTTCCCCAATTGACGCCGATTGTCTTTTTCCCGATAAGCTTTTCGGCGAGGGGGGACGCCGCTTCCTGCCCGGCGTCTGTCCGGACGTTTAAAAGAAAGGCGGGATCGCCGCTGACGAAAGCATGTCCGGTGACTCCATATTGTTCCAGCACTTTGAGGGTCAACGGACCGCGCACGCCGGACCAGACGCTTTCTTGAAAAACGCGTTCCATCTTCTCTTGCAAGTCTTTCGCAACGGGAAAATGCATCCGTTCGTTATTGTTCAGGCGGGCAATGGCGCTTTTCGGCAGCCAGTCGATGCCCGTTCCCCAAATCATGATTTTCTTCTTATGTTCCAGGCATTGATGGAGGAAATCGATGACCGCGGGATGGACGTAGTTCCGGTAGCCGCCTAAAATAGAGCCCCCGCCGAGGACGATTAAATCAAAGGCTTGCGGAGAAACGTTTCGTAAATAACGGGATTCAATATTGGCCATATCCGTACGGACCCGACAGTCGAAACGCTGCACTTGTTCTTTAAATAAGTCGTACATCAATTCATCGCCCAAATTTCCGTATCCGAGCCATCCCAAATACAGAATGTTTTTCATAGGAATCTTCTCCGTGAATATGCCCAGACTCAAGACGGGCGGGGATTGTTTTTGTTATCTTGCAATTTTTCCAGGCACAGCCGCCTGTATTGATCCGCAAGGAAACTCCCTGCTCCTCTTGTGATCAAATACTGGTGGTGGTTTTCACCCAATTGGAGGCATGTTTCGAACGTTTCCAAGGCCTTTGCATATTCTCCTTTTTCGTACAAAATCAGGCCTTTCATGAAATGGAGATCGACATAGTCGGGGTAGAGAAGGAGGGCTTTTTCAATACTTGGCCAAGCTCCGTCGATGCTTCCGGATTTTAATAAAATATCGTATTTCAGCCGGTATAAAAGGGCGGGAGGTTTTTTGCCCCGTCTCAGAAAACCGAGGATGGATTGATTCACAAACAGAAATGCTTTTTGATACTCTTTCTGGCGGTAAAATTCGCCGGCCATATGGTATTCAATCCACGGGCTGTGATCCGGTTGTTCGGCTTCTTTCATGAGCAGTTCCATATTGCGGGCCGGTTTCTTTTTCCGGGTACTGACCTCCCGCAAATAACCGTAATGATGGATGGGAACGTCCAATGTTCCAATATGTTCTTTGCTTTGCAGCTCTTGGGGAAGCTCCGGCGTTTCATGGATTCGATTGACAAATTGGATCCCGGATCGGTTCCGGAAAAGGCGGGGCTGATGATAGATGAACGCTTCGTTTTCCCGGACCGGGAACGAATCGCCGTGGTAGTTGATCACCGGAAGGAGGAGCATCGCTGCATGGGTGTTTGAAAGGGCGGCCGCAATTTTCCCGCTTTTGGCAGAGTCCAGTTCTTCATCCGCATCGAGCCATAAAATCCAATCTCCCCGGGCTTTGCTGATGCTGAAATTCCGGGCATCGGCAAAGTGGTCATTCCACTTATAAAAATGGACATCGGCCCCGAATTTTTTGCATTGCGCCACCGTGCCGTCCGTTGAACCGGTATCAACAATGATGATTTCATCGGCTGCATGGCGGACGCTGTTCAAGCAGCGTTCGATGAAATCCTCCTCATTTTTGACGATCATGCACACAGATAGGGTTTGTTTGGGCATGGGCAAATCCCTCTTCCGATTCTTTGTGCGCAGAAAAACTTGTTTAGGTTAATGGAATGTGACTATAGACACCGCCGGAAATGATATTTCAATGATAATAATCCAGCATTTGTGAGACGATTCTCTCGGCCTGTTTTTCATATTCCTTTTTGTGAAAATGATAATGTATGATGATGTGTTTCAGCTCTTTCAAAGATTGATAAGCGCTTCGCTCCTTTTTATGGAAAAGATGCTTCTTTTTCGGGCCGACCGCGGCGTTTTGGCAGAGAAACTTAAGGTAAAAAAGGTGCATGTGAATTTTTTCTAGTAAGACTAGTGACATGATGATCATTTGTTCGGCGGATTTCTTTTCATGGGGATGGAGGTCGGCCTGCGATAATTCATGCAAAAACTCGCAAATGAAAGAGATAAACGATTGCATCGATTTTTGGTAATTTGTCTCACTTTTTGCAAAGAAATCAGAAATATAGATATGTTTTTTCTTCAAGGCGTCCCACCTCGAAAAAATCATCTTTCCGGCGAGTCATGGGGACAAAAGCTCAGGACTGCCAGTGGCCGCTGTTTGCCGGTTTAATCGCCCTTGCCGCAATCATCCGGCTTCGGTTTCTTTTTTCCGTGAGACGGGCATGCAGGCTCCTTCGGGGAGCATGACTCGCAGCACGACTCGTAATCCATTTGCATGACATCTTCCATTTTGAATTGCAGGAGGATTTGCGAAGACACGATCGACCGCAAGATTTCGTTGATGCTTTTATTCATGGCGAAAAAATCTTGGATATTTTTCGGGCAGGCTTTTAAAAAGTGCTGCAGTTTTTCTCCTTGCGCATTTAAAATATGGGACAAGCCGATTTCTTCCAAGGCTATGGAAGACAGCAGCAAATTAATGGTTTCGCACCGTTTTAAAGAAATATAGGGGCTGATGTCAGGAATGTTGGGAAGAGACATATAGTTCACACCTCAACGTATCGGTTTCAAGCCGATGCTTTTAAAATTGAATCTGTATTAATGTATATCGATTCGTCAAATATGGTGCCTGGCCATATTGCCGCCGGAAGGGAAAAGCAGCCGTATAAAAACAGCTATGTATTGCAAGCCCGGGATGATGAAAGAAGGTGCTTGTTCATAAGAAATATTCGCCACAACGAATAAAAATCTTGTTACAAAAAAACGGAAATGCAATCAAGCATTTCCGCGAAAGATCCTTTATGCAATTCGATGAACGGACCATACGATGGGACTGTTGGCGCCTCCCAAGTTCAAGGAAAGCGTTAAACCGCTTGATTCATATAGAAGGGCAATTTCGTCATCGGCCGTTAATTCTACATCTGCTGTTAAGGTGACCGTGCCGTTTCCGAGAATGACCCTTGTTGTCAGTACTAATAGCGATGTGTTCAGGATTGGGAACAAACCGGAGACTAAATCTTCGTTGGTTGTCAAATTACGGACGACAAATGCCGGATTTACATCGTCGGCTAGTCCAATGCTGAGGGCAGCTGTTGTTTGGTAACTGACGGTTGCGGAGATATGGTATCTTCCTGTTTCCGGAACCGTAAATATTCCTGTAACTTCATTGAAATTGGGATGGCCATAATATGGGGGTGAGATAGTCCAATCATCAATGATTTGAGTTGACGAAACACCGGCAGCAGTTGTCGTGGCGGAGAATCCAACTTCCGCAAACGGCGGTCCAGGCGGTCCAGTCGGTCCGGGTGGTCCCTGCGGTCCTTCCGGTCCTGTTGGTCCTGGCGGTCC
>CALKIU010000026.1 GCA_937995745.1 uncultured Bacillaceae bacterium | reverse complement strand
TTGTTTTGACCAAAGCAATCAATTCATCGCCCTTTGCCGGGATATCAAAAACAACAGCCGGGCGGCGAAAGACAATATGTTCGCCAAAACGCTGCTCGATCATATTGTCAGGGAATCCGAATACTTTACCGGAATTGCGCGGGCGATTTTATACAATAAGCCATAAGGCGGATGTCAAAAAAGCAAGCAAAAAAGCGATTCTTCGAAACAGGAATCGCTTTTCATCTTCCTCCGCCCGTCACTGCCGGTACTTTTTAATCTGTTCCATAATCTGTTCCAGTTCTTCATAGGACAGGCTGTCAAGGGCGCTTTTGATTTCTTCGGCCAGTTCCTTTTTATTTTGCTCGCGGTAGGCGGCCCAAAATTCCCGCAGCCCTTCCGTTTGGTCAAAAAGATACTCAATATCCAGTTCTTCCAAATCATCCCGGGTCAAATATTCCAAAACCGCTCCCAACATCCGGGCCAAGTCTTCTTTTTCCATGTCAGTGTCCGCTTCGTGCACCGGCGCTGACGTTTCCATAAAGATCGGTTCGCCGGCGGTTGCTCCGTTTTCCGTTATATTTTCCACCGTTAATTCCGCTCCTTCCTTTGCCGGTTATTTTTCAAAAACGATGACTCTTATTTTACGGAAAAAGAATTTTGCTCCGAAGAAGTGCCTCCGGATAGAAGAGCGTTTCGTCCGGGACAACACCCCCGGCAGGCATCTGCCTTCGCCGGTGATTGAGCCATATCGCCTTCCAGCCGGCATTTTTCGCGCCGATGACGTCATTTTCAAAGGAATCGCCGATAAATACGGTCTTGCTGCCGTCCAGACCCAATTTACTTTCTATGTAACGGAATGCTTCTATGTCCGGTTTGGAACGGCCGATTTCTTCAGAAACAAACATATTCTCTTCCGGAATCCACTTGGCGAGGCCAAGCTTGTTGATCTTTTTCCACTGATGTTCGGCCGGTCCGTTTGTGAGCACCCCGAGAAGAAGGTTTCTTTCCGACAGCTTTTCAAAAAGTTCGGCCATTTCCGGGAAAAGCACGATATTTTCTTGTTCCTCCTGATAGCGTTCCTGAAAAAAGACGGCCTCCTCCCTGCTGATGTTTAAGCCAAAATCGGCACAGGCCTTGGTAATCCGGTAAATATTATGTTCCAAAAAAGTAATGTCGCCGGCTTGCAGTCTTTTAAACGACACTTCAGCATGCCTGCGGCTCGCCGCGTACAGCTCGGCAATCGGAATCCTCCCGGAACCGGCCGCGTCCGGAAAAGCGGCCGCGAACGCTCTTTTAAAAGGTTCCATCGGCTCGTACAGCGTGTCATCGACATCAAAAAGCACAGCTTCAATCATGTCTATGATCCCTCACATTCGTCTCTTGGATCCGGCGCGTTTCCTTTAATCGGCAGAGCACTGGTCCGACCGAGCTTTGCTCCACCAGTCATGAATGGACGGTATGCTGAACCGGTCCCCGTGTTCCATCTGCCAGTAATTGGCGGGACACCGAACCT
>CALKIU010000025.1 GCA_937995745.1 uncultured Bacillaceae bacterium | reverse complement strand
GCAGCCGGTCTTCGTTGGCGTATGATTTGTTTAGTTTTCAAAGAACAATCATCGCTGAAAGCGACTTTTTTAGTATAACAAGTTTTACAAATCGTGTCAACTACTTTTTATATCGCGTTTTTCCTTACTGCTCCGTAGCGACATCTATTATTGTAATCAGCTTCCGGTTAAATGTCAACATCTTTTTTAAATTTTTATCCGGGAATTTTACATTCGCTTTTATTATGCTTGATGAACCCTATAATATCGATGCAAAGTATTATTTTCTTCAGCCTCTTCACTAATAATTTTAACAAAATTTTTTTCAATTAGGTATTCCAACACATTACAAAATTCCGGAAAATAGGAGTTCAATTTTTCATGGGAATACATTTCATTTATTGTCCATTGTTCTTTTTCACGAAGCACCTCAAGGAAATATTGAACGCCCGACTCTGTTTTTGCATGAATATAAAATCCGCCGGCAAGAAAGAAAAGTTGAAGTCTTTTGTCCAAACTTTCATTGCTCGTTATTAATTCTTCATATAATTTTGAAATCTCCGGCGCGGCTTTTCTGACTTGCTGCCATTCAGCTGGTTCGGAATGCCATCCTTTTTCAATGATAGCCATGCGACCTAAATGATTTAAAGATTCGACCACAAATTTAAAAGCATCCAAATACTTCTCTTTATCGAAAAGAGTCTTCCCTTCAAAGAATTTGTAAATGACTTTGGAAAATTCCTGCGCCAACTTTTCCTTCCTTAATGAAGCAGGAAAACCATTCATTTCTTCTTTCAGCCGGTTCATAAAATCATTCCGTTCAAAAAGCACTTTCCCTTTATTCAACCAATGCAATATTGGTTCGTTTTTTTCATTATTCATCCATTCACGGATTTTGTCCCGGGTGACTGTAAATAATACGGCATTCTTTTCCCCGTTGTGGTAGTGTTCCACAAAAACAGGTTGCTCCGCCTTGTTTACGACAATTAATAAAACAGCCTCAAAACCCAAAGAAGTTAAAATGACATCCGTTCCATCCTCCATCAGTATGATGCCGAGTGTGTCCGGATGTCCGG
Organism: uncultured Bacillaceae bacterium; assembly: GCA_937995745.1. Classification (GTDB taxonomy): domain Bacteria; phylum Bacillota; class Bacilli; order Bacillales; family Cytobacillaceae; genus CALKIU01. The sequence continues at coordinate 27,793 of CALKIU010000025.1, read as the reverse complement.
AGCGTTCTTGATATACAGGACGAAGAATTGTCTCCACAGTATTACCCCCTTTTTGCTAAGCTTATATTTCGACAAAAAATTATAAACTCCTTCTTAAAAGAAAGACAAACTTCGACAAATTCATTTTTCTATGTTTTCAATAAAGAACGTGTTATCATGTTTCTAACAACAAAAAGGAGGTAATAAATGGGCAGGCATTCCAGTAACATTCATAGGCTGCGCAATACGGCTTTTGGTTTTATTCTCATCGGTTTTCTCATCTTGTATGCCGGGATTATCTTTAAACAATCAACCGTTTTAATGACGATCTTTTTCTTCCTTGGCTTTTTATTAATTATGGCAAGCACAGTCATTTACTTTTTGGCGGGAATGCTCTCTGCGAGGGCCGTCCGGGTGAATTGTCCGGCATGTCAAAAACCGACCAAAGTGGCGGGAAAGACCGATGTTTGCATGCATTGCCGCGAACCGTTGACGGTCGGACATCCAACAAGTAAAAAGTAAGAAAGACATATATATCCAGTTTATAAAATCACCGGCGCTCCGTTCCTGTGAATGCATTTATTTTTTTAGACAATTTGCTCAATATTTAACATTCAAAAACACAAAAAACTGACAACCATAAACAGGCTATCAGTTTTCATAAGTTGATGATTCATTTCATTTTAGTGAACATCATTTTGGTCGTCTTTTTTCTGGCACTCAGGACAAATTCCGTACACTTCCATTCTGTGATGCGTGACTTTGAAACCGGTAACATGTGAAGCAAGTTGCTCCACTTCATCAAGTGCAGGGTAGTCGAAATCCACAATTTTATCGCATTTTTCACAGATCACATGATAATGGTTGGACGTTACATAATCAAACCGGCTGGATGAATCTCCATAAGTCAATTCTTTAACAAGGCCAACCTCACGAAACACCCTTAAGTTGTTATAAACCGTTGCCACACTCATATTAGGGAATTTACCCTCTAAAGCTTTATAAATTTCATCGGCCGTCGGGTGTGACATTGATTTAATCAAATATTCAAGTATCGCATGACGTTGTGGAGTTATCCGGACTCCGGTTGCTTTCAACGTATCGAGTGCTTGTTTCAGTTCATTTTGCGACACCGCCATGCACACCTCTTTCTAGTAGAAATTATTACATTGTAATCTTTATAATCAGTGTACTAACATTCATCCTACTTTGTCAATATTTCATGCTCACATGCCGGACTTTTGGCGCCAAAATTCTTATTCCCTTCACTATTTTGGAAAAATCAGGATTTTCTTGCTTTAAAACAACAAATATTTTCAACCGCCTTTCCTGGCCGCTTCGCTAAACCTGTTACATCTTAAAAATTTTTTCATCATAACTCTTATCATTATTTTAATTTAATCATTATTTTATAATATATATTATGTAATTTGTGAAATTTTTGACCGTCCTTATGAAGAAAAATTCAGAATCCCTCAAATCCCTTTCCGATATTCTCGTTTAATTCAGTATATGCCGTTGAACTCTGATTTTTCTAACAGCCGAAAAATATGAATTCTGTTTCTTTAATAAAAACGCACCTGCCGTCCGGTAAGAGAGCGGTAATCCAATAAAAAAGACAGGTCCCGCGACCTGTCAAGCAATTTGTTGAGGAGGTATGCCCTGATATAAAGGTATGCAAATAGACGCCGTGTGAGTGGACAAATATCTAAATCGGCAAAAATTGGGCATCCCTGTCCCTCAAATGTTGATTAAATTGGGAACTTGCACCGGCTGCCGGTGGGAAAAATAATCGTGGAGCTTCCCTTCATAGATTAACTCCAAATTTGCCATCTTCGGAAAATCATCCGGCCTCATTAATTCAGGCCGTTTTCCCGGCAGAGAAATCCCGCTGCGCGCCAGAACGGTGGCGACAAACTGGGAACAAGTATATGCGTCCGTTCTTTTCAGTTCCATATTAACGGCAATTGCAAAAACCCCGAGCAGATTGTAACGGTAATTGGAGGAAAATTTTTTAAATTGCTCAATCATGTGCAATAGCCGCTTGTATTGTTCTTCGGTAACCATCATTTTATATAGGGCACAAGTTGTATTTTTGCGATGATAAAAGACGCCCCGGTCTATCCGCTCGTGAATAAAACCGGCAGAAAACGGATTGCAGTACACCTTTCTTCCAAAACTGTACAATTGATCCAATTTTTCGTCCAAAGCAATGGAAACATGGTTATAAGGGGCACCGGTATAAAACTTGATCATTCTTGAAAATAAGGTTCCTGTATCTGTCAAAAGGATGTAAACTGCTTTTTTTCCCATAACGGCTCTCCCATATGCTTGAAAACTTTTTTACTGTATGAAAATCGCAAAGCATCACCTTTACATTTATAAAGGTAAAAGCGTTTACAACGTATTCCAAGGGACAAAACGGAATGCAGCCGAAACACACAATAAAACTACTAAACTGGCAAAATTTTTTGGCAAAATGCCGGCAAAAAACGTAAAGTCCCGACAAATGCAAAAAAAAATCAAGATTGGCATATAAAGTATACCACCAATCTTGATATTTTTACAGATTTTCTTTAATGTATTTCAATACTTCCTCCACATGCCCTTTTACCCTCACTTTGCGGTATTCCTTCACCAGCCTGCCTTCTTTATCAATAATAAAAGTGGAACGTTCAATGCCCATATATTCTTTTCCGAAATTCTTTTTCAGTTTCCAGACCCCGTAAGCCTCTGCAACTTTATGTTCTTCATCGGATAGGAGCAAAAAAGGCAAACTGTGCTTTTCGATGAATTTCTCATGTTTCTTCTTCGGATCCGGACTGATTCCCAATATAACGGTATCATATTCGCCAAAAGAAGGATGGTAATCGCGAAAATCACAGGCCTCTGTCGTACATCCGGGAGTCATGTCTTTGGGATAAAAATAAAGGACGACATTTTTTCCGCGAAAATCCGATAAACTCACCGTTTCCCCATTGCTTGCAGGCAAGGAAAAATCCGGAGCAAGTGCTCCTACTTCAACCATCATAAAAAAACCTCCAATCGATAAAAGACTAATCAAAATGTTCCGTGCGCAAAAACCAGACTTGCATCTGCTCAGCCGCAATCCGCCGGCAAAAATGTTGCCGGATTTTCCGAAACCGAAAGATGCTTGTCCGCCTAAAAAGCCAAACTGCCGGAAGCGGCCGGGAATGTTCAAATTTAGCTTAGCCAATAAAAAACAAAAAAACAACTTTTTAGATTTCCGCTATTTTTCTATATCCAGAACCGTGCGCGCCACAAAGGCGGCGGGAATGGTATAACCGATTAACGCTTCCGAAACGGCGATGAACCGGCCTATTCCGATTGGCGCGATCTCTCCGTAGCCGACGGAAAACAAAGTCACCGCACTGAAATAGAGGCTTGTCTGCAGACGGGAAATGAAATCCGCCTCGATTCTGTTCTCCCCGTCATCCAGAACCGGATAGCCCTGCATCTCCAAAATGATATAAATCAACCCGAACCCAATCATTACCGTCGCATAGATGGCGGCAAAATATAAAAAATTCAGCAAAGAGACTTTTTTTTCGGATATTTGCTGGGAAGAAAACAATAAACGGATGCTGTTTGCGATACTGATTATAATGATGGTTAAGGCAAAATATATGAACATCCATTTCCTCTCCCGACAGGTATTTTTCCCCGTCTCTGTCCCATTTCAGCCTTGTCTAATCTATTTATACTCGCGACATTTTTTAATAGAACGCTTGTCTTGACACGTAACTTTTCGTATATAAAAAGAATTTCCAACCAAACCCCGGAGAAAATCCCGAAAACCGCTCTTGATGCGCCGTTTTTGAAATGACAGCCAATTTTTCCGCCAAAAGTGCTACAATATTTCTTGGATGTTCATGGAGGTGCATAAATCCGCGCTTTTGTCCTCTGCGTTGAGGCGATTCCGATACTCTTTTTGTGCATTGTTTCACCAATTGAAAAAACGGGCGGACATTCACGTCCGGCTCCATTCGTTATAAACCAAGGAGGTTATTAACCATGAATTTTTCCAAATCCGAACAGTTATACGAAGAAGCCTTAAAGCACATCGTCGGAGGGGTAAACAGTCCTTCCCGTTCGTATAAAGCCGTGGGCGGCGGCGCGCCGGTAGTCATGGAACGGGCCAAAGGGGCTTACTTCTGGGATGTGGACGGCAACAAATATATTGATTACTTAGGCGCTTACGGACCTATCATCACCGGCCACGCCCATCCCCATATCACCGAAGCGATTAAAAAAGCCGCCGAAAACGGCGTCCTGTACGGCACTCCGACTCCATATGAAATACAATTTGCCAAAATGCTGAAAGAAGCCATGCCCAATCTTGAAAAAGTGCGCTTTACCAACTCGGGGACCGAAGCGGTCATGACTACCATCCGCGTTGCCCGCGCTTTTACGGGCCGGGACAAAATCATTAAATTCGCCGGCTGTTATCACGGCCATTCCGATCTCGTTCTGGTCGCAGCCGGCTCCGGCCCTTCCACATTGGGCACCCCGGACTCCGCCGGCGTTCCGAAAAGCATCGCCCAAGATGTCATTACCGTTCCTTTTAATGACATTGAATCATTTAAAGAAGCATTGAACGCATGGGGAAAAGAAGTGGCTGCCGTTCTCGTGGAACCGATTGTCGGAAACTTCGGGATTGTGGAACCGAAAGAAGGCTTTCTTAAACAGGTGAATGATCTGGCCCACGAAGCCGGCGCCCTGGTCATTTATGATGAAGTGATTACCGCTTTCCGCTTTATGTACGGCGGAGCGCAAGATCTGTACGGAATTAAACCGGATTTAACCGCCATGGGCAAAATTATTGGCGGAGGCCTGCCAATTGGAGCATACGGCGGCAAAGCGGAAATCATGGAACAAGTGGCCCCCCTTGGACCTGCTTACCAGGCCGGAACAATGGCCGGAAACCCGGCTTCTATGCTTGCCGGAATTGCCTGCTTGGAAGTTTTGAAACAAGAAGGGGTTTATGAGTATTTGGACGAACTGGGGGCAAGACTGGAAAACGGAATTCTCCAAGCGGCCAAAAAACATGGAATCCCTGTGACGATTAACCGCTTAAAAGGAGCCCTGACCGTTTTCTTTACCGATAAAAAAGTGGAAAACTACGCAGACGCGGAAAGCACCGATGGAGAAATGTTCGCCCGTTTCTTCAAACGAATGCTCCGGCAAGGGATCAACCTTGCTCCTTCCAAATATGAAGCATGGTTCATCACCATCGCCCATACGAAAGAAGATATAGACTACACAATTGAAGCAGTTGACCGTGTTTTTGAACAAATGGCACGGGAATAATCCTGCAGGCTCCGGCCGGAATTTCCCCCGGAATGCGGGGCGGAAAACCGCCTGGGTTCCGCCCCCGCCGGAGTCCGGGGTGGCTTCTATATTCCCGGAGGCAAATATTTTTTACAAAACACAAACTGTATTTAACGTAATAATATTGTTTAAATCATCCTTCCCGCTCCCCTGTCAACATTCGCATGCTTTCCGAAACTTTCACTTGCAATCAGATACGGTTATCTGTATAGTACTGAATTGTTTAATATGGCATAATCGGCTAAAGTATAGATGAAGTATATACACATTATAGAAAAAATGAGGGGCTTTTCTTGCATCATTTTTGTTCACGTTTTTGAGCACAGGCGTCCTTTTTTAAAAACATGGTGCCTGCCGGAAGAAGAGTCCTGCATTTTTGGGAAAGGAAATTGAGCCATGAAGTTCGGCGCCCGCATGTTAAAAACCGGTGTTGCCATTGTTTTATCGCTGCTCTTGGCGGAACTTCTCAAACTGCCTACACCGGTCTTTGCACCGATTGCGGCTGTTTTTGCCATCCAGCCTACGATTTACCGTTCGTATCTAACCATTGTCGAACAAATCCAAGGGAATGTCATCGGAGCAGTTATCGCTGTCATTTGCGTTTTTACATTGGGCAACCATCCTATCATCATCGGTTTGGCGGCCATTATTCTGATCGCCATCAATCTGAGGCTGAGACTGGAAAAAACGATCTCGCTTTCAGTCGTGACCATGATCGTTATTATGGAAAGCCCGAGCGACTCATTTATCGAATTTGCCTTGTTGCGGTTTGCCACGATTATGCTCGGTGTGTTTTCCGCTTTTATCGTAAACCTTGCCTTTATGCCGCCAAAATACGAAAACAAACTGTATTACAAAATATCTTATCTGACGGAAGAAATCTCCAAATGGATTCGTGTCTGCACCCGCCGTGCAACAGAATATTCTTTGTTAAAAAAAGACATTAAGAAGCTCAGAGATGAACTTCGTGAAGCAGAAGAGCTTTACAATATGTATAAGGAAGAAAGAAGTTATTACAAAAAGTACAGATTCGTAAAAGCGAGGAAATTGGTGATTTACCGGCAAATGATTATCACGGCAAAACAAGCTTTGGACGTTTTAAATCGTTTGCATCGCCATGAAAATGAATTTTCCCTTTTGCCGGAAAAAGTTCAGCGGGAAATCCAGCAGCAGATGGATTACTTGCTGGAACTGCATGAACAAATCATGCTGAAATTCATCGGAAAGGTAAAACCGGTGGCCATCGTCGAGGATGATGTCACGAGAATCAACCGGAAAGAATTGTTCAGTGTGTTCATCGCCCAACAAAAAAATTTGAACTTTGAACATGAAGCAACCTTTTTCCACATCATGCAAATCGTCTCGTCCATCATCGAATACAACGATGATCTCGAACATCTCGACTTGCTGGTTACCAGTTTCCTTACATATCATCAAAAGGAAAACAAAATATCCATTCAAAAATTATCGGAAAATTGAGCAGCTGAATTCTTCAGCTGCTCTTTTTAATTAATCGCTTCCCGGTTTTATCCATATTCAATTTCTGTAAGTCAAATAACGGTCGTACCATGTGTCGATAAAATCAGGGGCAAACGGCCCTTTTCTTTGGTGAATCCACTGGATTAAAAGATCGATATGTTTCCTCAGCATGCGGTCGACAAAATCCGGATAATTCATTTCTTTCCGGTGTTTTTCATACTCGTCCTCATCCACCAAAAGATAAGTCATATCCGGAAAAACTTTGACATCCAAATCATAATCAATATATGCCAACGTTTTTTTATTAAAAATAAAGGGGGAACTTAAATTGCAATAATAATAAATTCCGTCCTTGCGGAGCATTCCGATGATATTAAACCAATATTGGGAATGAAAATAAAAAATAGCCGGCTCCCGAGTCACCCATGTCCTTCCGTCCGCTTCCGTCACGAGGGTTTGATCATTTCCCCCGATGACCGTATTTCTGGTTCCTTTGAGAATGGTATTTTGATGCCATATCCGGTGAATTTGTTCATTATGTTTATAGCTTCGAATTTGTATGATTTCTCCTTCTTTAGGTACAAGCATCATTTACCCCACTTCCATTTTCGAGAAACTGCCCTTTTCCCGGACACCCTTCCCTATACCGTATCATCACAGCTTGCATCACATTCTCCGCTTTCAATACGTTTTTATTTGAACCGCCCCTCTGCCCAATCACGGCATCCGGGTCATGCAAAATGGTTATTTTCATTATAACGGCTTCGACAGGGAACTTTAAACAATCCGCTTTGTCCCCCCTCCGCAAAAACGATTTCCGGAAACTTTCTTTTATAGTCATAAGTTCTCCCAAAATTGCCGGTCTTCTGCCGCGGCCCGTAATCCTTCAATATTCGCTGATGCAAATGAATCCGATATACGTGATTTTGGCTTGACAACGATAGGCGGCAACAACCGCGGCTCTCTTCTTTTCAATGTATTTGCATTCCCAAAGAAAGATGCCGTAAGAAAAAAGATGCTCTTTCTCCGCAAAGAAAGAGCATCTTTCTATTAGTACATAAAGCCCTCAGCTTATTTTTTGTTTTTTTCCGCTTGCTGGTTTTGTTGTCTTACTTCTTGAACGTTTGTTTCACTGGCAAATTCGGTACCGTACTGGCCTTGTGCAGCCTGGGCATTTTGCTGGCGAACTTCTTGAATATTTGTGCCAGCCTTCGTTTTCTTTTGGTTTTTTGCCATCGTTTTCACCTCCACGCTTTTTAATGTAACCAAGCGTGGAAGAAATATCCCTTTTTCCACAAAATATTTTTAAAACAGATTTCATGAATTCCAAAGACCGAGATTTATAACCGAAGGGAAATGCCGCCGTCCACAATAATCGTCTGGCCGCGAATCATATTGGCTTTATCGCTCACCAAAAACATAATCGCATTGACGATATCATCGATTTCCACCATTCTTCCGGCCGGAGTCTTTTCTTTCGCTTGCGCAAGCAATTCTTCCCTGTTGGGAAACGATTGAAGGGCCTCCGTATCCACTGCTCCGCCGGAAACAGCGTTGACGACAATATTTTTCGGTGCCAGTTCCACCGCCAAATAACGGGTCAACGCTTCAAGGGCAGCTTTCGATACCCCCACCGCCGTATAGTTTTCCAATACGCGGATCGAACCGATGGAGCTGACACTGACAATTTTCCCGCCGCCTGTCCGTTCCATCAGTTTGGCCGCTTCCTGGGCGCAAAAAAGAAGCGCCCGGCTGTTGATGTTCATCGTCCAATCCCAATGCTTCTGCTCAAGTTCCATTAAAGGGCGCTGGACTCCCGAAGCGGCATTGTTGATAAAAACATCCAGCCTGCCAAATTCGCGTTCGATTTCCGCAAACAAATCTTTAATTTTTTCAACATCCCCCACGTTGGCTTTGACAACCAGAGCTTTGCGGCCCAACGCTTTTATTTCATCCGCCGTTTCCAGCGCCGCTTTTTTGTTGCGCACATAATTTACGACAATGTTGTATCCTTCTTCAGCCAATCTTAACGCCGTTGCCTTGCCGATCCCCCGGCTGCTCCCGGTCACAAGGGCAACTTTTTCCGGCATATGGACCACCTCTTTTTAAAAATTGCCTGGAAAAAATGATGGTTTTTAACTGATTCTTTCATTTTATCGGTTCTTGCCGGACAATTCAATCACCGCAAAAACTTTGCATTTTCCTGCTCAGGCAGCAGGTGCCGGCAGCGGCGGCGCCATAAAGCAACACATTTGCTTTGCGGAAAACCCGCCGCACGTTATAAAACGGCATCAGCCGTCCATTCTAACGGGGAAACCACGCCGGGACCGGAAGAACTCTCTCACGGGAATTTTTCCTCCGACGGCTTGTGAATTTTTACTGTTCTTTCAAATAAAACCGGTTGACCATTTTTTGATACGGGACGGGGAAGGCAAAATTTTGAATGTCCTCTTTGGAAACAAGGCGCACAGAATGTTCATCCTGCTTTGAATAAGAAATGAGCCGTCCCGCAAAAACATCAATCTCCCATATCAAATGGGAAAATACATGAACAATGCGTCCCGCCTTTTGCTCCACTTCCGCCTCAATCCCCATTTTTTCGCGAAGAATTCTAATAAATTCTGTCTTTTCATATAATAATGGAAAAGCCAGTTCGATCGTTGGAAATTCCCATAATTTTGCAAGCAGTCCTTCTTCCGGCCGTTTTCGGATCAGCGTTCTTCCTTCCTTGTCTTGTAAAACAAAAGCAGCCAACGAAACGCGGCGCTGCTTCTGTCCTCTCGTTTTTACGGGCAATTCTTCTTGAACGCCTTCCCGCCGGGCGAGGCAAAACTCTTGAACCGGGCACAGCAAACATCCGGGCGAAACCGGCGTGCAAATCAACGCCCCCAATTCCATCAGTCCTTGATTAAAGGCAGATGGATTGTCCCGGGAAATCATTTGTCCGGCCGCTTCTTCAAAGATTTTTCTGGCCGACGGTTTAGAAATGTCTTCCCGTATGAGCAATATTCTCGACAATACCCTCATGACATTGCCGTCGACGGCCGGTTCAGGCACTCCGTAGGCGATAGACAAAATAGCGCCGGCCGTGTATGGACCGACTCCTTTTAATGAAGTGATCTCTTTCTTTGTCTTTGGCACTTTTCCTCCATATTTTTCCTGAACTTCCTTAACGGCCGCATGAAGGTTCCGGGCGCGGGAATAATATCCCAATCCTTCCCAAGCCTTTAAAACCTCGTCTTCATCAGCTTCTGCCAGACTTTTCAGCGTCGGAAACTTCCTGATAAAATTGTTGAAATACGGAATCACCGTATCCACTCTCGTCTGTTGCAGCATGATCTCCGACACCCAGATTTTATAAGGGTCTTTGCTCTTCCGCCACGGCAAATCGCGTTTTTCCCTCTCAAACCAGGAAATCAAATGTTTCTGAAATGATTGTATATCCAATGCTTCCAGATGTTTCAACGGATCATTCATCTTTAACCTCCGCTCGTGTTATTCCGGTCCATTCCGGGAAAGAATATACAAAAAGAACCCATTTCATATCGTACAGCGTTATTAAAATTCTGTAAAAAGGCGCATTTCTCTATGTTTCATCAAGTTTAGCTGATACAATGAAAAATAACAAAAAACCAACTCAAGTTTTCACAACTGTTTTTAAAAATTGCTATGACTCATTTCCAACAAAGGAGGTCCTCCCTGTGGACACAGGCACGCATTTCGTCATGGGGCTGGCACTCGGCGGACTTGCCACTTTGGATCCTGTTGCGGCGAACTCTACGGCGACAATGTCCGCCATCCTTCTCGGAACCGTAATCGGGTCACAAGCCCCGGATATCGATACCGTTTTAAAATTAAAAGATAATGCCGTCTATATCCGCAATCACCGCGGGATTACCCATTCCATTCCCGCTGTTTTATTATGGCCGTTCGCCATTATTGCCGTCATCTACCCGTTCTTCCCGGAAGCGAATTTGGTGCATCTATGGTTGTGGACGTTTTTGGCCGTCTTCCTCCACGTCTTTGTGGACATATTTAATGCTTACGGAACGCAAGCACTGCGGCCTTTTTCATCCAAATGGATTGCCCTTGGAGTGATCAATACTTTTGATCCGTTCATCTTCGGACTCCATATTGCCGGATTGATTTTCTGGGGACTCGGGTTCCATCCCGGTTACACATTTTTGGTCGTTTATATCATTTTCATTTTTTATTACGGACTCCGGTTTTCAATCCGCCGGAAAGTTGAGAAAGAAGTAAGGAGACTCATTCCGGATGCGGAACAAATCATTATCTCTCCGGCGATCAAATTCCATCACTGGAAAATTGCCGCCATGAACAAAGAACACTTTTTCGTCGGGACGGCTGTCAACAACAAAGTCACCATCGTGGATCGGTTTAAGCGGGTCGAACTTCCTTCTTCGCCGATTATCGAAGCCGCCAAAAAGGATAAAAATGTTTCGGCTTTTTTGTCTTTTTCACCCGTCTACCGGTGGGAAATAGAACATTATCCCCAATATTATGAAGTACGCTTTATCGATTTAAGATATCGGAGCAAAGATTATTATCCGTTCGTCGCCGTCGTTCATCTCAACGAGACTCTGAACATTATCACATCTTATACGGGCTGGATTTTCAGCGAAGAAAAGTTGCGCAAAAAGCTTGCTGTGGTTCCTGAATAAAATTTTTCTTCCTTAAAACAGTTAAAAGAGGCTGTTGTCCCATAAATCGCAACGCGAAAAAATACACCGGATTAAACAGCCTCTTTCTAATGAAATTTTTTCGGATTTTCTTTGAAAAAATGCTTGTATTTCGGATTTGTTGCCGCAAATTCGTGAAGCTTGTCCCCATAAGCGTCAATCCACTGACGGACGATTCTCTCCGTCACCGCACTGCCTTCATATTTCCGTCCGGCTTTGGCCCTTGTTGTCTCAAAATCGTCCCACAACAACTCCACCCAAGTCAACGCTTGATGGCAAGACAGCCGGAAATTTTTCTCCAACAATAATTCTGCCAGTTTCTGCTTTCTGTCGTTCATGTCCATCCGCCTCTCTGCCAATATTTAATAACCGTCCGCGTTGATAGAGCGATAAAATGTGCCCATACTATAAATGCGTGTCACAAACATCACGCAAGCATCCGAAAGGAGAACCGCCGATGAGAAACAAAGCGCACAATTTTCCCAATCAACATGACAACAAGTTTGAAGGCGAACCCCGCGCCAAAGCGAAGTTTGCATCCAAACGGGCAGACGGAACCATCAACACCCGTCCGCAAGAGCGGATGAGGGCTTCATCAATGAGGCAACATTAACAAAGCGCAAAGACTCGAAATATTTGCCGAAAATGCTTTCACTCAAAACACGGCTTATCGATGTACGAAATCTTTTTTGACCGGGTTTTTCAGCAGCACCGCGGCCGCATACTCCCAGGACTAAAGAAGGAGGTCCGCCTCATGGGCAAGAAAACTCTTTTCCGAAATGAGAAGGATATCCCCGGCCCGTTCACCGGTGCGAATTTCAGCCGGAAACATGCCAAATCCCAAGTAAACGGGGAAACGATGGAAACACTGCACAACATCATACTGCGCCGGGAGATGAGGAAAAATTCCTGAAGCCAGCCGGATATGCCAAGGCCGGAACCGCTTCCGGGCCTTGGCTTTGTTGCGGGATTCGCCAATCGCGCCCGCTGCAGAGGCTGCCGTCCCGGTTTTTGTCAGGACCTTGAAATGACAGGCGGAACGGTTTCTAACGAGTAAATTCGGGCCTCTCCCGCCTGTGGCCGTTCGTGCGTCAGGGAAGCCTGTCCGGCCGCCGGTAAAATCAACTGTCTATTTTCTGCAGTTTTTTCAACATGGAAATAGGCAAGGCCTCTTGCTTCTTTTCGCCGCCGAGGCGGAATCCCCAGGCCATGACGCCTTCCAAATATTCGATTTTAAAATAGGCGCCCGGCGATCCTTCGATCTCATAAATCTCACCGGGAATAAAATCAGCCGGATCCAATAGATACGCTTTGGCCATGGCCGCTTTGCGTTCCAACACGGCGTACTCATTGATAATCCCCATTTGTTCAGCTTTCCTGGCCTTTTCTTTTAACCGGGCTATTTCCTGCCGCAGTTCATGCGGACTCATTTCGCTGTATCTTTTCTCACTCATTTTTCTTCACCCCGCATTTGTCATCGGACGGGCTGACGAAGCCGTCCGGCGAAAATTATTCTTCTTCCCTCTCCGCGAGATAACGTTCTATTAGGTCAAGAGAAAAACCTTTGCGGTAAAGCGTCTCCTTCATTTTTTGCCGATAGCGGAAAGGTTCCAGCCCCGCATATTTGCGATGGGCTTTTTCCGCTTGATAACGGAGGGCTTCCAGCTCTTGATCCTCTCCGGCCATGTTTGCACAAACTTTTTCCGTTACCGAACTAATCATATCATAAGAAAAACCTTTGCGGAGCAAAAGCTGCTCCATTTTTTGTTTCATTACTTGTTTCGAGTCGCGGCGGTTTTTGGCGGCCATTTTTTCGCAAAGTTCCATCGCCTTTTCAAACTGTTTTTCTTCCGGATACTCTTCCAGCGCCATGTCAATAAGCGGCGCCTTCACGCCCCTTTGTTCCAGTTCCCGCCTGATGAGTTCCGGTCCTTTGCCCGCCGTATTCATCTGTGTCCGCACATAACTGCGGGCATAATCTTCATCATCCAGATAATTGTATTCATATAATTTATGTATCGCTTCTTCGATTGCAAACTCCGGCACATTCTTTTTCAGCAAATGGTTTCGCACTTCCGCCTCCGTGCGTTTTCTGACGGCCAAAAACCGGACCGCCATTTGGTGCGCACGGCTGACTTCATCGTAATGAGTGATTTCTTCCAGCAACAAATCATCCAGTTCCATTCCTTTTCGGAGCCGGAACTTCACCAATACGTCCTGATCGACGCTGAAGGCGTATTCTTCCCCGTTCCCCGTGTCAAGAAAAACATTGTAGCGCCGGGGATTATTTTTTTGCACAGAAATTTTCGAAATCATAGGCATTTTCATCACCCCAATAAAAATGTACCATATAATAAAAAGGTTTATTATCAAACAATAAGGAATGACGCAAAGCCAAAAAACCGGGAGGGAATGAAATGAGAATTGCCGTCAGCGGCGGAACGGGTTTTGTCGGTCGTGCACTAACCAATGAATTATTGAAACAAGGACATGAAGTTTTTATCCTGACACGGAAACCGCCGGCCGGAGAAAACAGCGGACCGGGCAAAGTCACCTACATTCAATGGATGAGTCCCGACAGTGACCCTGCCGCCGAATTAAAAGAAATAGATGTTGTCATAAATCTTGCGGGTGAACCGATCGGCAACGGCCGATGGACAGAAAAGCGCAAGGAACGAATCATCCGCAGCAGAATCGAGACAACGGAAGAATGGCTGAACATTGTAAAAAAATTGGACACAAAGCCGGAAGTTTTTATTAACGCCAGTGCCATCGGATATTACGGCACATCCTTCAGCAAAACGTTCACGGAAAAGGATACCGAACCGGGAAACGATTTTTTGGCCCTCACGGCTAAAACATGGGAGCAGAAAGCTTTGGAAATTGAAAAACGGGGCATACGGACCGTTCTGGCGAGATTCGGAATTATTTTGGGAGCCTATGAAGGAGCGCTGCCAAAAATGGTTCTCCCATACACTTTTTTTGTCGGGGGAACGCTGGGAAGCGGAAAGCAATGGCTTTCTTGGATACATATAGAAGATGTTGTCCGGGGGATTCTTTTCTTGATTGAAAATGAATCCATTTCCGGCCCGGTCAATTTTACGGCGCCGAATCCGGTAACGATGAAAGAGTTCGGCAAAACAACGGCCAAAGTTCTCCGCCGCCCCCACTGGTTTCCGGTTCCATCCGTTCTTTTGCGCATCGTTCTGGGGGAAATGAGCCTGCTCGTGGTTGAAGGGCAAAAGGTGCTTCCGCAAAAGCTTCTTGAAGCCGGTTTTCAATTTTCTTACCCCACATTGGAAACCGCCTTGACCCATCTGCTAAAAAACAATCATGCATGAAACCAAAAAGAAAGGGAAAAATATGGTTGTCATCGACGCGGGGATTTCCCCTGAACTTTTGACGGAAAGGATGATTGCCGTGGCGGAAAAAAGAAAACGCAACAAAACAAAGAGGACATTGACCCGTACGCAAGAAGTGCTTTATACGCGGGATTTTAAAATGGCCGATCATGCCGCCGGCTATATGGACAGCACAAAACTCAGATAATCGGCGGTCATAAATTTTTCCTCCGATAAAATTCCCCCTTTCGGAAAAAATACTGTCGGAAACTTTATTGGTTTCCGCCAATAGGAGAGGGGGTTTTTCTGTGGGAAGGGCAAGAAAACAAAAAGCCCGCGATCGCAACAAACAAACATTGCCGCAAGTTCCGAAGAACATGAAAATCTTGGACAACGATGTGGAATTTGACCTGGCCCTGACTGATCATAAAGATCTGGAGGCCATGGCGCAGGCAAAAGGCGCCGTTAAACGGGCAAAACGAAAAATAAACTTGTAAATTTCCCGTTCGGCAAATATCGGATTGCCCGGGAAATATTTGCGGCAGTTTTTTCTCCCGGGATGTTCCCTTGATTCCCGGGAATTTTTTTCGCCTGAGAAAGTTTTTACAAATGGCAGGCGTTGCCTTGAGAAATTTATCAACTCCTCCTTCAAAATGCCCTTTTAATGCATTTCCCGAATACAGAAAACCGTTCGTTTACCTTCGCCAATATTTTCAGGCCCTTTTTTACAAAGCGGAACATTTTTCCCTTTTCGGCTTATATTCGACATAAATTGTGTACAATTTTATCCACAAGAATGTGGATCATGTGAATGATTTTGTTAAAACTTTGAACCGGACAGGTTTATCCGCTTTGTCTTTCTTGTTGATGAATCGCACGAACAGTTGTGCGTAACTTTGTGGATTATGTGGGTAACCTTGTTGAAACTTGTGATTATCCTGTTATCTTTGTGGATAAATTTGTGGAAAACGGACACCGAAAAACTTTTCAAAAATGAAATCATCTATGGAAATATAGTTATTTTTCCTTTTCTGGCCATAAAAGCCCCGGCAAATCAAATAGCCGAATTCGCGGCTTTTTCCGGCCAACTCTAAAAAGACCCCTTATATACGTTTTGATCGAAATCGTTTAGTATAATAAAGAAAACCAACCGTGTCGCTTTATAAAAAAAGTTCTTCTGAACACCGAAAAAAGGTGCTAAAATGGTCCATTGCAGGCGGGAAACACACTGTTTACACAATTTTACGGGTGGAGAGTAATCATGGAACTTCATCAACTTTACATCTTTACAAAAGTCGTAGAACAAAAAAGTTTTTCGAAGGCCGCTGAAGCCTTGTATTTAAGCCAATCGACCGTCAGCTCCCATATTCAGTCTTTGGAAAAATATTTAGGCGTGCCTCTGTTCGACCGGCTGGGCAGGGAAAATATTTTAACTCCCTACGGAGAGCGCCTCTATGATTGGGCGCTAAAATTGCTCCAATTGAGAGACGAAGCGCTTCTCGACATAAAGAAAAGCGCGGATAGCATTGGCGGGGTCATCCGCATCGGGGTAAGTTCCGTCCCGGCCCAATGTATCGTTCCAAAAATGATTAAAAAGTTCCGCGACCGCTATTCACAGGTAACCTTTTCCATTCACGAACGGCCCTCCAAATCAGTGGCGGAACACGTCTTGAACGGAACGGTGGATTTAGGGATCCTGGGGGAAAAATACGGCAATGAGAGACTCCGTTATATCCCCCTCTTAAAAGAAAAGCTCGTTCTGTTTGCGGGAAAGGAATTTCAAATTCAAACTCCGGTGACAGCGGAAAATCTCAGCCAATATCCTTTCATCATGAGATATGCAAATTCGGGAACCAAAGCCATGCTGGAAAAATTTTTCCGCAAACACGGGATGAAGGAAAGCGATTTAAATATTGTTGCTTACACAGACAGCGGGGAAACTTTGATTGAACTCGTCAAGCAGGGAGTCGGCGTTTCCATTATTTCGGAGATTGCCGCAACAGAATACGCGGATAACCCCCTCGTGCAAATCCATCCGATTGAAGGTTTTGACGATGAACGATATTTCTATCTTGTCTACAATGAAAAGAAAACTTTGTCCATGCCGGCCAAATTGTTTTTGAAAATGTTTTCCAACCAAACATTTGTCCAAAACGAAAACCACAGCCAAAAATGATGAAAAAAGGGAGACTTCGTTTGTCTGATCAATGATCATTCAAACAAAGTCTCCCGTTCCAAATATTTTTATTCAAGCGAGCACTTCTTCGACATTTACTTCCACGACCCAGCCGAACGGGTCTTCCACTTTGCCCGTTTGAATGCCTGTCAACGTATCGTACAATTTTTTTGACAATTCTCCTGTTTTTCCTTCATTGATAATGGCTACACGATCCCTCCAGCCTAATTTGCCGACCGGAGAAATGACAGCCGCCGTACCGGTTCCAAATACTTCTTCCAATTGCCCTGCCTCATATGCGGCAAAAACTTCATCGATGGAAATTTGTTTTTCGACGACCGGAACGCCCCAGTATTTTAACAGTTCTATGGTTGATCTTCTTGTAATTCCCGGCAAAATGCTGTCATTCAGCTTCGGCGTGACGACTTCCCCGTTAATTTTGAAGAAGATGTTCATGCTGCCAACTTCTTCAATGTACTTGTTTTCCTTCGCATCCAGCCACAATACTTGCGTATAACCTTTTGCTTCCGCTTCTTCCTGGGCTTTCAGGCTGGCGGCATAATTTCCTCCGGTTTTAACGGTTCCCGTTCCTCCGGGAGCTGCGCGCACGTACTGGTCTTCGACATAAATGCTGACCGGATTGAGTCCTTCTTTATAATAAGCGCCGACCGGCGACATAATAATCATCAGCCTGTACTCTTCCGCCGGGGAAACGCCCAAATACGAATCCATCGCAATAATAAACGGACGTATGTAAAGAGACGTTCCCTCCGATGAAGGAATCCAGTCTTTATCGATGGCGACCAATTTTTTCAGGGCCTCGAGCAAAAACTCCTCGTCCACCCGGGGAATGCACATGCGTTCATTCGATTTATTCAATCTTTCAAAGTTTTTTTCCGGTCTGAACAAGAGAATTCTTCCATCTTGGGATTTATAAGCTTTCATTCCTTCAAAAACCGATTGGGCGTAATGGAAAATCGCCGCCGAAGGATCCAATGTCAAAGGCTGGTAAGGAACGATGCGCGGATTATACCAACCCACACCCTTTTTGTAATCCATTACAAACATATGATCTGTAAAAGTTCTGCCGAAAATGAGTTGGTCGTCCGGTACTTTTGGTTTGGGCGACGTGGTGTAAGTGACGGTTATGTCTTGACTTTTCATAAAAAAACGGCTCCTTTGTTTTTTTATATATTTATCATAATATATTTAAAACTCAAACGGTAGTCCCTTATTTGATATTAAAAGCCTTCTAAACTGCGTTATACGGCTGTTTTTCCTGCCCCATGCCGCCATCTTTCTATGCCGTGCTTTATTTTTCTAAAAAATCTGCCTGATAAATTTCTTTTTTATCATACGGGTTATATTAAAGCGAAATGACTTCTTTCCCGCCGGTTTCGGACTTTAATCGAAAACCACATGAAAAACAAAATGAGCAATACTTATTATTGCACAAAAAATTCCGGCCCACTCTCCATCTTTTTTGTTGCGTCATGCGGCAACAATCGCCGCGGTGTCAGCGCCCGCCATTAAATGGCGCTGTAAAATTTTTGCATTGTAACGGGGTTTTGCATAAAAATAAACTTTCTCTTTATAAGTTATCATTGTGCATATGCTTCTCATCCACCGTCATTTTCCCTTCCCATATAGACCGGAGGCTTCGTGCCGGCCTCCCGCCGGATGCAAGTCTGTCTCCGCTCTCATTTGCTCCTTAAATATGTTAAGATGAAGTATATTTGCGAAGGAGATGACAACGTATGAAAAATGAACTGATCGAACGATTCACTTCATATGTAAAAATTGATACCCAATCGGATGAAAAGAACCCGGATTGCCCTTCCACCCCGGGGCAACTTGTGCTGGCAAAACAATTGGTCAAAGAATTAAAAGAGATCGGCATGGAAGACGTCACAATGGACGAAAACGGCTATGTCATGGCCACCCTTCCTGCCAATACGGACAAAAATGTCCCGGTAATCGGCTTTTTGGCCCATCTCGATACGGCCACCGATTTTACCGGCGCCAATGTCCGCCCGCAGATTGTGGAAAATTATGACGGCAAAGACATCGTGCTCAACAAACAAAAGCAAATCATCCTGTCGCCGCGGGATTTCCCCAATCTTGCCAACTACATAGGCCACACTTTAATCACGACGGACGGAACCACCCTCCTCGGCGCGGACGACAAAGCGGGCATTGCCGAAATCATGACGGCGATGAACCATTTAATCCGTCACCCGGAAATCAAACACGGAAAAGTGCGGGTCGCTTTCACGCCGGACGAAGAAATCGGCCGCGGCCCCGACAAATTTGATGTCCAGCGTTTTGGCGCCAAGTACGCTTACACCGTCGACGGCGGTCCGCTCGGAGAACTGCAATACGAAAGCTTTAATGCGGCCGCGGCCAAAATCACGTTCAAAGGAACAAACATTCATCCGGGAACGGCGAAAGGCAAAATGGTTCATGCGGCAAAAATCGCCATGGAATTTCACAGTATGCTTCCGGAAAAAGAGGCGCCCGAGTATACGGAAGGCTACGAAGGCTTCTATCATTTGCTTTCAATCAACGGGGATGTGGAAGAAACAAGTTTGCACTACATTATCCGCGACCACGACCGGGAAAAATTTAATGGCCGCAAAGCGCTCATTGAAAAAATTGTGCAAACACTGAAGGAAAAATACGGTGATGAGCGCATCCGCCTCGACATGTACGATCAATATTACAATATGAGAGAAAAAATTGAGCCCGTGAAGGAAATAGTCGATATCGCCCGCGACGCCATGGGGAATTTGGGCATCGTTCCCGTGGTTGAACCCATCCGCGGAGGCACGGACGGCTCGCAGCTTTCATTTATGGGGATTCCAACCCCCAATATTTTCACCGGCGGAGAAAACTTTCACGGCAAATATGAATTTATTTCTGTTGACAATATGATCAAAGCCGTTCAAGTCATCATAGAAATTATCCGTCTCTTCGAAGAACGGGCTGAACGGGCTTGAGCTTATAAAAACAAATGTACAAGTTAGTTCTGTATGCTTTAGCGCGTAAAAAAGGATCCTGCCTCTTATTCCGGCAGGATCCTCGTTTCTTATTTTGTAATTCTCCTTGTGGCAGCAGCCATTTGATACTGGTGGACGCTGCTTGCTTTCGGCTCGAGGAGAAGCTTTTTATTTAAACGGAATACCGTTTGCATCGTGATAAACTGTACGTAAACAAACGGGATCAACATGAGGAAATAGACCGGTGAAAACATGGAAAGAATTCCTGTTTTCGTAAAGCCCATATGAATCCAGAACATTCCGAGGACAAAGAAAGCGACTCCCGGACAAATTAATGAAAAGCTTCCCGGACTCTTTTCTTCACCGTGAATGAAATCTCTGAAATAACCAATTTTCTTCATAACCACATAACCGATGAGCCCGAACGCGATTTGCAAAGAAACCAACATCGTCAAAATAATCATGAGCGGCAAAGTGGACGGCTCCGCATTATGCAAGAGATTATGATTGATTCCATTATAGAGCCGTACGATGGCAATTCCGAACAACGTAAAGATTGGGATGGCCAGCCAAAGACTCGGAGCTGCTCCTTTATCGATTCCTTTGTCAAAAATCGCTCTTACACCAAGGATCAATTTTAAAATCATTAAGCCGACAGCTAACGTCGCAAAGAAAATGGAAAGAACAGTTCCAATCACGGAGACTGCCACCGTTTTGCTCATGGCCGCCGGAGCTCCGAAGCCGACAGCGATCATCCCGAAAGCAAACACAGCAATCATGTGGCTCAAATTATTGCCATTTACAAAACTTGTGTCACCACTTATAATAAATCGGGTAAAATAATTTTTAAAAATCACAAGGGCATAAATGCCTACCGCAAGGAATGCCGCCAAGGCGAACGGAAATGCATACTCAACGTAACTCCAAAGGTTGGGGATGAACAGGCCTCCCAAAATAAAAAGTACGTTGATCGTCATGGCAAGAGTTAACGGGATCGCCATCAAAGAAATTTCACCCGGTGTTTTCCGCAATTTTTGATAAGCTTCCGTTTTCCTGTATAATGAATATTCTTTTATATTCCAGAACAACAGGCGGAAATGCTTATACGCAAAAAAGATGATTCCGGCAATGGCAGCAGCTGCCAATACTTTTGCCAACATGTTGTCTCCCGTGAAAATGGGGAAAACATGTTCGAAGTTCGCCATCGGCCTTCCCGGATGGTCAACCATAAACATAAAATACATAAAGAAGGAAACGGCCAACCCTCCTGAGCCCAAAGATGCCAAAAAGTACAAGGGATTGTAATTCTCTCTAAGATTCCTTCTCATTAAAACCACCTCTCCTTTTCACTATACCCCGTGGGGTATTTTTGATAACATTATGCCATCTTTTCATGAAATGTTCAATATTTACACTTCAATTAGGTGTTTATCCCTATTTATATAACTTCTTAATCAAAAATCTTTATTATTTTAAAAAACGTGCTATTTTAAAAGTAGAAGATGAATTGGTGATTCATCAACCCAAAACGGACACTTGTATACCCTACCCGGTATGGTAGATTTCTGTTTTGGTAATTATTTAACATTTGTACAGTGTAATTATTACTAACTTTAATGGGAATGAGGGGAGATAAAAAATGGCAAATGTTGTTGTACTCGGTGCAGGTTTTGCCGGCCAAACCGCAGCGCTTTATCTTAAAAAGGAGCTCGGTCAAGAACATTCTGTAACCGTTATCAGCGGCTGGCCAAGATTCACGTACATTCCGTCCCTCGTTTGGGTCGGCGTCGGACAAATGGCTCCGGAAAAAACGCAATTTGAACTGGCTCCGGTTTTTGAAAAACATGGAATCGATTTCATTCAAGGATGGGCCAGAGAAGTCTACACAGATGATCAATACGTCGTTGTCGAAACGAAAGACGGCGAAAAAACAAAAGTTCAATACGATTATTTAATCAATGCGACAGGCCCCTACCTGAACTTCGAAGGCACGGAAGGTTTGGGCCCCGATGCGGGCAACTCGCACTCCATTTGTAATATCCATCACGCCAAATTGGCCCGTGACGCATATCTTGAACAAGTGAAGAGAATGGAAAAAGGCGAGCACGTAAAAATTCTTGTCGGTACCGGACACCCGCTGGCGACATGCCAAGGTGCAGCTTTCGAATACATCACTAACATCCATAACGATCTCGTTGAACGGGGATTAAGAGATAAAGCCACCATTATGTGGATGTCCAATGAACCGGCACTCGGCGATTTTGGCATGGGGGGAATCCGGGCGAAAAAGCACGGATACGTGATGAAATCCGAACAATTCGTCAAATCTCTCTTCGCCGAAAGAGACATCCAGTATCAAATCCAAACAGCCGTGAAAAAAGTAGAAAACGGCAAAGTGTACTGGGAAAACTACGAAGGTGAATTCGGAGAAACAGAATTCGATTTCGCCATGCTTATCCCGCAGTTTAAAGGCGTCAAAATCAAATACATCGATAAAGACGGCAATGATATCACATCAAAAATGACCAATCCGGCCGGATTTATGCTTGTGGACGGAAATTACGGAAAGTCTTGGGAAGAGCTGAAAGCTTCCGACTGGCCGAAAATCTATCAATCACCGCACTATAAAAACATCTTTGCAGCCGGAATCGCTTTCGCACCGGTCGGTTCCGTATCAAAGCCGCATACAACAAAGAACGGCACAGTGATTACCGCATCACTTCCGCGGACGGGAATGGCTTCCGGAATCATCGGCAAAGCGGTTGCCCTGAACGTGGTTGACATGATTAAAGGCAAAGAGCCAAGCCACCATGCATCCATGGCGGATATGCCGAGTGCATGTATTGCTTCCGTTGGCAAGTCGGTCATGCACGGAGCCGCGGCATCCATGATTATTTACCCGACTGTTCCGGACTATGAGAGATTCCCTGAATTCGGCCGCGACTTGAAAGCAACATCAATGGAAATCGGACTATCCGGTGCTTGGATGAAACGCATGCTGCACTCAATGTTCATCTACAAAATGAAAGGAAATCCGGGCTGGTCGATTATTCCTGAATAATGGCAGAAAAACAAAACTTTCTGGAGGTATGTATCATGCAAAAAACAAATGAAATGATGCCGACAAAAAGAACTCTTTTCGCCAGACAATTTAAATTGTACCAACTCTTCCGTTTTGCCATGCTTGGATTAAAAATATTAAAAGTAGTCCATTTCCCGCCGAGAGCAAAAGCAAATTAACGTATTGTGCCGGAGGACTCGGATAAAAGTCCTCCGGCTTTTGATTCCGCACCCCTTTTCTGCTCCTCCCATCTTTTTTAAATCTTTTCACGCATAAAAAATAAAACCCGCCGTACGTTCGATTATTTTCTCAAGCTTTTTTCACAAACATTTCTTTTATACCGGGAAAAACGGCCTAATTTCTTGTTAAAATTCATTCATTTTTCACATCTTTACATTAAAATTATTGTATATTGAATATAGAAAATATTGACTCTTCTTATTTTTACATAATATGATGGAAAATCCTATTGGTGCTTTTATTTATTCTTTTTGCCAAAATAAAGGACTTTTCCAAACATGTACATGAAACCATTTGTCATGCTTATTATCCGGTGATAACTATGAATGCGCAAGATTTTGCCAGGTTGGTGGATGACTTTCAAGAAGGCATTATTGTAATGAATAAACATCGCAAGATCATCTACCTGAATAAAAAGGCCTATCTGATGACGGGTTGGGCAGCAGGAGTAAGGGTGCCGTATTGCAGCTATTGCCGGCAGCAGGAAGAGGCCGAACATAGAGAAAAATGCCTTCTCGCCCGGAACAACCGGATAACCGGTTTTCGCGCCTGGCTGCCGAATTATCTGAATCGAAAATCAGAATTTGAAATGACGATGCAAAAAATGGAATTCAACGGGGAATTATGCAATGTTGTAATGATCCGGCATCCTGACAAAAACATGGGAGACAACCCAGCCAATACCCGGGAGTCCCTCATCAGGGAAATCATGCTTGCCGAGGAAACAGAGCGCAGGCGCATAGCCCGTGAACTTCATGATCAAGTCGGCCAAAACATTTACAGCTTGCTGCTAGGCCTTGAAAACATTAAACGTTACAGCGATAAACCAGAGTTTCAGCAAAAATTGGATACTATGCTCAAAGCGATGGAAAAAACGTTGGATTCGGTTAAAAATATGACGGCCCAATTGCGGCCGCATCTTTCCGATGTTCCCGGTTTTTCATCCTCTCTATGCTCGGCCGTTAAGGTTTGGAAAGAAATTTATAACATCGATTTTTCCGTAAATTTGCATCTTCCGGAGCACATTCAATTTCTTAACGGAGAAGGGCTCCACCTTTTCCGCATTATCCAGGAAGCGGTAAACAACGCTGTCCGCCACGGAAAAGCCGATGAAATCAAAATCACTATTTGTTCGTTTGACAGAAAAATCTTTTTTCAGATTTTTGACAACGGTTCCGGTTTTGATGAAAGACAACTAAACGGCAATGGACGCGGATTTCAACATATGAGGGAACGGGTAAAAATGTTTTCCGGTGATATCATCTTTGCCAGCCATCCGGGCGGACCGACGAAAATCGAAGGCTTTATGGAAATCTAGCAGTTATCTGTGTTTGTCGATCAGGTATTGGGGAAGAAATCTGTATGTATGATGTCTACCTGGGGGAATGCCAATGAACGCTTTAATTGTCGATGATCATGAAATTGTCCGCGACGGTCTGGCCCAGCTTTTAAAAGATGCTTTTCCTGTCCATTCGATTCTGTACGCTTCCGACGGACGTGAGGCCATTCAAAAAGCCCTCAACTACGACATTGATCTTGTCCTTTTGGATCTCTCCATGCCCGAAGGACTGGACGGTCTGCTAGCCTTGCAAGAAATAAGAAAAATCATTCCCAAAGCAAAAATAATCATCTTTACCATGTATGACGATATCTATTATCAGAAAAAAGCTTTTCATTTGGGGGCGGACGGTTATCTTGTCAAACGAATGAGAAGTGCGGAAATCATCAAAGCCATCCAACAAATCCTCAACGGCAAGAAAATCGTCAACGGGCAGGTTTTTCATGAAGAGGAACTGGATGAGTCCATATGGGAAACCCCGTTTTCTCCCCGGGAACAGGAAGTCTTTATCCTCACCGTACAAGGCTATACACAAAAAGAAATTGCCGATAAGATGAATATCAGCGTGCGTACAGTGGAAAACCACCGCAGAAACATCAGCAAAAAACTCGGCACAAAAAACAAACGGGATTGGATTGAATTCGCAAAAAAATACAATCTTCTCGAGATTTATTGAACCGGCAGGCAACAGCCGCCGTTTTTTGTTTTCCCTCGCTGCGGATGCCGCTCTTTCTTTTGGCTGTTAACGGACAGATCCAATATATATCCTTTTTAAATTCACATATTTTTCTTTTCCTTTCAGACATTTTTGTAAGATTCTGTTTTACAATGAAGGTAGATGCATAGTTTTAAGGAGGAATGGATAAATGAAAAACTTGATTGATCAATTTATCACGCTTGGTTTCGGTTTAATGGCGGTTAGCAAAGAACAAGTTGAGAAAATGGTCAACGAATTAGTCGAAAAAGGAGAAATCACCAGGAAAGAATCCAAAGAAATGGTAGAAAAAATAATGGAGAAGGGAACGCAAGCAAAAAAAGACTTGGATGAAACAGTAAAAGAAAAAGTCCAGCAAGCGTTGAAAGAATTCGATCTGGTAACAATGGAAGAATACCGCAAATTGGAGGAACGGGTAGCGGAATTGGAAAAAAGGCTGAAGTAGTCTGTTTTCCGGGCAGAGGAGGAATCTGACGAATGTTGGGTAAAAGATTAAAACATGCCCGGCGTTACCGGGAGATCCTGCACGGTTTTCTCCGCAACGGTTTCGGGTATCTTATCAAAGATCTCGGCTTATCCGAAGCCTTTGCCATTTCCATTCGCAAAACGGAACAGCCTTCGGATATCAGTCAGCGGTCTCTCGGCGAAAGGCTGCGAAATTTGTTCCAGGATTTAGGAACAACCTTCATCAAATTGGGGCAGATCGCCAGCACAAGGCGGGACTTGCTTCCCGAAAGCATTATCCGCGAACTGGAACAGCTGCAAAAACAAGTTCCTCCTTTTTCTTTTTCCGTAGTTGAAGATATTATACGCAAAGAACTTGGCGCCGATATTGAAGCGATTTTTTCCGAATTTAGTGAAAAACCTGTCGCTTCCGCATCCATCGCCCAAGTCCATAAAGCCAGATTAAGATCCGGTCAAAAAGTGGCCGTCAAAATCCAGCGTCCCGATATTAAGGAAGTGATTGAAACAGACCTGGAAATTCTCCTTGATTTGGCCAAACTGATGGACGCCAAGTTTGATTGGGCGAAAACATATCGTGTTCTTGACTTGGTGGAAGAATTTTCACGGAAACTGATGCTTGAACTGGACTTTTCCAATGAAGGAAGAAATACGGAAAAGGTTGCAAATCAATTCGTGAAAAGCAAAACGGTCAAAATCCCCAAGATCTACTGGAACTATACGACGAAAAAAATCCTGACGATGGAGTTTATCGATGGAATCAACATAAACGACGATGAGAAATTAACAGTAAGGGGCTATGAGCGGAAAAAAATTGCCGCTGATTTTGCCGAATGCATGTTTCAGCAAATCTTTTCCGGAGGATATTTTCATGGCGACCCCCATCCCGGCAATGTCGTCGTTATGGCTGACGGTAAGATCGGATTGATCGATTTTGGGCTGATTGGCCATTTGAGCCAGAAATTGAGATATCAATTTGTAACTTTGATTCTGGCACTGAAAAAAGGCAAGACTGAAATGGTGATCGATGCCCTGCACAAAATGGGTTTGTTTCCCGATGACGTTGACTATACATTATTGAAATTTGATATTGAAAGAATCATTGACAAATATTATGACATTCCTTTAAAAAATTTTCATATGGGACAAGCCATCAACGATTTGTTCCGCATCACCCTCCGGCATCATATTCAACTGCCGACGGAATTCACCGTACTCGGGAAAACATTATTGACACTCGAAGGAATCATTTCGCATCTCGACCCTGATTTTAACATGATGAAGTTTGCTGAACCTTATGCGGAAAAAATCATGAAAGAATACTATCACCCGAGAAGATTGGCGGAGACGACCTTCCACCAGTTAAGAGACTACGGAGAACTATTCATGGAGTTTCCGAAAACATTGCAAGATGTGACATCCATGGCCAAAAAAGGCAAACTGCGCCTGGAGATTTCCGCGGTCGATTTAAATACAGCGATAAAAAAACTGAATCAAATATCCAATAAAATTTCTTTTAGCATCGTTCTGCTTGCGTTCAGCATCGTTTGTTCCGGTCTTATTATCGGCTCTTCCATAGTCCGGCAATCCACATTAATTTGGGAGATACCGATCATTGAAATCGGGGCCGTGATCGCCTCTTTCATGTTTCTCTGGCTTCTGTTTGCCATTTTCCGTTCCGGGAGATTTTAGCGCATACGGAGGGAACCTCCTTGTTTTTACCCCGGAAGTGGCGGGACTTCCATCGGGCTAAAGCCGGCGCCATTTCCCGGAATATAAACTTTCACACTCAGATGTCAGGAGGAGAAACATGGCAGGAAATGTCGCCACGTTCGGCAAATCATTTGCCAACCATTGAAAATGCCGTAAACATAAAGCTGCTCCAAAAGGAGCAGCTTTATTGCCATGGGAAGAGGTGCATCGCACGGAATTTGTCCGCAGCCTCTCAAT
>CALKIU010000024.1 GCA_937995745.1 uncultured Bacillaceae bacterium | reverse complement strand
ATCATATTTTTTCATCAGCTCTTCGATGTCATCTTCCGGCCCCTTATTCAATTCTGCCATCGCCCTGGCCTTGTCAAGAGCCTGATTCACTTTTTCTTCCATGCGGTTAAAAGCGGCGATTGTGCTTCCCGAAGCTGTCGTTTGCGCTCCCAGTTCGTTCAGTCTCTGCTGGGTTTTCGCAACAGACCATTTCGCCTTCAGCATGTTGCGACGCGATTCAAGTGCTTTAATATCCGAAACGAGCTTATCGTGCATTTGCCTCATTTGCGTTGCATTGGAGGCCGCCAATTGATAGGCTTTTTCCAATTCGCCATACTTTTCTTTTAGCACAGCTTTCCGCTCGAGGAATTTTCTCGCATCATCTTCATTGCCTGCTTCCAACGCTTTGATCGCATACCGCTCCATCTTTTCCATATCGGCGCGGCATGCCTCCCATTCTCTCTTGGCCCTCTGTTCTTCCGCCATCACCGTGGCTGTTTCGGACTTCACTTTCCGCAAATCTTTGTCCAGATTTCGCAAATATTGGTCAATCATTTTTTCCGGATCTTCCGCTTTATCCAATAACGCATGAATGTTGCTCGACATGATATCTTTAAACCGGGCGAGAATGCTCATTCTCCATCTCCTCCTTCGAATATCGACTAATTACTTATACTTCGTATTCCAAAAAAAGTTTCATTTTTTATAAAATTATTTTAAAAAAATTGCACGCATGACCAGAAAGTCGTTTTTTCCGTTCATTAAAGACATTCAAAAAATAGTATATGTCCAACAGAGGCAAAACTACCTTAATTATACAGACACTTTTTCAACGAAAAAGTTTCATTCTTTGGCAAGGACCGGAAGCGAAAATCATGAACATTTCGTGAAGCTAAATACACATAACAAAAAAACACAAAAAAACCCTGCCGAAGACAGGCAGGGTGAATATTCTTGTATGAAAACCAGCTAAAAACATCCCATTTTGCAGACCGGAGGCTGAATCCGGCGACAATTGTCACGTTATAAAACAGCGTTTTGTCCGTCTTTTGGATTCAGCACGAAGCGGTATCCGGCGCCGGCCGGAATTATTCGAAAACTTTTTCTTCCCCTTTCAACAATCCGTAAATTTCCTTGTCCAATTTTTCAGCCAATGCCGGATTATAAGTTTTTTCATACCGGGGCTCTGCCGTTACTTTGCCGCCATAAAACATGACATCTTCCACCGATTCAATTTCCACCCGGACGACACGCACTTTGATTGTCTTTTCAATTACATCGGAAACTTTTCCTGTGCCCTTAATCGCATAGCAGCTGCCCGCTCCGATGACTCCCAGGATGACCTTGGGGTTTTGTTGAATGTTAGCTGCGGAAGAGGCGTTATGGCCGACGGCAAAGTCTATATACTCGCCCGACGGATGGGCCACAACCCACGAAATCATGGATAAATCCGGTTCATTCGTCTCTTTGTCCAACGTAATTAAAGAAACAATTTTTTCGCCCTGCAACAGGTCTATGAGTTCCTTCGAAAGTTTCGTTTCCTTTTTCATTTCGTTCCCTCCCGGTTTCCCTTTTCAAATATCATATCAAATTTTTCGTATTTTCTTTAATTTTATGCAACTTAAATTCTATTCTTAATTTCCTTATGTTGTTTATAGGCTGTCTTTTTCAACCACCGGGCAGTATAATAAAAACCTGACAACATCCCGCAAAGAAGATATTGTCAGGTCATGAATCAATGAAATGCTGTCCCTTGTATTTCATGAGGTGCTTTTGTTTTTTGAAACTATCAGCTTTCCCTTTTTTCTTCCCAAAGTTTTACGCGCTCTTCAAAACTCACTTCCCTATGGATTTGGTGCAGCATCCAAATATAGCCGAACGGATCCATAAACATGGCGTTGGAAAGTCCGTAGTCAGCCATTTCTGTCACCGGCTGGATCTCGGAACAACCGGCATCCATCGCTTTCGCATATGTTTCTTTGATATCGGGAACGAGAATATTAAACCATATAGTCTTCGGATCATCAGGTTTCGGGGCATACAATTGAAAATCATGATTTTCGTCCAACATATGAAAGCGGACCCCGTAAAGGTTGAAAACCACTTCATTTTCCCCACGCGGAAAATCTGTCACTTCAACGGGCTCAATGTCAAAAATTTTTTCGTATAATTCGAGCGCTTTTAAACTGTCGCTCACAACCATATCAATTTCTACACCAACCAATATGAACACACTCCTTATGTGATTGCCGGTTTTCTCGATTATTTTCTGCCAAACAGGCGATCATAACCGCAAAACCCGGCCATTGGCAAAAAAAGTTTTTCCCATGTAGAAAGCTCTGTATGCTGAAAATTGGCCATCCCCTGATATTTTTAAACATTTTCCCTTGATTGGGAACTTTTTTCATCAGGCAAGAGAAACATCGAGGGAAGGTTTTCAAACGGAATAAGACTGGACGGTCGGAGGAGAAAAAAACTTGATGGAATGCCGGCCAAAAGGAAAATGACGATGACGGAGTTATGTGAACAAGTCGGCACCGCCATCGCCAATCTTTCCATCCTGAGAAACGGCAAAGAGAAAGGCATCCGCATTTCCACTTTGGATGCCATTCGCAAAGCTTTGGATTGCCAACACGGAGACATTTTGGAGTACCGGAGCGATGAAGAAACGGAGGGGACGGGGGTTCAGGGCCGTTAAGCCGGCGGCTTGGGCCCGCTGTCCCCTTTTCTCAAACAGCGACAGCTTTTTTCAATTGTTTAAGGTAGAAAAAGCGGACAATAAGGAAATATATGATTTGGATGACGGCAAAGCTTCCCAAAACGAATGCGGATTCGGCCGTCAAGTCGTAATCGAACATCCGCGACAAGGCCGTGAGTGCTACGGCTCCGTGAACGAGCGCAACGGCAATGGGCGCGAAAAAGAGAAGGGCTGTTTGCCTGTTTACAACTTTTTTCAACTCGGAAAAGGCCAAACCGATTTTGGCAACGGACCGGAATTTTTCTTTGTCCGCATCCAGGTCGGTGAACAACCGGAAGTAGAGAAAGCTGCCCGCGGAAACAAAAAAGACAATGCCGATGAATAAGCCGATGAATAAGATGGGCCCGTACGCTTTATTGATTTCATAGAGCGCATAATCAATGGAAAATGTTTTTATGGGGAGCTGTTCCGTCAATTTTCTTCCCGCTTCAATGACCTGCTCCTTCTGTCCCCCGGCAGCCTGCCAAACGGCGTTGATTTCCGACCGCAGCGGGGTGCCCAGTTGATCAAAAATCTCATCATTCACAATGTAATAGCCGTTGACTTCCGGCAATACTTCTGATTCTATGATGCGATTAAACCTTAATACTTGGCCGTTTTCCAACCGGAGGGGATTCTCCAGCAGAATTTCGCTTGCCTTTTTTCCCTGATACATCATGACATGGCTTTGTTCCACAATGATTGCTTCGTCTTCTTTCGGAAAAACCGGATCTTTATGAAGCAAAGCGGCAAACCGGTTATAATCAGATGCTTTGGCAATCAATACGCCTCCGTGTCTGCCGGCCATCTCAAAATAATGAAAGACGGCCGTTTCTTTTTTCGCGGAAACATGTTCTTCTTGCAAAATCGCATCCACTTGCTTGATTTCTTCCAAAATCTCTTTTTCGCCGGTCCTTTGTAAAGGGGTATAAATAAACGAATATGGATTGGCCTCTTTGACGCCTTTCGTCAAATAGGAATGGAAACCGAACAAGGACCCGATGGCACTGAAAGCGACCGTGGAAATGATCGCCACAAGGAAAAAGGTTCTCGCATTGTCTTTCATGCGGAAGGACAAATCGGAAAACAGAAGCATATTGGTCTTCCGCCAAAAGATGTTTTTGTTGCTTTTCAAGCGGCGGATGATATACACGCTCAATTGGGTAAACAGCAAATAAGTTCCGATGATAACAATGACAATCACCGGGACCATCGCATGTACCACTTGGATTCCTTTTACATACAGTGCCGTACCGTAGCCGGCGAGAAGCAGGAATGCCGCCAGGACAGCCAGCCACAGGGATGATTTCGGCTCACCTTTGGAAAGTTTGTCACTTTTAATCAAATGAATGAGTTTATTTGTCCGCAGCACAAATGAGACGAACAAAGATATGCAGAAAAAGAGAATCATGAAACTCACAAAAGTGACGATGATGGCGAGCGTCGGAAAATAAAAGTCGAGCGACTCCTCGATAATCAGCACATTCTCGGCAATCAAAAGAATCGCTTTGGCAAAGATCAAGCCGGTGACAATCCCGCCAACGGTTGCAAGAAAACCGATCAATATGTTTTCCAAAAACACCAGACGGCGAATTTGGCTGCTGGAAGCGCCGAGAACCGTTAGCAGACCGAATTCTCTCTTTCGGGAATGCAAAAATGAGCTCATGGAATACAGGACAAAAAAGAAGGAAAATACGTAGATGATGCCCCCGGCCACGCTCATCCCGAACAAAACGTAGCGATGGACGGCGCCGTCACGGAATGCGGGATGAAATGCAAAAATGGCAAAGGTAAAGAAGACCATGACGGTAAACAGGCTGCTGAGAAAATAAGCCATATACAGCCGTTTATTCCGCATGACTTGATTAAACGCGAACTGCCGAAAAGTCACGGCCTTCCCCTCCCATCAATGAAAGCATGTCGATAATCCTCTGGAAGAAAGCCTGCCTGCTTTCCCCGCGGTGGATTTCCGAATGCAGCTTCCCGTCACGGATGAAAATCACCCGGTCCGAATAACTGGCCGCCTGCGGATCATGGGTAACCATCAATACGCTCGTTTTGTCCTGCTTATTGATTGAAACTAGCATCTCCAATACATCTTTAGAAGCTTTCGAATCAAGATTGCCGGTCGGTTCATCGGCCAACAACAGTTTCGGCCCATGGATGATGGCCCTGGCAATGGCCGTTCGCTGGGCTTGTCCCCCGGAGATTTCGTATGTCCGCTTTTTCAATATGGAAGATATCCCGAGTCTTTCGGCAATTTTTTCCGCCCGCTCTTTCATTTCTTTAACGCGCACGCCGTCGAGGGTCAGCGGCAATACGATGTTTTCTTCGACGGTTAAAGTATGCAGCAAATTGAAGTCTTGGAAAACAAAGCCGAGCTCTCTTCTGCGGAACCGGGCCAACTCATTTTTGCCGAGTTGGTGCGGATTCTTCCCATCCAGCAAAACCGTTCCGGTTGTCGGCGAGTCGATGGTGGAAATGATGTTTAATAAGGTTGTTTTTCCGCTTCCGGAAGGACCCATAATGGCGACAAACTCGCCTTTTTCCACTTCCAAATTGATATCGGTCAAAGCGCGGAATGGAACTTTTCCTTCATACACTTTACTGATGTTTTGCAATTGAAGCATGTCCGTTCTCCTCTCTTTTTTCTTCTGATAGGAGTATATACGGAGAGCGGCAAATTAAACTATCGATTTTGCTTTCGCGAACCTTACATCTGTGTAAGGTTTTGCGTTTTGGAGAAGATGATGCGGATTGTCGTCCCTTTGCCCGTTTCCGATTCCAATTCAAGGCGGTGTTCAAGGCGGTCGGCGGCTTCTTTTGCCAAATACAGTCCCATTCCTGTTGATTCGCGATATTTTCTTCCTATTTCCCCGGTAAAGAATTTTTGAAATACCCTTTTTCTGTCAGCGGCTGGGATTCCGATGCCGAAATCTTTCACTTCCAGAACGGCCTCTCCGGAACGTTCATAGATGGAAATGACAAGGTTCTTCGCCTTGCCGGCGGAATATTTCACGGCGTTGTGCACGAATTGGGAAAGGATGAAATACAGCCATTTTTCGTCGCTGGCAACGGTAATGCCCGGCCGTTCTTTCAGGACTCTGGGAAATACTTCATTGCGGATGTAAAAACGCTTGTTTTCCTCGTTCACCTCTTGAACAAGTTTCGAGAGAAGAACAGGCTTCACGCGAAAATCCTCGGCCACCGTCCTCAGCCTGGCCATGTGAAGCACCATGTTCAAACCGTGCTTCATCCGCTCCGTTTCTTCGCGGATGCTCGACGATTGCGGTTCATCGAGGGTCTGTGCCGTCAATTCAATGACGGAAAGGGGCGTTTTCATTTGATGGACCCAGCGATCGATGAACAACAGATGCTCTTCCTGCCTTGTTTTTGCCCGGTGCAATTTTTCTTGGTGAAGCCGGTATTGGGAGCGGAGAAGGCTGTCGAGGGCTTCCGATATTGGAGTGCTTCCCGACGGTTCCAAGGATTCTTCCAAAGTTTCCGGCGGATGTTCCAGCCTTTTGTAAAAATTTCTTCTGCTGAGATACCGGTATACTAAATAAGACGTCAGAAAAACGATTGACAGAAAAATGGCGTAAAATATGACTCCTGTTCCCCGATAGCCGTCAAGCCAAAATAACAGCGGAATGAATACGGCTTGAACAGCCTGCAAGCCAATCAGCAACAAATGCTCGCGAACAAACAGTTTCATTTTTCTTCCTCTTTCCATGTAATCCGGAGACGGTATCCGGCGCCGCGCACCGTTTCCACAGCATCCTCGATGCCGAGCTCCCGAAACTTTTTCCGAACCCGGGTAATATTTACATTTAATGTATTTTCGTCGACGTAAGTGCTGTCATCCCAAAGTTTCACGAGCAAGTCTTCCCTGCCGGCAATGCGCGGATAACGTTCGAGCAAACTTTCGATGATGTCGGCCTCTTTTTTCGTCAAGTGCGCCGTTTTTCCACGGAAATGCAGTTCGAGACGTTCCGGATAAAGGCGGAGTCCTTCGAGCGTGACCACTCGTTCCTCATGCCGGGCGGCATATTCCCCGTAAGCGCGCCGCAACTGGCTGCGGATTTTCGCCATCACAACATCGGGGTGGAACGGCTTTGTGATAAAATCGTCACCGCCGTTTTCAATCGCCATCACTTGATCCATTTCACCCGTCCGCGCCGAAATAAAAATGATTGGACAAAGGGATTCCTTGCGAATTTGCCGGCACCAATAAAAACCGTCATAGCTCGGCAAGTTGATATCCAGTAATACCAAATCGGGCATAATTTCGCGAACCTCGGCGGCGATATTTGTGAAATCTTGGGCCATGACCACCCGGTACCCGTATTTCTCAATATACGACCGCAAATATTCGGCAATTTTCACATCATCTTCAATGATAAAAATCGTTTGCATCGCTTTGTACTCCTTTTGTTTACGGGGCCTTTTCCGCTGCACACAGCGCGGCTTCTTCCGCCCCGCTAAGCATTTCCTAACATCAATTTACCACAAAAATACATGCGAAAGGAATCGGTCGGCGGAATGAACGGAAAAAATGGCAGAAAACAAAGAGCCAGGGGGGACGGAGGTGGTGGGACGGGGGGACAGGTTCGTTGTCCTAGCCAGTTATTTCCAGATCGGGACAGGAGGACACTTTTTGT
>CALKIU010000023.1 GCA_937995745.1 uncultured Bacillaceae bacterium | reverse complement strand
TACTTTTCAAAAAAACGCCAAAAGTTTTGTGATTATTATCGCAGAATAGAATGGCGATATCCCGTATAATGGACTGATGTGTAAGACAATGGGCAAGGGGTTTTGTGCTGTCAATATTTTACAATTACGGAATATGTACTTTAAAATCTGTAATTCCAGTTTAATATAAAAAGAGTTGAATAAAAACACCGATTTAATAAAGTAGTATAATATAAAATCACATTAATCGTTATTGTGATATAATATTTTGCGGTTGCAATATGAATTTAGGAGGCTATTGAAAATATTATGGAAGAGACAATCAGTTTGCAGGAGCTGCTCGGAACGTTGCGCAAACGGCTCAATTTGATCATGAGTATTACTCTGGCGGCAGTTACAGTGGCGGCAGTCATCAGTTATTTTTTTATAACCCCCATTTATCAGGCGACAACCCAGTTTATTGTCAACAAGTCCTACAATGATCAGATGATCAACAACAGTGACATCCAAACAAATCTGTCTCTGATCGAGTCATACCGGGAAATCATCAAAAGCCCGCGCATTTTGGATATTGTTATTGAAGAACTGGATTTAAACATGTCTTCGGGGGCATTGGCACAAAAAATTACCGTGGAAAATACGAACAATTCCCAAGTTGTTTCACTGAAGGTACAGGATCCGGATCCGTATCTGGCCGCAGAAATTGCCAACAAGACGACAGAGGTATTCCAGCGGGAAGTGGTTGTGATTTTCAGAGTGGATAATGTTCAGCCTTTGGCAAAAGCAGAGGTGAAAGAAAATCAGCAGCCTGTCAGCCCCAAACCTCTCTTGAACATTGCCATCGCGATGGTGGTCGGCCTCATGGCGGGCGTGGGACTTGCATTCTTATTGGAGTTTCTTGATAACACGATCAAAACGGAGCAGGATGTAGAACAGTATCTCGATGCGCCGGTTCTCGGGGTCATTACGGACATTGACAAATATTCAGACGGGAAAGAAACCCCTGCGAAATCAAGGCGGAGCAGAAGAGCGGCCTTAAGGAGTGAATCATTATGAAGCTTTGGCGGAAAAAAAGCAAAAAAACGAATCACCGGAGAAAGTTAATAGCAAAACATTTTCCGAAATCCCCTGTCTCCGAGCAGTACAGGACGCTCCGTACAAATATTCAGTTTTCTTATCTGGATGGAGATTTAAAAACGATTGTTGTTACTTCCTCCGGTCCCGGTGAAGGGAAATCGACGACATCAGCCAATTTGGCTGTGGTATTTGCACAACAGGGAAAAAAAGTGCTTTTGGTTGATGCGGATATGCGCAAACCGACCGTTCATCATACATTCAGTCTTCTGAATACGAGAGGGCTGTCCAGTGTGATTTTGAAGCAGACGACCTTGGAAGAAGCGGTGGAAAACGGCGTGGAGGAAAATTTATATGTCCTGCCGAGCGGGCCGATTCCTCCGAATCCGGCGGAAATGCTCGATTCGAAGGCGATGGACGAATTTTTGGCCGAAGCGGAAGAAAACTATGATTTAATTATTTTTGACAGCCCGCCGATTCTCGCGGTTACGGATGCCCAAATTTTGGCCAATAAATGCGATGCATCGATTTTGGTTGTTTCTTCGGAGGAAACGGAGCGGGATATGGCTGTAAAGAGCAAAGAACTTCTTGCTTCGTCCAAAGGAAAGTTTCTTGGTGTGGTGCTGAATAAAAGAAGGCAGACACAATCCAGCTACTATTATTACTACGACGCATACGGCACAAAGTCTTAAAGGGAATTCCCCTATATCCGCCTGAATGTTTCTTTCTCCCTATTAGAAAAAGCAAAAAATGAACGGTTTCTAAAAACAAAGGACTATTTTGCTCTTTAAGTTGGTAAAGAATTGTGACTAATATTTACATGTCGAAAAAAGCGTGATATTATCAAATGTGTGTCGAAATAGTCAGATTAAAGGGACAATTCGTATATATAACAAAAAAAGACGATGCGGGAGCCGGCTAGTTTTGCAACAGACAGCTCCCCTCATTCGTCCTTTGGACGTAAATGGTTGGTTAAAAGCTGGAAACGACCCCTTTTGCTGGATATGATTTAGAGCAGCTCTCGTTTAAAAAATAGAATTGCCTCAGAATCATAAATATATTTTAAGACCAGACATATCGCAGCAATGAAACACCCGGATAAGTTGCGTTACATATTTATTACATTTAATTGTACTAAAAAAGGAAATAAATTTAAGAAAATCAATAGGTCTAGAGTTTATTTGTCCGAAAATCGGATAAAAATTTAAGTTCTAAAATGCTTTTGATCGGTTAAGAAGTCACTGAGATAATGAGTAATTGGCCAAGCTACTATACATGAAACTTCAAATGAAGAAAAGTACAAAGCGGTGCAAGCAGGAGGGTCTGTGTTTCCCATCCGGCTTAAGGAGACATAGAACTGCTTGAACATATAGAACAATTAAATTATATCAACAAACAACGGTATATCGGTAATGTCTCCTCACCGTTATCAACGGAGGCACTCGGCCGTGCTGTGGGTAGTATGGACTACTACCTTAGACGCATTTGTCGTCGATGGTGCGGTGTGAGGGCGGGTTAGATGCCCGGTTTTCTAAAAAAATCTAAGACTAAATACCTATTATTGTAGTATTATATAAATGACGTGTTTTCCTTTTAGAAGGAATCCTTTTAGAGTATAGATAAAAAAATCGGCCGGAAACAACCGAGATGGATACTTCATGTTAGGCCATGTCAAGGCGTGGATTAACATGAGGTATTTATCTCTCACTTTGTTCAAGAGGAGGATGAGGGGATGTCTTATCAAAGAAAAAGAATCACCTTGTTTGCGGTGATGGACTCATTTATTGTTTTGTGTGCTATTTATTTTAGTTTTTTGCTCTTGAATCCGTCATTGGAAATCTTTAAATATAAATTTTTAATCTTTACAGCGATTGTTTTGCTCGCCAGTCATCATATATTTGCAGCAGTCTATAATTTATATAATAAAGCCTGGTCCTATGCCAGCGTCAAAGAACTTCTTGCCATTGCCAAAGCCGTCACGTTGTCCATTGTCACGACAATGGTCGTACAAGCAGTTGTGCTAGGAGAAGTGTATTTTCGGGCATTGGCGATCACGTGGATGCTGCACCTTCTTCTTATCGGGGGTTCAAGGTTTTCCTGGCGGCTCGTCCGCGATTATTATATAAAGCCGAAAAAGAATGTGAAAAGGGCGTTGATTGTTGGTGCCGGCGAAGCGGGAACGATGCTTGCCAGACAACTGTTTAAAAATCCTGAAACCGGCATTGAACCGGTGGCTTATGTCGATGACGATGATAAAAAGTACAAACTGCAAATCCACGGCATCCCAGTAGCCGGGAAGGTAAAAGATATACCGAAAGTAGTTGAGAAATATAACGTCGAGCAAATTATAATTGCCATTCCTTCTTTAAAAAGATCGCAAATCCAGAAAATTTATCAGGAATGTGTGAAAACAAAAGCAAAGACGGTTATTATGCCGCTCATTGAAGATGTCATCCTCGGAAAAGTATCGGTCAGCC
Source organism: uncultured Bacillaceae bacterium (assembly GCA_937995745.1). Classification (GTDB taxonomy): domain Bacteria; phylum Bacillota; class Bacilli; order Bacillales; family Cytobacillaceae; genus CALKIU01. The sequence goes on along the minus strand of CALKIU010000023.1, from coordinate 972 downwards.
AGTTTCGGGATGTAGAAATCGAAGACCTTCTTGGCAGGGATCCGGTGCAACTGGATACGGCAAGCATCCGTAAAAAGTTGACGGGAAAAACAGTGCTCGTGACAGGTGCCGGCGGTTCAATCGGTTCGGAAATTTGCCGTCAAGTATGCAATTTCAATCCCCGAAAAATCCTCCTCTTGGGACACGGTGAAAACTCGATCTATCAAATCGATATGGAACTACGGAATAAATATAAGGATAATTTTGAGATTGTGCCGATTATTGCTGACATCCAGGACAGAGAACGGATCTTTGAAGTGATGGAAGAACACAGGCCGGATGTGGTATATCATGCAGCAGCCCATAAACATGTACCACTGATGGAGTACAATCCAAAAGAAGCTGTGAAAAATAACGTCATCGGTACGAAAAATGTGGCTGAAGCGGCGGATACCTTTGGCGCAGGGGTATTTGTACTAGTGTCCACGGATAAGGCCGTCAATCCTACGAATGTGATGGGTTCGACAAAGAGAATCGCGGAAATGATTATACAGCAGATGGCGAAACACAGCCAAACAAAATTTGTCGCCGTCCGTTTCGGCAATGTTCTCGGCAGCCGGGGAAGCGTGATTCCACTTTTCAAAAAGCAGATCCGAGAAGGCGGTCCGGTGACCGTCACTCATCCGGAGATGACACGTTATTTTATGACAATTCCAGAAGCATCCCGGCTCGTCATGCAGGCTGGGGCTTTGGCGCAGGGCGGGGAAATTTTTGTTCTTGATATGGGCGAACCGGTAAAAATTGTAGATTTAGCCAAGAACTTAATTAAACTGTCCGGTTACGAAATTGATGAAATTGGCATCAAATTTACCGGTCTCCGGCCGGGGGAGAAAATGTATGAAGAACTTCTCAATGAAGATGAAGTCCACAGCACTGAAATCTTCCCGAAAATTTTAATTGGTAAGACAACGCTGCAGCCTATGGAAGATACCC
>CALKIU010000022.1 GCA_937995745.1 uncultured Bacillaceae bacterium | reverse complement strand
ACATCATGCGCCCGATTTACGGCGACGACTACGGAATCGCTTGCTGTGTGTCTGCCATGGAAATCGGAAAACAAATGCAATTCTTCGGGGCCCGGGCGAACCTGGCCAAAGCTCTGCTTTATGCCATCAACGGAAACGTTGACGAAATTAAAAAAGTCCAAGTCGGTCCTCCGCACGCACCGATTACTTCTGAAGTGCTCGACTTTGATGAAGTAATGGAAAAATTCGACAGGACGATGGATTGGCTTGCCGGATTGTATATCAACACGTTGAATATCATTCATTATATGCATGACAAGTATTGCTATGAAAGCATTGAGATGGCTCTTCATGATACAAACATTCTCCGCACGATGGCAACGGGCATTGCCGGTTTAAGTGTGGTAGCCGACTCTCTGAGCGCCATCAAATATGCGAAAGTCAAGCCGATTCGCGACGAAAACGGCATTGCCGTCGACTTTGAAGTGGAAGGCGACTTCCCGAAATACGGAAACAACGATGAACGTGTGGACAGCATTGCCGTCGATGTCGTCAAACGCTTCATGACCAAATTGAAAAAGCATAAGACTTACCGCGATTCCGTACACACTTTGTCCATCTTGACCATTACGTCAAACGTTGTGTACGGCAAGAAAACAGGAAACACTCCTGACGGACGCCGTCTCGGCGAACCGCTTGCTCCGGGAGCAAACCCGATGCACGGCCGCGATACGAAAGGCGCACTGGCTTCCCTTTCATCGGTGGCAAAAATTCCTTACAAATATGCGATGGACGGAATTTCCAATACGTTCACCATTGTTCCCGCCGCCTTGGGCAAAGACGATGACAGTCGGATTAACAATCTTGTCAGCATGTTGGACGGTTATGTCACAAAAGAAGGACATCATTTGAACGTCAACGTCCTGAACAGAGACACCTTGCTTGATGCCATGGAGCATCCGGAAAAATATCCGCAGCTTACCATTCGTGTATCCGGTTATGCTGTTAACTTCATTAAACTGACAAGAGAACAACAGCTTGACGTGATTAACCGTACGTTCCACCAATCCATGTAAAGCAGGCGGAAGAAAAAGAAGCGGCTGTTTCTCCGGCCGCTTCTTTTTACCAAAATTACCGTACAAGTTGGAGTGAAATATATGATCGGAAACATTCATTCTACCGAAAGTTTTGGAACTGTTGACGGACCCGGAATCAGATATGTCGTGTTTACGCAAGGGTGCCTGCTTCGCTGCCAATATTGCCATAACGCAGATACTTGGAAAATAGGAACCGGCAAAGAAATGTCCGTTTCCGATATTATCGCTGAACTCACATCCTATCTGCCATTTATAGAAGCCTCAAACGGAGGAATAACCGTCAGCGGCGGTGAACCTTTATTGCAAATTCCTTTCTTGATTGAGTTATTCAAAAAATGCAAGAAACTGGGCGTCCATACTTGCATCGATACGTCCGGAGGCTGCTTTTCAACGGCCGGGCAATTCCAGCAAAACTTGAAAGAGTTGTTGGATTATACGGATCTAATCTTGCTTGATTTAAAACACATCAATCCGGAAAAACATAAAAAACTTACCGGGATGTCAAACAAACATATTTTAGAATTTGCCCGCTTTCTGTCAGAGCAAAACATCCCCGTATGGATTCGCCATGTACTTGTCCCCTCCATTACCGATGATGAAGAAGATTTAACAAAGCTCGGCGAATTTATAGCGACCCTTGATAATGTGGAAAAAATAGAGGTTCTCCCCTACCACAAACTCGGCGTTTATAAATGGGAAGCATTGGGAATGACGTACCCGTTAGAAGGAATTGAACCGCCAAGCGATGAACAAGTGGAAAAGGCCAAAAAAATATTGACTTCATTCCTGAAAACAGAGCGCAAACAAATGGCCGGGATGGTCTAAAAATCTCATCATGATTGCCGGAATGCCAGCAAGTGGGGACAACAAAACGTTTTTCCACTTGCTTTTGTTTTTGCAAGGCCGGGGACATGCCTCTTTTTGAATAAATGAAACAGCTGCCAAAAGCCATTGCTCCTGACTTTTTGGCAGCTGTTTTTGTTTGCATATGTACAAGGGACATCTCTATTTGCTTATAATGAAGGTTACCGGACCGCCTTTCTACTACATCCTATTGATGATAACATCTGTCAAACTCGGATGCTCCCGGGAAATCTGTCTGCCAAACCGCTGTTGTTGGCACATATTGGTCATTTCCTTGCCTCGGCAAGCCTTATTTCCACCAGTTATCAAACATTGTGGCCGGCGTTTGCCGTTTATGTTCGGAAGCCAGATACTTCTTTTCTATGAGTTGCGCCGCTTCTTCAGGCACTTCTTTTCCTTCCAAATAATCATCAATCACTTCATAAGATACTCCCAGTTCCGCTTCGTCCGCCTGGCCCGGTTTTTCATCCAGCAAATCCGCCGTCGGCACTTTTAAATAGAGAGCTTCATCCGCATTCAATTCTTTCAGAAGCATGGCTCCCTGCCTTTTCGTTAATCCGGCCAACGGAAGGAGATCGGCCCCGCCGTCGCCGTATTTCGTATAAAAACCGGTCAACGCTTCGGCGGCATGATCGGTGCCGATGACGAGCAGATTTTCCTGGCCGCCAAAAACATATTGGACGATCATGCGCATTCTCGCTTTCACGTTTCCTTTGTGATAGTCTTTTAAAACCTTGCCCTTGGAAATTCTTTCATATTCTTTTTTAACGGCATCGACGGCCTCTTTGATATTGAAAACATATTCTTCATCAGGCCGGATAAATTCTATCGCTTTGCGGGCGTCTTCTTCATCGTGCTGAACCCCGTACGGAAGGCGGACGGCGACAAATTTTGCATCCGTCCCTTCCTCTCTGAGTTCTTCAACGGCCAATTGCGCCAGTTTGCCGGCCAAAGTGGAATCCTGTCCCCCGCTTATACCGAGGACAAATCCTTTCGCGCCTGTTTTTCTTAAATAATCTTTTAAAAATTGGATGCGTTTCTTAATTTCTTCTTTCGGGTCAATGACCGGCTTTACATGGAGACGCCGCATGATTTTCTCCTGCAAGTCTGTCAAAAATATCCCTCCTGAGCCTTGACCGCTTCATTTATTCTTCTATTTTTTTCTTCACCGCTTCAATATTTTTCATGCGGTTATCCCAGCACTTCTGGCTTAAATCGACCGGATATTCGGCCGGATTTAACGAGCGCTTGTACTCCTCCCAAAGGAGTTTGAGGTTTTCCTTGGCATAATTTTGAATTTCCTTGAGATCCGGTTTTTCATATACGAGTTTGCCATTGACAAAGATGTTTTTGTGAAGCTCCTTCGCTTTAAAGTTCGTCACAAACTTGCTGATATACGTATGGACGGGATGGAACATTTTCAACGGGTCTTCTTTTTCCGGATCTTCGTCCCAAAGGGTGATGTAGTCCCCTTCCGACTTATTGTTAACGGTGTTGATGATCCGGTATACTTTTTTCCGGCCGGGTATGGACACTTTTTCCGGATTGGAGCTGATTTTTATCGTATCGACCATTTCCCCGTTATCATTTTCGATCGCCGCCATTTTGTAAACCGCCCCAAGAGCAGGCTGATCAAATGCGGTGATCAATTTTGTACCGACGCCCCAAATATCGATTTTTGCCCCCTGCGCCTTTAAATTCATGATCGTATACTCGTCAAGGTTGTTGGAAGCGATGATTTTGGCATCATGAAATCCGGCCTCATCGAGCATTTTGCGCGCTTTTTTGGAAAGGTAGGCCAGATCCCCGCTGTCAAGACGAATGCCGATGAAATTGATCTTATCCCCCAGTTCTTTGGCCACGCGTATCGCATTCGGCACCCCTGAGCGGAGTGTGTCATAAGTATCTACCAGGAAAATGCAGTCTTTGTGGCGTTCGGCATATTTATGGAACGCGGTATATTCATCCCGATAGGCTTGGACAAGCGAATGGGCGTGCGTGCCGGAGACAGGAATGCCGAATATTTTCCCGGCTCGGACGTTGGAAGTGGAATCAAACCCGCCGATGTACGCCGCTCTTGTGCCCCAAATGGCCGCGTCAAAATCATGGGCCCTCCTTGAACCGAATTCGGACAATACGCCCTCTTCCCCGACCACTTGTTTGATGCGCGAAGCCTTTGTGGCAATCAGCGTTTGAAAATTGATAATGTTCAGTATGGGAGTTTCAATCAGCTGAGCCTGCACAAGCGGCGCTTCCACCATTAAAAGGGGCTCATTGGCAAAACACAGCTCCCCTTCCACCATCGAACGAATCGTACCCGTAAAACGAAGATTTTTCAAGTACTCCAGAAAATCTTCCGGATAACCGATTTCATTTCGTAAATATTTAATATCGCTGTCCGTAAATTGGAAGTTTTGGATAAAATCAATAACCTTTTCCAATCCCGCAAAAATGGCATATCCGTTGCCAAAGGGAAGTTTGCGGAAATATACCTCAAATACGGCCTTGCGGTTATGGATGCCGTCCGCCCAATAGGCATGAGCCATGTTGATCTGGTACAAGTCGGTGTGCAAAGCATAGCTGTCATCCGGATAACGTTGCGTCATTTCTTTTCCATCTCCTTTTAAAGGAATATAGCGGGCACACTCTGTGCCCGGTTTACAAAATCGTTGCATTCAAACAATCTTTAAAGTGTTTAAGCGCCCACTCATGTCCGGCCTCGTTAAAACTGGCGACCGCATTTTCATGGACAAAGATCTTGAATCCTTTATTATAGCAATCAATGGCCGTGTGCAAAACGCATATGTCCGTGCATACCCCGACGAGATGCACTTCCGTGATTCCCCGTTCCCGCAATTTGATTTCCAAATCCGTTCCCGCAAAAGCGCTGTATCTCGTTTTGTCCATCCAATAAACATTCTCACGGTCTTTGTACTTCTCGTAAACTTCTCTTAGTTTTCCGTACAGCTGGCGGCCTTCTGTTCCGGCGATATTATGAGGCGGATACAAGACTGTTTCCGGATGATACGGATCGTTTTCCTTATGAATATCGATGGCAAAAACGACATAATCTCCCCCGGAAATAAATTCTTCCGTAATTTTTGCAATCTCATCCTCTATTTTGATCGCCGGCTCTCCGCAGGGCAGCGCGCCTGTTACAAAGTCAACCGTATAGTCAACATTTATTAATGCTTTCATCCTTTTCTCCTCCATTTTCAGTTAATATTGTCCCGTTCAACCTTTCTCCTTTTTTCAAAATGATAGCATATTCGTCCCATTTATTCATAAAAAATAACAAAAGAGACAAAAAATTTTACAGTTCATTCCTTTTTTTCTATAATAGTGTCCGTGGTAAACTTTGGCAATTGCGAAAGAAAAGCCCCCTTCCCATTTCTCGTTTTAAAACGCTTGTATGGCCGTCTTTTTTCTTGCGTTCTTCCGTTTCTTCTTATATACTCGAAAAGTGCTCGCTGCAAAAGAGGTGAATGTCCCATGTTCGAACTGATTCCCGAACTAAACCAACTTCCTGCACATACAATGTTAATCGGTTTTTTTCTTCCTTTTGTTTTCAACTTCATTCGGAACCGAAATATTGAGCCGCCTCAAATGCTATTTGAAAGGCCGCCCGTTCAACCATGCATTCACTTCGTCAGTGAGCTCAGCCCTGCTAGCAGCAGGCATCCCTATTTTCTCATTGTTTGGATTGCAAAATGTATGAAAAGAAAAGAAAAACGCCAAGATGATGAGGACGGACATATCTTTTTCCCCGGTGCCAAGTGCGGTCTGTATCATTTCTCGCCGCAAACCAGATGAAGCAGTTTATATGCGACCTTATCGGAACGGATAATACTTCATATGTACGGAGGAAAAGAAATGAAATTAAGTAAAAAAAGTTTGGCCGTTCTCATCACGGGAATGATCACTGTTCTTCTTGCCGGTTGCACGGTCCATGCGGCGGAAGGACAAGGCGGTTTTTTTCAAACATATTTTGTTGACCCTTTTACCGGTTTGATTCGGGGCATTGCCGAAATGTTCAACGGCAACTACGGTTTGTCGATCATCATTATTACGCTGCTGATCCGATTATTGCTTTTGCCGTTGATGCTGCGCCAGTACAAAAACCAGCAAAGCCTGAAAGAAAAAATGGATTTATTAAAACCGGAAATGGAAGCCATTCAGGAAAAATTGAAGAAAGCAAAAAACCAGGCCGAGCAGCAGCGTTTGCAACAGGAAATGCTCGGATTATATAAAAAGTATAATGTCAACCCTTTGCAGATGGGCTGTTTGCCGATTCTTATCCAGATGCCGATCTTGATGGGCTTTTATTACGCAATCATCCGTTCGGAAGAAATTGCCTCCCATTCATTTCTCTGGTTCAGCCTTGGACAGCCCGATCTGCTTCTCACGGCCATTGCGGGACTCGTTTACTATCTCCAATTTAAAGTGTCGATGCGGACTATGCCTGAAGCCAGCCGGGAACAAATGAAATTTATGGGGTTGATTTCCCCGATGATGATTGTATTTATTTCCTTAAATGCCCCGGCTGCTCTTCCGTTATACTGGACGGTGGGCGGAATATTTCTCATTTTCCAGACCATGATCGGAAGGAAGCTCTACAGCACTTCGCAAATTCCGTCCGGAGAAACCAAGCCTGATAAAGCCTGAATGTTTTCAAACGGTAATGAACTTTATAAACAACCGGCCGCGTAACACAAAACGCCTGTCGCTTAATGCAACAGGCGTTTTTTGAACCGCTGCGCACCGGCGGAAAATTTTTCACGTCCGGCATCCAGCCTTAAAATTTCCCGCCTCTTTAAAAATATTTGCCGCAAATACGTCTTCCCTCATACACCGGTTCAAAGTAAACAACCGCCCGTCCTCCCTTACTGGACGGTTTCAAAATAATCCTTGTAGAATCCTCCCACTTTCCCGGTGTCATCAATAATAAAATAAAATTCTTCCGTTTCATTAATCACATCATATATTTTTCCCGGGGTTAATGAATTGCTGACAATATATTTTTTTGCATTCGTATGCAGGCATTTTACTTTTTTAATCACGGGAGATTGATGCCACTTCAAATGTCTCATCTTTACAGCTCCTTCCTGCTTTGCGCATCCACCGTTATTATAATCGTTAGCAACAAGAAACTGCAACCGGTTTACAGGAAAGAGCGAAAACGCTCTGTTACATTTATTTAATAAATATTAAAAATTTATTAAATTTTTAATAAATAAATAGAAAAATACTTCAAATATCTTTACAATATACATAAATGAAACTCTTTCCTTTTCCGGGGGGTATGTTCATTTGAAAATCATGAGCAATGAACAATTGATTTTTTCCTATCGGGAAGCGGTAAAATCCGGCAAAGACAAAGCATGGATTAAACTTCTCAAAGATGAAATTAAAAGACGGGGATTAAAGCCGTTCAAAAAATAGCCTCTCCGGCATGCAAAATCGCAACGTTCGGGCTGTCATACATTTCCCCTTGCGCCGGACCGTACAGTCCGCCGGAAAAAGCATAACAGCGCTGTGCCTTTTCGGACAGCCCTTTTTTATTTGCTTCGTTGCAATTCAAAAAATAAACGAACGACAGTCTGATTTTTACAAGTCGGGCAGATTGTTGTTGTGGAGAACCGGTGAGGACGGGTAATGCCTTTTTTCTTTTATGTAGGACTCGATGGTTTCTATCGGTGCAAAGGGCATATCCAGATGGCCGCAAACATCGGCTTTTTGAAAAATGCTTCCGGAATCAAACAACTCAATTCTGATCCCCACACAACTCCCCCCATTTTGCCTGCATTCACAATAATAATGATGCAATTGGCCTCTTAATTGCATGACCGTTCCCTCCAATAGCTATCACTATTATTATTATAAATTAAATTTTCTGACTTCTTATCTCATAAATATGATGATTTCATGAATCTTTAGTACAAACTGCCCTTGATATTTTTATTTTTTGTCAAAGTTTGTATATATCATGCAGTTTTTCCATTTTATTATTGACATAACAACTTTAGTATAGTAAAGTTAGTGAAAACTGAATACTTACGAAAATTCTTATCAAGAGAGGTCGAGGGACCGGCCCGATGAAGCCTCAGCAACCTGTCGTGACGATGACAAGGTGCTAATTCCGGCAAGTGGAACCACTTGGAAGATAAGAAGGATGACTTGTAATTGCGCAAAAGTCTTCTTCTTAGAAGACTTTTTTGTTTTCTGGGGGCCAAAAAACACCCGGCACAAGCGGCCTCTCCGTACACCATCATCCTTCTTGCGAAAAACTCACTCAATCTTTCAAACTTTTAAGAAAACCTTCCCGCCGGCTCCGGTCCCGGCAAAAAAAAATAAAAAAGCCTTGCGGCAAAAATCAATTAAAGGAGTGTCGCCAATGTACAATATTGAAACGAAACTTGTGCAAATCGGCAACGGTTCCGATGAAAAAACCGGCGCGATCAATCCCCCGGTTTACTTTTCAACTGCTTACAGACACAGCGGCATCGGAGAAACAACCGGGTATGATTATATTCGCACGGGAAATCCGACCAGACAGATAGTAGAACAAGCCATTGCCGATCTGGAAGAAGGAGATCAAGGATTTGCCTGTTCTTCGGGAATGGCGGCGATTATGACCGTGCTTTCCCTTTTCCGGACAGGCGATGAATGGATCGTTTCCCGCGATTTGTATGGCGGTACATACCGGTTGCTGGAAAAAGCCGTTGAAAATTGGGGGTTGAAAGTGAAATACCTCCAAACGGAAGAACCGGAACAAATCCGCACGGAAATCACCGAAAAGACGAAGGCGATTTTTTTGGAAACCCCGACCAATCCGCTCATGGAAAAAACCGATATTGGAAAGGTGGCTGAAATCGCCCGCAAACACGGACTGTTATTAATCGTGGATAACACTTTTTACACTCCCTACATACAAAAACCGCTCACGGAAGGTGCCGATATAGTCATTCACAGCGCAACAAAATATTTGGGAGGCCATAACGATTTGCTCGCCGGTCTTATTGTCGCCAAAGGCAAAGAATTATGCGAAAAAATAGCATTCTACCATAATTCCATCGGAGCCGTCCTCAGCCCGTTCGATTCCTGGCTGTTAATCCGCGGGATGAAAACATTGGCCTTGAGGATGGAAAAGCATGAACAAAACGCCAAGGAAATCATCAAATTCTTGAACAGGCATGAAGCGGTGACGGAAACACTTTATCCCGGGCGCGGAGGCATGCTCTCATTCCGTCTGCAAAAAGAAGAATGGGTCAATCCTTTCTTGAAAAATTTAAAATTGATCACTTTTGCCGAAAGTCTTGGCGGAGTGGAAAGTTTTATCACTTTCCCGGCAACGCAGACACATGCCGACATTCCCGAAGACGTCCGGCTGGCGACCGGGGTTGACAATCGCCTGTTGCGGTTCTCTGTGGGCATTGAAAATGCGTCCGACCTCATCAAGGATTTGAATCAGGCCCTGATGGAAGCGATGAAATATTGACGAGAACGGCAGCGTTCCCGACCCGTACCATGCACAGTTTGCACACGGAAAATTTGCCGGATATACCTTTTAAAAAAGAAAGAAAAATAACTGTTTGTTTGATAAAATGTTCTTAATATTACGACGTGTGCGCAGCTTTGCGTTAACTGGAGGGAGCTATCATGACTCTGTTGGAAAAATTAAAAGATCAAATTTTAATAGCGGACGGTGCAATGGGAACGCTGCTTTACTCTTACGGCACGGGCACTTGTTTTGAAGAATTGAATCTTTCCCATTCTGAAGATATATTGAACATCCACAGGGCCTACATCGAAGCCGGTGCCGATGTCATCCAGACGAATACATACGCGGCCAATGCATATAAACTGCAACGGTACGGATTGGAAGATCAAGTGAAAGAAATAAACCGGGCAGCCGTTAAAATTGCCAGGGAAGCTGCCGGCAAAGAAATTTTTGTGTTGGGAACCATCGGCGGAAACAGAGGCATAAGGCCCTTGACCGTTCCATTGGAGGACATCATCGCGAGCGTCAGGGAGCAGTTGTTTGTCTTGCTGGAAGAAGATGTGGACGGCATTTTGTTTGAAACCTATTACGATTTGGAAGAATTGGAAACTGTCCTGAAAATCGCCCGCAAAGAAACAGATTTGCCGATTATCACCCATGTCACTTTGCAAGAGATCGGCATCCTGCAAGACAGAACGCCGCTGAACGAGGCTTTTGAACGGTTGGAAAGTCTCGGCGCCGACGTGGTCGGTTTGAACTGCCGCCTTGGTCCCCATCATATGTTAAAAAGCCTGGAACAAGTCAACATTCCCAAAAAAGCCTATTTGTCTGCCTATCCTAATGCAGGATTTCCGTTATTCAAAGACGGAAAAATCCAGTTTGAAAAAAACGCCGAATACTTCCGGGATACGGCCCAGGCTTTCCGGAAACAGGGCGTGCGCTTGATCGGCGGCTGCTGCGGGACCACCCCCGCCCACATTAAAGCACTGGCAGACGAACTGAAAGGCGCTCCGGTTGTCGTTCAAAAAGAAGTCAAAGTAGTAGTTAAGGAGCCCGTTGTGGTCAAACCGAAAAAACCCGTTCGCACTGAACCGCCTTTGCAAACCATTGTCAAACAAAGGCCGTCTGTCATTGTCGAGCTGGATCCGCCCCGAAAACTTCATACGGAAAAATTTTTCGAAGGCGCCAGAGAATTGAAAAAAGCCGGCATTGATGCCATCACGCTGGCGGATAATTCCCTGGCATCGCCGCGGATTTCCAATTCGGCCTTGGGATATTTGACGAAAACAAAGATCGGTTTGCGGCCGGTCATTCATATCACCTGCCGGGACCGAAACATTATCGGTTTGCAGTCCCATCTGATGGGCCTGCATGTACTGGGCCTCCACGATGTGCTGGCCATTACGGGCGATCCGGCGAGGATTGGCGACTTCCCCGGAGCTTCTTCTGTTTACGATCTGACATCTTTCGAGTTAATTGAAATGATCAAACAATTTAATGAAGGTTTATCCTTCTCCGGAAAAGACCTCGGCCAAAAAGGCGTCTTTTCCGTGGCAGCGGCTTTTAATCCCAATGTCAAATCCATCGAAAAAGCGGTTAAACGGATGGAAAAGAAAATAAAGTGCGGCGCGGACTATTTTATTACCCAGCCCGTCTATTCTGAAGAAAAAATTATTGAAGTATATGAAGCTACAAAACATTTGAAAGCCCCGATTTATATCGGCTTAATGCCCCTGACCGGACACCGGAATGCCGAATATTTGCATAATGAGGTGCCCGGCATCAAAATCGCGCCTGAAATCCGCGAACGGATGGCAAAATTGAAGGACGATCCGGTCCGCTCCATGCAGGAAGGGGTTGCCATCACCAAATCGCTAATC
>CALKIU010000021.1 GCA_937995745.1 uncultured Bacillaceae bacterium | reverse complement strand
GACTTTGATATAGAATTTCTAACGGTTTCCCACGCAACCATCTGCCGGATGGAGTAAATGGCCGGAGAGTTAAAGCCCTGCTTCCTTTTGAGGGTGCTTATACACATCCACCCGCCAGATGGCCGGGTACTGTTTGCTCCACTCTTTTAATTGTTGCATTTCTTCTTTCGTTTTTACGTAAACGACCGGTTCGCTGCCGTAATGTCCTGAATGAAAGAGCCCTTCTTCTCCGCGATAAAGATTTAAGGTAAACCATTTAAGGGCACCGGCTTCGTCCAAATAATCACGGCAAATGTGTTGTAAAAAAGCTTCCGTAATCGGGCCTTTGAATACAGCTTCGGTTGTTCTCTTGTTTTCGATTTGTCTGCCGAACCGCTGCCCTGTGGCAATCGCTTCCGGTTCGTCGGGCCAGCAGCGGATCTCAAATTTGTCTGCTTTGGAAGCGATTTTTTTGACAAGTTCGGGCCACCATGAATAATCCTCTAAAATCTGCTTGTTCTCATGGTCGGAAATTTCAATTTGAAATGCGATGATATACATTTTCTTATTACACGTCCTTTTCCGCCAATGTCTTTGAAAAAGCCTCATCATCCAAGGTTGCGAACCACGGCGAATGGAACATTGATGAACGTTTCTTCCGAATAACACTATCCATATTTTGCCGCGTTCCTTGTATCTGTGAAACTCGCGCCGTGGCGGGTGATTTCATAGTTTTTCATTTGTTTTTATTCGAAAGTCTCCCAAAGAACAAGGGTCAGCAGAGTTGTTTTTCCTTCCGGTAAGACCTTTATATTTTTCCGGCTTGAATGCCGATATCGGCTTAGTATCGTTTTTGGCACCCTTTCACTCGAACAAATTCATAAAAGCCCCTTGATCACCCGGATTTTTGTAAAGACCGGCTGAAACCGTTTGCTTCAAAAATTTCCTTGGTCCGTCAGGCCGATTTATAGACGCTCTTCTTCATTCATCGGAAACCTTCATAAAACAGGAATCGGGCTGTTTCATTTTTATCACATGACCCAAGAGTATAATATTCAGACAATTGGATCTATCATACTTACATCCTATTTTTCACCACTTTGGAGTCGATTTTTGCTAATGACATGGAGGATTTTAAGTTCCGGCTTCCCGTTCCCCCATATTCCACTACTAAATGTGAGAACCACTTTTTCCGGCTAGGGGATATTATTACAAATGATCGGTTAAAACACATTTGTGCACCCCAACTTGCAATCAAGGAACAATGTTTTTCCGGAAAAAAAGCGAATCGGGATATGGATTTTACCCAATTCGCTTGAACTTTCTTATTTTTGTGCTGTCCTGAAAATAAAAAAATCTGCAATGTTCACTTTTTTGGCGCACAGCCTTTTTCAAAGTTTTCAGACGGTTCCGTGGCCACTTTCCTGGATTCAACTGCGAATTCAAGAGAGGCGTCCGTATAGTTGCGCCATACCCAATTTTTCTACATCGAAATTCGGACCGTTCTGTCTATTTTTTTGTTTGGCAGTACCTTCCCACCATAATTTTCAAGTATGCCATTGCCCGAATAAATCAATTGAAGGGAGCATCACCATCTGTTCGAGCCGTCGTTTCAAAATGTTCTTTCAGAGAACATGCACACTCTCATTTGATATAATCAATGCCGCAACTTTCGCAATTCCATCGCTGTTTTTCTCTGCAGAAGTATTTTCTTTCATGGTTGCGCACAGTTTTTTCATGGAGTTTTTGCTGCAATGTTCTTTTTTCACGTCCGTTCTGTTACATTCAATATTTTGTTAACCTTTTTGCGCCGGCGGGTGAAGACTTGCAAACATGTTCGGGAGCGACACGGATATTTTTAAAAAAGTGACAGGCTTTCATGGAAAAAAACCGGCACTTGCACCAAGGATGATTTGACATCCTTTTCAACGTGCCGGCAATAGTTCTCCGCAATTATTTTACGGAAAATAAATGCTGTCAAAACGGGGCAATCACAGCTGTTTGAGCACTTGCCGCAACTCTGCGGTCATTTCCTCGACCAACTCGGGTCTCCCGTGGAATTGGGCCGGGGTATTTTGAAAAAGTTCAATTCGCCAAACTCCGGCCGTCTTCACCGCTACCATGGTCTGCCAGGGAGTGAGCCCCGGTTCCATGTCTTCTTTTCCCGGAGGAATCATGCCGGCAATCGCGTGCAAAAGCGCTGCATGAGCACCCAACATGCGGACTGATTTCACTTTTGTGAGAAACAGCGGTGTCGGATGATCCGCGAAGATTGGCTGCCAAATGATTGAAAATTTCCTCGCGCCCGGCCGCTATGCTTCCGTCAAAACCCATTTGCACACCCTGTTCGGAAAATAGGTCTGCCATTTCCCGGGCGTCGCGATGATTCCAAGCAGAAATCAGCCGCCGGTAAAGATTTTGAATTGCATCTTGTGAATTCTTGTTCATTTCTTTGTCTCCCCTGTTTCCCATGATTGTGCCCCTTTTAGGGCTCCGTCTTTATCCTTCGTACGCTTTTCGCAAGACAGGCAGATCTAATTTTTTCATTTTAAAAATGGCCTCGTTTAACCGTTTTGCTTGTTCCGCTGTGCAGGCGGCCATCATTTCCTCCAGTTCCGCAGGCACAATTTGCCAGGAAACCCTGAATTTGTCCTTCAGCCATCCGCATTGCTCAGACTCGGGTACGGCGGACAATTTTTTCCAGTAATAATCGATTTCTTCTTGTGTACCGCAGTTAACGATAAAAGAAACGGCTTCGTTGAAATGAAAATCATGATTCCGGCCGCTGTCCATGGCGGCAAACCATTGATTTTCTATCATAAAGTCGGCAAACATGACGCTCCCTTCTTGATCCGGTTCCATTCCTTTGGGATAGCGGGCGATGTGGCCTTTTTTGGCATTCTTAAAAACAGACACGTAAAAATCGATCGCCTCTTCCGCTTTGCCGTGCACTTCCCCGGTGAATAAAAATGACGGTATAATTTCCGGCCGTTCTTCTCCTTCCGGGTTCGTTAAGATTAATTGCCAAGACAGGCCATACTTGTCTTCCACCCAACCGTACCGCCGGCTGAACGGATAAGAGTCGAGAGGCATGAGCACCCTGCCCCCTTCCGCGAGCCGATGCCACACTTCTTCCAATTGTTCCGCGGCCCGCTCCAGCCGGGACGAATCAAAATTCACCATGAAGGAAATGGACGGATTGATTTGGAAATACGGGCCGGCGCTGATGGCCATGAATGGCCGCCGCCACAACTGGAAGGAAATGATTTCAGAGCCGCCTCCGGGCGTGTCTTTCAATTCCCTTATATTGGTTATTTTTGACTCAGGAAATACGGTTGTGTAAAACTTCGCCGCATCATGGGCTTCTTTGTCAAACCATAAGTGGGGAATGATTTTTTGGCTGTTGTTGGTCATGGTGTTCCTCCATTGTTGTTTTGTTTGAGTTTTGTTCATGATTAGTTTGCCGATTTTCAAAAAAGTTAGCTGGGAAATTCGCAATTCAGCGCAGAAAATCCTTCGGGCAGAGCGGCTTTTCAGAAATTAAGTAAATAGGAATCTATCACGATTGACGCAACCAGTTCATTCAGGCCTTGAACCTCCTGTATTTTTTGCGGGCACCATCGAAGGATTGGTACTGGAGAAACTTGCTAAAAAACTTGCCATTCAAGCAGTGAATGTCTCAATTTTACAAATATTCATGAATAATTGGCAGTATTTTAATAATCCGCAAAAAAAAGTAGTTATAATAGACCCAGGAATCTATTTTGGGGGATTAAAAAGTGAAACAACTTATCCTTGTCTTTTTTTTTATTCACGGCGACCATTGGCGCCAACGGGGTTGCTGCTGCATCTCCTCATTCGCCCATGCCAAATTCATCAGCATCAAAGGCAATATTAAAGGAAACAAGCGGCAAAGAAACTCATTTTCAAACTCAAGGAGCTGTTCCGTGGACCTATAAAGCTTTCAAAAACGCATTACGAACTGGCGGTTGGCTTCTATCCCAAGCCATTAAACCTTTTAGCAAAAAAACGGCTGATTGGATCAGGAAAAACTCCAAAAAAGTGG
This sequence comes from uncultured Bacillaceae bacterium, assembly GCA_937995745.1. Lineage (GTDB taxonomy): Bacteria > Bacillota > Bacilli > Bacillales > Cytobacillaceae > CALKIU01. The sequence goes on along the minus strand of CALKIU010000021.1, from coordinate 3,654 downwards.
CTGATTGGATGGATCAAGGGGAAAAATGGACCGAAAAACAATTTTCAAAAACCTTGCAAAAAATCGGCGCACCAAAAGATGTAGCTGACAGCCTGGCCAAATTCATGATCTCGCTATTATAAATTTTTGTTTTTTGACAACTCACCATGACCCTTTTTCAAATCATATTCGTTATCTTTTTGGCCAGTCTGATCATCGGAATCATCATATTAAAGGTTTTAAGCAAGAAAGGGTACATTGAGGAAAGCCCTAAACCCGGGGCGTTCCTTCTACTCGGATTTCAAATCGGGCTATGCTTATTTGCGAGTTTTTCCTTACCAAGTTTTATCATTTATTGGGTGATAAATGGGATGAATGACTATTTCGATCCCCAAATTAAGTTTCAATTTCCGGCAGAAATGTATCTCTTCTCACTAACAGTCAGTATTTTAGCCCTGCATTTATATGGCCATTTTTATGCTTTTCCTAAAAGCGGCCACATTAAAGTTGAAATTGCCGAAATTCATGACTAGCTTGATGGCATTTGTCATGACGTTCCTTTCACTCTTTTTATCCATTTTCTACATATCGGAACATATTCTCATCCCCATATATATAACAACAAAAGGGATGGCCATAACAGCTTTTTTGACCGCTTTCATATTCATCGGTTTGAGCCGATTGTTTGATGAAATTGATCGGTTTAGAAAGAAAATGGACAAAACACATCATGTGTAACGGTAAAAAGGGAAAACGTTCGGACCAATTCCGGAATGAAACTTGCTTTTGCAAGGAGACATGTTATCTGCTTCCCGAAAAAAAGTTGTTGGCCGAATGGCAAAAAGGTTTTCAAGCGCTCATCCGCTCTAGGATTTCCGGGTTTCAATTGGTCGGCCAGGATGCTGAAGAATATCCTCCCTTGCCGGAAATAGAGGAAGGCCATGTGTTTAAAAAAGCCTCCGGTCCATACTGGGCTTTTTTCAAATAGAAACGCATCCGCACAACAAACGTTTAGTTTGCGGATGCGTTGTTTTTTGCGAGCGGCAATTTCCAGCAATCGCCAGAAAATGTAAATCAAAAGCAGCCTTTTTTGTCATCATGGAAAGAGTTCGTCAAAGGTCTTTGGCGTGTGTTGATTTCAGCAAGTTGGCGCAAATTTAGTTAACCATAATTATATTATGTTACTAAGACCTTGAGTTATACACCTTGCCGGGCTGTGCCAGGTCGGGATTTGCGGTAAATCCCAACAATTCGCTGACCGTCACGAACTCATATCCTTGTTCAGACAGCCATTGCAAAACAAGTTCCAGCCCTTCGGCCGTCGTCGGGAGCGTATCATGCATTAAAATAATAGAACCATTTTTTGCTAATTGTTGAACTCTTTCCAGTATCATGTCAGGATTTTGGTGTTCCCAGTCGCGGGTATCGACGGACCAAGTTATAATCGGTTTGTTCACCGTGGCTTTGACGGTGTCATTATACTCCCCGTATGGCGGTCTAAACACTGCAGGGACTTTTCCAGTGGCATTAGCCACTACCTCATCTGTTTTCCTCAGTTCCTCTGCCATTTTTTCAGGGGAAAGTTCCGTGAACCGCGGATGGCCATAAGAGTGGCTCCCAATCTCATGTCCTTCGGCGACGGCCCTTTTTAAAAGTTCCGGATGCTCTTTGGCGCGAAAACCCAATACAAAGAAAGTCGCGCGGGCATTGTATTTGGCCAGCGTATCCAAGATCCTCGGGGTCACGGTTTTAAACGGACCGTCATCAAACGTCAACGCCACATATTTCTTGCCTGGCTCAAGCGGATTGGCGCTATTGTTCGGGTTATTGGGCTTCGGTTTGGGCGGCGGATTGACAATTCCGAGGGCTGTTTCCTTTTTCAAAACATCCCTCAATTCGTATTTTGTCAATGGTACTTCAATGGGCTCCGTCGTTGCCCCTCCGGTTTTTCCCGCCTCAATCAGGAATATGAGCCGCTCATTTTTAAACAGAAAATTGGCAAAAGTCTCTTTTGATGCCAGCATCTTGTTGAGCTGTTCCTCTGACATGATTTCTTTGATTTTGCCATTGTTTGATAGTTTTTGAGATGTGAAATCGGCAAGTTTTTTCAGATAATTGGCCCCGTCTTTGAAAAAATCAGCCAGTTGAATAAATTGATTTGTGTTTCGGTCGTAATTATAAGTATAAAACGTCTTCCGCCCTTCCCCGTCCGCAGAGGTAAGGGATTGTTCAAATTTGATAGATACATATTTTTCGGAAAAAGTATAAATTTGAAAATCGACATCCATCCTAAGCTTGTCATTTCGCTCCGATGCCGCCCGGTTCTCCGTTTGCTTTAGAAAATCGTCAATGACCCGGCCAGCCAAACGGTCCATTTCCCGGTCCCAATGTTCGGCTTGCAATTTCGGCAGCCTGACAGAATATCCGTATTTACTGCCTTTAAAAACAATCGTTTCAATCTCCATACCCGGATATTCGGGCAAAGAAGCGGATTTAGTATAAAAGATGCTCTTAGTGGTATCCGTTATCTCTCTGGCGCTGTTTTTGCCTACAGGCACGGAGCCGCAACCTGATAAAACAACAATAAAGAAAATGATGGCAACTAACAACTTATATATCTTTCCCATAGAAAACTCCCTAACTTTTTAAAATTTTTGAAACACTTCCCCTATATCGCCTCCCTTTCCTTGGCAAAAATCGATCCGCAAACTCCTGCCTGCAAGAATTGCCACAAAATTAAAAAATCTACCTACTAAAATTATAAGAAAGTTTTTTCATAAAAATAGACCAAATTTCCAAATTAATTGTTACGCAAAAAAGAAATTTTTTAGTGGGACGGGGGGACAGGTTCATTATCCCGGCTGTTTTTTCCTTCTCTGGTAGTGTGTGGATATTTAGGGCCTATTTAGGCTTGGGCGGGACAAGGGATAGGTACTTGGACCGTCTGTTTTTCCCTTTTTCAATACAACAAATTTTCTTTTGTTCGAAATAGGATTGAAAACTTAATCTCCCGCTAATTGACAGAATGTATACAAATGTATACAATTAATTTAAGCACGCGTGCGTATACATTTGTATACAAAAGAAAGGGGTAGAAACATGCAAGAACATCATTCAATGGAGTGCAACAGAGAACATCACCATGGTCATGGGGAATGTTGCCGCAAAAAGGGCCACAAACACCATCGCCACGGTGCAAAGACTTTTCGCCGCGGCAGAGCGATCGCCTTTTGGGAAATGTTGAATCAAAAGCGCGAAACGTTGAAAAAGCAGCTTGAAACGCCGGAATTGCAATCGATTAACCCGGTTTTAGTCGGGGAGCTAAAGGCTATCGATATGATTATGGAAGAGTTTGTGCGGGTTTTTGAATTGTATGAAGTGGAAGAAAAAGAACATGAGCCGGAGGAACAGTCTGAGAATCATTCATCTGATGAATCCGATCATCCGGAAGAACACACATCCGCAACTAATTGAACGGGAATGCCCGGATGAGAATGAACCGAAACAGCGCCTGCTTTTGTCTTTGCTGAGATTGAGAAGCAATGAGTGTAGAACCACCGTTAAAAATAGAATACGGTGGTTCTTTTTTTGAAACAGTATTTTCGCCCCAGTTTGAGCGCAGTTCGTTATGGGTATTTTTTGTTTGTTGGGTTATTTATTGTATTGGGTTAGATC